>DASPQK010000443.1:0-11034 GCA_035624985.1 Syntrophobacteraceae bacterium | reverse complement strand
CAGGGTGGTTGCCCTTTTCCTTATCGGACAAATCCCATCAGGCCGGTATTGCGGTATTCTATTCTCCTGCGTGGGGACGACAAATCAACCAACTGTGTGAGGAGGTGTGTCGGGAAACAGCAAAAACCAGTTCAACGCACGTTTGAATTGCGTACTGTATTGGGAAAATTGTATGCTATTGGTGGTTAGGGAGTAAACGAGAGGTTTTTGGGGCAAAAATCCGGGCCTAATACGGGGTTTCGATGCAAAGTGCAGAAGTTAATGCATTAATCCACTTAGCAATCCACTTTGGGGAGTTTGCGATCCTCATGGAGATGCCTTCATGCCGTCAGAACTTGGATTCATGTTCAATCCTGCAAGCATTGCCGTGATCGGTGCTTCCGAGGACCCGCGGAAGTACGGTCACGAAATATTGAAAAACCTGATAGAGGGCGGCTTTCAAGGAGCCATCCACCCTATAAACCCAAAGGCTGAAATGATTCTTGGGCTCAACTGCTACAGGAATGTCAGGGAAGTCTCAGAACCGGTGGACCTCGCCGTGATTATAATACCGGCCAAAATCGTTCCCCAGGCGGTCCGAGACTGCGGTGAGCGCGGCATAAAAGGCGCGGTTGTGATCTCGGGGGGATTCAGCGAAGCCGGTCCGCAGGGAGATGAACTCCAGAAGGAACTGGCAGCGGTTGCAGCACAAAACGGGGTTCGGTTGCTCGGGCCAAATTGCCAGGGTGTAAACAACCCGTACCACTCGATGTGTGCCACTTGGCCCCTTCTCACGCGAAGAGGCCGTATAGCCGTCATCAGCCAAAGCGGCACCGTCGGGGCGGCGATGCTCGACTGGCTGGAGGAAGACGAACTCGGGGTGTCCGGTTTTGCGGGTCTGGGAAATCGCGCGGACATAAATGAAGTCGAGCTGATCGAACACTATGAAGCAGACCCCAATACGAAGGTGATCGCCTGCTACCTTGAAGGCATAAAAGATGCGGACCGGTTCCGCAAAACGCTTGAAACCCTGACCAAGCCTCTTGTCATGCTCAAATCGGGCCGCACGCCGCGCGGCAGGATAGCTGCCGAGTCCCACACCAAGTCGCTTGCAGGCACAGATGCGATCTATTCTGCGCTAATTACGCGCTATGGCGTGCACCGGGCTGACACCCTCGAAGAACTCTACGACTTTTCGAAGGCTTTTGCCTATCTCAAACCACCGGCCGGAAACAGGATCGTCTTTGTGACGACTTCCGGCGGTGCAGCTATTCTTGCCACGGACGCCGCAGAAAAAGAAGGCCTCGACACGGCGCCCCTTCCGGCCCAACTGGCGCAATCTCTGGAGGGCATTGTCCCCGGACACGCGATACGCTCCAATCCGCTGGACCTGACTGGAGACGCCACCTCAGAAATGTTCAAAGAGGTAATAGAGACCGTCAGACCTCATTTCGACACGGTTGGAGTCATTTTCGGAGATCCGATCCAGAACGCTTCCGAATCGGTTAAGCCCAATGAAAACGAGCTGGTCATATTTCTTGGAGGCTCCAAGGTTGAAAGAGCTGAGAGGCTAAAGATGCATCGCAACGGTATCCCCGTCTTTCAGACTCCCGAGAGAGGCATCCGTGCGCTATCGCAACTGATCCCGGCTGCGGCAAAGGGCGCCAGAGCCGGGTACACGCTTCCCGAAAGCTCGGCACGGTCCCAGATGGATGCCATCGAGAGTTTTAATTTCCTTGCGTCCAAGGGTTTTGACTGCATTTTCGCGCGCCTCGCCAGAAGTCCCGGCGAAGCGGTCCATCTTGCACACCGGATCGGATTTCCGGTAGCTCTTAAAATCAACTCGCCGGACATTCTACATAAGTCCGATTGGGGAGGCGTTCGGCTTCACCTCCGGACGCCCGGGCAGTTGAGAGAGGCTTACGGAAAAATAACGGAAACCGCAGCGCGCACCTTTCCGGCCGCCGCAGTAACGGGCATGGTGGTCTACCCCATGGCTGCTCCAGGCGTTGAGCTTGTTCTAGGAATGATAAGGGACCCGCAGTTTGGACCGGTAATAATGTTCGGGTTGGGAGGAGTAACGGTCGAGCTGTTCCGTGACGTTTCGATGAGCCTGTTTCCGCTGACACGCGATGCCGCTCGCGCGATGTTAGGCCAAATCAAGGGCGCCCCCCTTCTGAAGGGGTTCCGGGGCAGCCCGCCAATAGATGAGGACGCGGTTGTCGAGGGACTCCTTCGAATTGCCGGTATCGCGGCGGAGCACCCGGAGATCGCCGAAATAGATCTAAACCCCGTCATCGCCTATCCTGAAGGCATGCTGGTGGTCGATGCCAGGATAATCAGGGCGTAGATCGAACAATCTTGCTCTCTCGGGATCAAAGTGGACCTGGTTATGAAGGATACCATATATTGTTTGGTAATAAAGACGTTGCGTTGTGTCGATCATGCGCATAAAGTGGGGTCAATGGTCGATTCAGCCGCTATTTCTCTCTGGACCGCCTTCTTAGTTGATATCCCGTACTTTTTGAGCCTGTAGTGAAGTGTCGTTCGATGGATGTTCAGCAGGGCCGCCGCTTTCGTTCTATTTCCGCCTGACCGCTGCAGTGCCGCGATAAGCTGCTCCTTTCCAGCGTCGAGCACTGCAAGGTGTAATGGGCGAGCATCGTAAACGGGGCTTTGATTTCCTACGCTTCTAACCTTTAGCAGCGTTTCAGGCAGCTCCTTGGCGGTGATCCTGCTGCCGGTGCAAAGAGCCAGGGCGCGTTCGATAACGTTTTCAAACTCACGGATGTTCCCCGGCCAGTCGTAAGTGAGCAAAAGTTCCATCACCTCCCCTGTCATCTCAGGAGCCGACATGGGCATGCGGTTACGGAGCTTTTGAATGAATTGCGACGCAAGGATCGGAATATCCTCTTTGATCTCGCGCAGCGCCGGCAGTCGTATCGAAACAACATTCACGCGGTAAAAAAGGTCTTTTCGGAAATAGCCCTCCTTTACTCGCTCCTCGATGTCACGATTCGTTGCGGCGATCAGGCGGAAGTCGATCCTCTTTGGCCTGAGGGACCCCAGCGGTTCGATTTCCCTGTCCTGAAGAACACGAAGCAGCTTCGCCTGCAGCCCAAGAGAAAGCTCTCCTATTTCATCGAGGAAAATGGTTCCCTTGTGGGCAAGCTCGAATTTCCCAAGCTTCCCGGACTTCATGGCCCCCGTAAACGCCCCCGCTTCATAGCCGAAAAGCTCCGACTCGAACAATTCTCCGGGAATGGAGGCGCAGTTGACCCGTATGAAAGGGTGCGCTCGCCTGGGGCTTGCGTGGTGAATAGCATGGGCGAAAAGTTCCTTCCCTGTGCCGCTCTCTCCAGTGAGTAAGACGGGACTGTCCGATGCCGCGAGTCTTCTCGCCATTTCCTTTGCCTGGCTGAGCTTCTCACTGATCCCAATGATGTCGTCAAAAGAATACCTCGACTGATTAAGGTCCCTGATTTCCGATCGGTATCTCTTTAAAGTGCTCTCAAGCTCTCGTATTTTATGCTTCAGTTCGATAAATGCCTTCAGGTCGTGAAAGATCATCTTGGCAACCGCCCCGATAACCTCTCCTCCCTGTTTGATGGGATAGCGATTGATAATCACCTGCCGTCCTTCTATCGTGACCGCATCGCCCAATTGAGCCCGTCCCGTCCGCACTACCTCCGGAAGCCGACTGGTCGGAATCACATCCATCACGTGTCGTCCGAGCGCCTCGTCAGTCGTGAGCCCGTAATAAGGTTCATTAGACTTGCTGAAGTGGCGAATGATGCCCTGATTATCGATAATCACCATTCCTTCGTATGGATTGTCCAGTACCGCCTGAAGCAGTGCAGGCGGGACACTCAAATAACCGAAAGTCTCCATTCCAGTCCTTCCTTCGCGAAACCAGGTCGCCGAAATCGCCCAACTGCCGGTTCGCATGTAGATAGGCCGTATCGAAATATTTATACAGCCTTTCGTAGTCTGTGTCGAATTATTTATACACATTAATCTTTCCCGCCGTATTGACTGTATCGTAACCAGCTGTATTTTAAGAGTATCCTTCTGTGGCATAAGTCTGGCAAAACTCCTGATTGGCGCAACGTTTAACATGCCCCATCAGACAGCTCAGTTGGAGGATACAAGGATGAAAAGCATGGCAAACGGCCTGGAACAGGCCCTGGAGATCGCAGATCGCCTGGAAGAAAGAAAATCCGACCTTCAAGAGGCTGCCGCACTGGACGCCGGCTTTCCTGTAAAGATCACCGGCACGGAAGTCGACATAGCGGTGCAGCACCTTCGCACGATGGCCGAAGAGATTACCTTGATCGATCAAGACGTGCCTTACGGCACCGTTGCGGCAATTTTCCCCTACGATGCCCCGTCAATAATGCTGGCGCGCCTTGCCGGCGCGGCCCTTATAACCGGAAACAGGCTTCGCTTCAGCTTCTCATCCCATATTGCCCATTCCGCCTGCCTCATGGCTGAAATCTGCAAACCTGTTACGGCCCTTGAACCCGTGACGGGAAAGGATAATCGTCAATTCGGCAACCAATGTGTCAATGACCCGGGAGTACGTGTGCTTTTCATTTCCGGGGCCCTGGCGGTAGGAGAGAATTATCGAAGCAGGCGCGAGGCATTCGACAAGCTGTTTTTTGCCGGTCCCGGAGGAATGCCTGCCGCCGTTCTATTCGAAGACGCAGAAGTCGAAGAAGCAAGCAAATTTATTGCGCGCCGCGCTTTTCTGAACGGAGGCCAGTACTGCGCGACCCTCAAAAAGGCCCTTATCCATGAGTCGATCTTCGATGCCGTTCGTGAACGCGTACTGAGTCTGACAAGACAACTGCGAGTGGGAGATCCGATGGACTCCGATACCGATATCGGCCCGATCAGGGTTGAACGTACTCGGAGCATAGTTGCGAACGCAGTCGAGAGTTGTTCCGGCGCCCGAGTGCTCTGCGGCGGGATCGATGATGAGACCGTTCATCCATTAATCCTCGAAGCTGAAAGCGGCTGGCCGGTCCCCGACCTCCAACTGTTCGGACCTTTTCTTCTCCTGAAGCCATTTGACGATCCCAAGCGTGCCGCCGAGGAGATAGTAAGGACCAGGTACGGCTTTCAACTATACTACTTCGGCTCGGCGCCCGAGGAGGTCGTGCAACTCTTTCACGAACACTTCGGAATGGTTTTCGACAATCCGAACTTTTTATTTGCTCCACTTCGAACTTCCTTCGGAGGCAAGAAGGACAGCGGCTGGATCATCGAGCGCCGAAAGCAGGGATGGATCACACGCGACGGCAGATTTCATTACAGCAGGGAGCTGGTTCGAAGATGAACAGTTTTGGGGGCCTGGATGTCCGCCCTGAGAAAGGAACCGGAAAATGAAGGCAACTGTATTTTATGCGCCTGGAGATCTGCGCGTTGAAAAGGTACCCGACCCTGCGATCAAGGAACAGACCGACGCCATAGTGCGGGTGACGCACGCCTGCATCTGCGGGTCGGACTTGTGGTTCTACAGGGGACTGACTCCCTATGAGGCCGGCTGGCGTATAGGCCATGAGTGGATGGGGATCGTGGAAGAGGTCGGCGCTGTGGTCCGCACCATCAGGAAGGGAGACCGGGTTATCGCACCTTTCATATTTTCCGACGGCCAATGCGAATTCTGCCGCAAAGGGCTGCCGACGTCGTGCGTTCATGGCGGAGTGTGGGGAATGAAGAATGACGGAGGACAGGGAGAGATGGTGCGCACCCCTTTTGCCGACGCCAATCTGGTTGCTTTGCCCCCGACGGTCGAAAACGATGACGCACTGCTCAAGGCTGTATTGCCCCTGACAGACGTCATGGGGACCGGGCATCATGCGGCCGTTTCGGCCGGCGTTGGCGAAGGCAGGACAGTGGCAATTGTGGGAGACGGTGCGGTCGGGTTGTGCAGCGTTCTAGCGGCATGCAGGCTCGGCGCCGGACGTATCATCATCCTGGGACATCAGAACACGCGACTGGAACTGGCCCAAAGATTCGGCGCATCTGACCTCATCACCAACCGGGGCGATGAAGCCGTCGGCCAGGTAATTGAAATGACCAAAGGCGGGGCGGATTCCGTGATGGAATGTGTGGGCACCAGCGATTCGCTAAACACGGCCATTGGCATCTGCCGTCCCGGCGGCAGCGTGAGCTGCATGGGAGTTCCCCATCACAGCTCGGCAATCAACTTCAGAAGAATGTTCTTACAAAATATCTCTTTGCGCGGCGGCGTAGCACCGGTAAGGGCCTATATCCCCGAGCTTCTCCCGGACGTACTGACAGGCAGGCTCGATCCTTCCCCGGTCCTGGACCTCACCGTCGACCTCGCCGGCGTGCCCGAAGGCTACCGGGCGATGGATATGCGCAAGGCCATCAAGGTAATGGTCATGGTGTGACCGTGAAGCTCAGCGCGTTAGACTTGCCGGCGCCCGGCGCCGGTCGCAAATAAAGTGGGCGATATCTTGAACAGCCTGGCGGCATTTTGAACCAAGACAAGTAGCTAAAAAGCAATGACATAAGCTATGCGCAGACCTTGAATTAGTCCTCCCACGTCTCCCGTTCCCTCGTCTCCAGCACAAAGTCCCTGCATGCCATCCAGGAGAAGTTCGGCCAATCCATGCTTATCGCATGGTCGAGACACTCATCGTAGAAGGCGCAGAAGATGGTCCTTCGTGGAACTCAGGACCATCTTTAGTGGTGCAATGGTGCAATTCATTCGACAAATTTCACACGCCTCTTCGGGTGAAGTCAGAGCTTGATTTTTTGCTTGACCAGGTCGATTTCTCCCTACATTATGCGTCATCATGCGTAAGTATTATACTGCGTTCATCCCAACCATATGATATCATGTCTCAAAAAGCAACGTCTGGGGCATAGATCCTGGGAGTAGGAGACCAGGGCAGGCAGGCGCAGTACATCGGGAGAACCTTTCAAATCATGCCGGGCCAGCATCGAGATCTCGTGAAGGAAAAAAATGAGCCGGATGCCGACGAGCACTGTGGATTCCGAACCGGAATTTTCTACCATCCGAGTTTCAGCCGGAGGAGCTATCTGACTCAGGGATCCCGTCTCGAGGACTTCCCGCGAGCTTTGAATGATCTTCTCCAGGACGAACGCTATATTCTCTACCAGCCCGAACCCATTTCGGAGGAATCCATCCTGGCGGTCCATTCCCGGGAGCTTTTGGAGGGTGTAAAGCTGGACCCGCTCTGTTCGACAGCCTGGCACTCAGTGGGGGCGGTTGTCATGGCCGCCGAGAAGATCGCTACAGGCGAGATCAGGAACGCTTTTTCCTTTATAGGCGCCGGCGGCCATCATTCCGGCAAAAATTTCTTCGGCGGATATTGCTGTTTCAATGACGTCGTGATCGCCATCAGGGCGCTTCGAGTGATCCACGGACTCAGGAAAGTCGCCATTCTCGACACTGACGCTCATCACGGGGACGGTACTCGCGCCCTCGTTGCCAATGACCCGGACGTGCTTCATGTTTGCCTTTGCTATGCCAACTACCAGTCAGAAGACGGTACAAAAGTGGACATCGCGGTACCCGCCCGCCCCTGGGACCGAGACCCCGACGCACGCTACGCCGAAACGGCGACAACAGGTTTTTGGGAGCGCACCCGCAGCTTTCGGCCGGAATTCATATTCTGGTATTTTGGTTTCGACACTCACCGGGGCGACTATGGGGACACAGGTCTAACCATCAACGCATACCTGGCCATTGCCCGCATGATGCGGCAGCTTTCTGAAGAGATCTGCGATGGACGCCTGGAGGTGGTTCTTGGCGGCGGTTCTCGAAGCGACATCGCCCGGGAGGTCATTCCGCCGATAATTGCGATTCTGGGGGCGCCCCGATTTTATCCGGAATGATTATCCTGTCTCCGCTTTTAAGCGTTTTCCCTTGGGAAAAGCACCTCCGATACAAGGCCCGATTCCATTAAGAAGAGTTCGATGCCGGTCATGATATTGGCGAGAACCGTCGGGGAGTTTGGGGGATGGTTCGCGAATAAGCGAGTGATGATCCCGCGAGGCGCGGGATTCCATCCACCCATCCTGCCACCTGTGCGCTCTGTTGCGGCGCCGCTGCGCTGTGTTCTCTCAAAGCGCGGACGACGCCTCGCCTCTGCGGTGGGATTTAAAAGCATTGCGGATTCGCTCGGGAATGCTCCTGGACCGCCAGTCCGCCCCTATCGCCACGATGGTCGCATGACCGCTGGCTACAAGGTCTTGCCCTGGCTGGCGATAGAATCGGAAATCGAAGGTGAGCGATTTTTCCCCGACCTTGGAAAGCGACACCCTCAGGCGCAGCTTCTCGCCATAGCGGACCGCCTTGAGAAAATCGCATGCGGCTGACACAATCGGCAGGCCAAACCCCTCGGCCTGGTTCCTGAAGACCTCATGGGGAGGCAGGCCGAAGTGGTTTAAAAATTCCTCGATCCCATGATGGCAATAACGAAAATAGGATGCGAAGTAAACGACCCCATAAGGGTCGGTGTCCCCGAAGCGCACCGTTATCGTGAGGTCGATTCCCGCCTCGGCGGAGGATTCCTGCATATGCGACTCCCCTGAGAAAATTCGAAACTATCACAGCCTCAACACGAATCGTGCCAGCACAACGAATATCCCCCAACCCGGCGTCCGTCACATGAAGCCCGCTGGTAGAGGGTTTGGCATGTTTATTGCCCATTAAGTCTGGTTTGTTTTGCAGCATTGGCGACGTGTCGATATTCGGTTCACTGATTAAAGGAAGGAGCAAGCATGAGTAAAATACCGAAAAACTACTTGCCGGAAAAGGAGACCTGGCCTGAATACGTCACCTTAGAAGAATTTGCCAAAACTCCCGACAAACTGAATCTGGCCGACTTCCTGCTTGACCGTCACGTCAGAGAGGGAAAGGGAGATAACGTGGCGGTCAAATTCATGGATAAGGCCATTACTTACGCCCAGTTGCAGAAGATGGTCAACCAATTCGGCAACGCTCTCAAAGCCGCAGGCGCGGAGGCTCAGGACAGGGTGGGCATTCGGCTGGTAAATGCCCCTCCGGCCATGGTGACCATCTTTGCCATCGAAAAAATCGGAGCGATTCCCGTCCCTACATCGCCTTTGTGGTCGCGCGAAGAAATCGCTTTTGTAGTGAACGATGCCGAGATGAAGTACTTCGTGGTGAATGCGCCCCTGATGGAACCGGTAGAGGCCGCAAAGCCAAACTTTAAGTACGGGACCAAAGTTATCGTAATCGGGGGGGACCCTGGGCAGGTGAAGGCCGCCGGCAACCTGGTCTACGAAGAAATGCTCGCCCAAGGATCGCCGGACCTTGAACCCACCATGCTGGACGCCTACGATGTCGGCGTAATACTCTACACGTCGGGAACCACGGGAATGCCGAAGGGCTGCGTTCATTTCGTTCGTCCCGTGGTTATAGAGACCCAGATCGTCAATCGCTACGTGTATCAACTCAAACCCGGAGACGTACTGGGAGGGGCGGCGCCGGTATCCTTTGCAGCAGGTTTCGGGACTTTCGCTCTGATTCCGTTTGAAGGCGGGGCAACCATTTCTCTCATCCCGAAGTTTGCCCCACCGGACATGATGGACCTCATCTCCAAGCACAACATTAGTGTATTGACAGGGCTTCCGACCGCATACCGCGCCCTTATGAAATTCCCTGCATTTAAAAATTTCGATACCAGTTCGGTGAGACTCTACACCTCAGGTGGCGACGCGCTTGGCGCTGAAACACTCCAGGGATGGACCGAACTTACCGGAAATCCCATCTGGGAGGGACTGGGGGGAACCGAGATGCTGCATCTGGTCACCTCCAACACCATGAATCCCAAGCCGGAGCCGAACTCCATCGGAAGGGCCCTTCCAGGCGTAGAGATCCGCGTGGTGGATGCTTCAGGCAAAGACTGCAAGCCCGGTGACGTGGGCAGCATGATAATGAAAGGCCCTTCGGGCACTCTTTATTGGAAGCCTTACGAGAACAACGAAAAGCTGCTAAAGACGCAGAAAGCGGGTGTGGTTGACGGCTGGAACAAAATGGGCGACGCCGTTTACATGAATGAGGAGCGCAACATCTTCTTCGTCGCTCGCGAAGATGACATGATCAAGAGTTCGGGCTACCGCATCGCCCCCTCGGAGATCGAGGAAGCGATGGTGAAGCATCCGGCCGTAGCTGATGTGGGCATAGTCGGCATCCCCGACCCCGAGAAAGGGCAGATTGTCAAGGCGGTCGTCGAGCTGAAACCGGGGTTTACCGGTTCTGATAAGTTGACCGAGGAAATCAATAACTTCCTCAGGGACCACATAGCCGTCTACAAGCTCCCTCGTATTACTCTGTACGTGGAAAAGTTGCCGAGGACCCAGACCGGTAAACTGTTGCGCCGTTTACTCAAGTAAGTGTTCCAGGGATGGCTGTGTTTGTTGCTGATGCTCATGCGCTCGCTCGATCTTCTCAGGATTGGAATCATCCTCGTTTTGCGGTCCGTCGCTTATTCATTGGAAATACGTCTCCCCCTCCTGCCCGTGAGCAGGTGAATAAAGCAGGCCCGTGACTCCGGAGAGCCTGGATGTACGTGGCGTCCGGCGTCACCGGCCTTGGGGCCATGATCGCTCGGCTCCCTGACCAGTAATACCGGGTTGCGTTCAAATCGTTGCATTCGGGAGGGTGTAAAGCCTTATCCTACGTAGGGGCGGGGTTAATCCCCGCCCGATATTGAACGCAACTCCGTATAAGCTCCGATTCTTAATAGCCACGCCAAAACGGGAAGGGCGCCATTCTATGGGTAGCCCTGTGGTTGTTACGAAATGGGATTTTGTATGGGGACTGGAGGCCGAAATCACTTCTTCTGAGGTTTTCTTTCCTGCCGCTTGGTTTCCTTGGGCTTTGTTTTTTTATCAACCTTCTGACCGCCCAGAATGAGCCTGACCATGGTCGAAAACTCCCACTCCCTGTATGGTTCGATTATGCAGCCATAGGCGCCAAGTTCCATAGCGCGCTTGATCAAACTGCGGTGTGTCTGGCTGCACAGC
>DASPQK010000442.1:0-22147 GCA_035624985.1 Syntrophobacteraceae bacterium | reverse complement strand
CGGTGCCCGGTTTTGTCTCATATTTTCCGTCCACGATTACAGCTGCGGAAAGTTTCCTGATGCCGCCGGGCATCTGGACGATTTGTTTGCTGGTCTTGTTTATTTCATATTTTACCACTTCACGCTGGCGGCTGGACTGTTTGGAGGGTTTTGTGCCGGCTTCCTGCGCTGGACTCTGCAGGAGTTTTCCTTCGCTGATCTCAGGGCTGCCTTTCCCGGGGGTTTGATTTCCTTCCGAAGTTTCCGTGGACCTTTGCTGGCTCCTTACAACCGCACTGTCCGGATTGTAAGTCTCCTCCGCGATTTGAACCTGGTCCAGGTCCAGGTCGAGCGCAACCCTCGCTAGAGCCCGGTTGGCGCCCAGCACCTGATCGAGCATGCTCTGGATCTTTTCGCGCATGGCTTCTTCCATCTGTTGCCTGCGTTCCAGCTGAGAGTTGCTCAGCTGAGTCGATTGATCTTCCCGGTCCTTTTTATAGAGAATTTGTCCATCGCTGCTCATGACACTGATTCGATCTTCCTGCAGACCCCTTACCGCAGCCGAAACCAGGTGAACTATGCCCTGCAGTTCCTTTTCGGCCATTCTGGCCCCTGGACGCAGCTTTAACACAACTGCCGCGCTGGGCGGCTTCTGGTCTTCCTTGAAAAGGCTGTCTTCAGGCATTACCAGGTGAACCCTGCTCTCCAGCACTTCGCTCATACCATTCAACGTTCTGGCCAGCTCTCCTTGGAGGGCTCTTTGATAGTTGATTTTCTGGACGAATTCAGTACTGCCCAACTTCTGCTGGTCGAAAATCTCAAACCCCATGCCCGACCCTTTGGGGATTCCATCGGATGCAAGGGAAAGCCTGGTTTCAAAAACCTGCTCCCTGGGTACGTCGATGCTGCCCTCAGATATACGAAATGGAATTTTTTTGCCCTTGAGGGCATGCGCGATTTCTCCCATATCGCTCTGAGACAACCCGGAATATATCGGGGCATAATCGGTCCGGTTGTTTACATAGACTAAAAACGCTAGAGCGCCCGCCAAAATAAGCACGCCTCCGGCATAGGAAATCTTTTGCGCTACCGAGAGGGTCTTGGAATATTCATAAAGTCTTCGAAGATACTTCAGAACGAAATTCATGGCCCTCTCCCCGGGACAGTGGTTAGTGATTGGTCAGTGGTGAATAGTGAATAGTCACTATTCACTGCATTAAAAACTCATGCGCATTACTTCGTGGTAGGCATCCAGGGCCTTGTTGCGGATCTTGGCCAGCAGCCCCAACCCCATGTCGGCCTGTGCCAGTTGGATCATGGTTTCATGGATATTGTCGGCCCCTTTGATCGTACTCTGCTCCATAGTCACCTCGGCCTTGTTCTGAAGCCGGTTTATCTCGCCTACCTTCGATATTAACTCGTCGGCAAATGAAACAGAGTCGCCACCCCCGGAACTCTTGGACATAACGGCGCCTGGGGCGCCCTCGCATAGATTCTTCATGATCGGATCGATACGCATGGACCCATTCCTTTCCAGTGCAGCGGCAGAAGGAAACGGGAAGCTAAAGGCCTCAAACTTCCTGCTTCCTGCTCCTTGCTGTCAGCGCTCACTATTTCCCTATGTCCATTGATTTGAGGGCCAACTGTCTGGCGGTCTGAAGGGCGGCAAGGTTTGCTTCATAGGACCTGCTCGCGTTTAGAAGATTCGCCATTTCCTCGACCGGGTTAATATTGGGCATCTGGACGATGCCTTTTTCGTCCGCATCCGGATTTCCCGGGTCATAGACCTGTTTGAAATCCCGCTGGTCCGCAACAATATCGGCTACCTGCACTTTGTCGGCTCCCTCGCTCATCACCGAGCTCAACTCGTCTGCAAAACCTTCGGCGGACACCGTTTCGTAAATGACCGTCTTACGCCTGTAAGGTACGCCCTCAGCAGTCCTGGTAGTATTCACATTAGCCAGATTTGAGGAGAGCACATTAATCCAGGCGCGATTCGCCTTAAGCCCCGATGCGCTTATTTGTATCGCTGATTCGAGGTCCATTAGACACCTCCTTCGGTTATCGCTGTTTTGAGCATCGAGAATTTCCTGTTTAGCATGCCGACCATGTGTTGATATTCAATGGCGTTTTTGGTGAGATTCACCATCTCGGTATCCAGGTCCACAGGGCCGACTTCAACCACCTCCGAGGCTTCCAGGGCCTCAACCGGATCATCTGGAGCCATATGGCGACCGTTGGAGCGAACCATGTGAAGCACCTGCTCTTCGAGCGACTGACGTATGGCCTCCTCAAAGGAGAGTTCCTTTGCCCTGTAGCCGGGGGTGTCAATGTTGGCCAGATTGCTTGAAATCAGTTTCTGGTTCATCGCATTCAGGCTCAGCCGGTCCTCGATCATCTTTATGGTTCTGTTGAACACGACACCGTTATCCATAACAAGCCTCCTTTGCTGTTGCCGTGTTTGGGAGCAAATCTCATACCAGTGAATGGCCAACGAAGGACGGCGCCAAGTGGACGCTGGAAAACCATACCAATGAACAGTAAGCGGTGAGCGGTGAGCATACTGTTCCCATCTTCCGTCAATTCTTTGACCTTCCACTGCTCACTGCTCACTGCTCACTGCTCACTACCCTGACGGTATTCTGCCAGCTTGTTGCGAAGGGTCCTGACGCTGATGCCAAGTATTTCAGCCGCACGGGTTCGATTGCCTTCAACGGTGCCAAGGGCCTTCTCGATCATAATCTTCTCCACTTCGCAAAGCGGCATCAGAGAAAACCCGGAAGCCTGCGATGCTTGCTGTTCGATCCCCGTGTCCAGAATAACGCAGTCCTGGCTGACCACACTCGTCTCACAGATTAGAACTGCCCGCTGGACCACGTTTTGGAGTTCCCGGACATTGCCCGGCCACGAATAGTCCACAAGCCTTTTGAGCGCTTCGGGGGAAAAAGATCTGGTCGTGAATCCGTTCTCGACGCTGTACTCGGCAAGGAAGAATTCAGCCAGCGTGACTATGTCGCCCGAGCGCTCTCTTAAAGGAGGGATTCTAAGAGGTATAACGTTGAGGCGGTAATAAAGGTCTTTTCTAAATTTTGCCTCCTTTACGCGATCTTCAATCCTGACATTGGTGGTGGCGATGATTCGGACGTCGACCCGTACGGGATATCTGCCGCCCAGCCGGTCCACTTCGCTTTCCTGGAGGACCCGCAGCAGCTTCGCCTGGAGATGGAGCGGGATCTCGCTGACTTCATCGAGCAGAAGGGTCCCGGTATGCGCCAGTTCGAATTTGCCTTCCCTGTTTCTGATAGCTCCTGTAAAGGCCCCTTTTTCATACCCGAACAGTTCGCTCTCCAGAAGAGTCTCCGGCAGGGCGGCACAGTTAAGCGCGACGAAAGGCTTAACTTTCCTGGCGCTCTGACTGTGAATGTAGCGGGCAAACAGTTCTTTGCCCGTTCCGCTTTCCCCCTGAATGAAAACGGTTGCGTTGCTCGAGGCGATTTTTCTTGCCAGGGCCTTGATCGAGCCCAGACCCGGGTCATGCGTGATTATCGGATCGTCCCCGGTATGGGGGGCCCATTGTTGAGCACTCCGCTCTCTTGTCGCCTCGATGTGCTCGATCACTTTTGACAGGCGCTCGGGCGCGAAGGGCTTGGTCCAAAAATCGTAGGCCCCATTTTTGACGCTCTCAACGGCATCTTCGAGCCTTGGTTTGGTGGTGAGGACGATAACCGGCGCCGGCGGCTCCATGCTCCGGGCGGTTTCAAGAAAATCCAGCGTATGGGCGGCGGATAAACCGTTTAGGTGAAGAAGCACGAGGCCGGGCGATTCCTTTTTGAGCAGACTTTTTGCCGACCTCGCCGAGTCGGTCAGAAAACACAGATGCCCTTGTGCCCTCAGAAACAACGAGACTTTCCGAGCATCGTTGGAATCCGTTTCAACCACAAGTACGTTCATTGCCCACCGTTTTTCCCGGAACTCATGTCGATTGTGTTGATCTGCTGCTGAGCCACGGCGACCCAAAAGGCGTCTTCGGATGTCTTGATCCGGTTTAGGCTCTCCATGGCTTTATCCGTCCGGCCTGCTTGGATGTAGAGCTTTGAAATTTCATAGAGAATCTCGTTTTTCTGATCTCCGATGGAAACTCCGATCGCTGTTTCCATCATCTCCGCCGCTTTCTGGAATTCCTTCTGTTCGGCCAAACACTTGCTCAACGTTACGAGAATAGAGCGCCGAGTGAAGCCATCGTCAGCCTTCGCTCTCTCCAACGCCTTTTGGAGAAGGGGAATGGCTTCGTCAAACTTCTTGGTCTGGTGGAGGCAGCACCCGTAAGCCTCATAAGAATCCGGCTCCTCTATCTCGAATTCCTTCGCCTTCTGAAGGACCTTGCCAAAATGCTTCACCGCATCAACGTATTTGCGGTCACGGTAGAAAATGTGTCCGAGTATCTCGGATTTCTTCAGGTCTGCCGACTCGCTTTGAACCAGTTTGCAAAACTGAAAAGACCTCCCGCTGTCGTTAAGGCGAAGCCCATACAGAGCGCACCTCAGCAGCATGTCGTCACCCTTTTTGCGGCCCTTTGCAATCAGCCCGTCGTAGATATCGAGGGCGTTATAGTAGAACTTGAGCGAAGCGTAGCTTTCGGCAATCTGCTCCAGAGTGTCGGGGGATTGCATCGAGTCGAAAACCCTGCGATATTTGTCATGCAACTGAACCGCCTTGATGAAGTTCTTGCTTGAAAAGTACTGGCTGATGAGGTCGCTGAGGACCTTTTCCCTCAACTCCGTGGTCCCTCCGGGGGAAGAGCCGTCTTTTCTTACCGGAAAGGCCTCATCCATTAGGTCCAGACTGTGTGCAAGATCGCCCTTCTTTGCGTTCAGCGCGGCCAGCTTCATCAAAACGATCCTTCGAAGGTTCGGGGATAGATCTTTGCCGCGTAAATCGTCATAGATGGTGATAGCCTGCTCCAGGTTGTCTTTTTCCATCAACTCCGCCCGGCGTACCTTGCAAATCAGGTCTCCTTCCGAATCGGTGTAATATTTGCCGATAAGTGTGTACATTCTGCCCGCAGCGCCAAGGTCCCCCTGGATTAGAAAAATCTCGGCGATCTTGGCCAGGACGATGTCCTGATCGGGAGCGCTTTGCTGGTAGTTGGCATATCTGAGCAGGTGTTCCTTTGACTTTTCGATGTTGCTGAGGGCGAATTGCGCCTCTCCGATGAAGCGGTAAAGGTCGGGTTTTTTCGTGTAGTAGTCGGGTTGCTGAGCGACGCAGTTTTCCAGCGTCTCCAGGGCTTCTTTGCTCGCCCCAAGAGTCAGGTTCATCCTGCCAAGTTCATAGTAGGCGGCAGCCTTGTCCTCTTTGGCCTCCGCGCCGCGAAGCGCCCACCGAAACGCCTCCATCGCCTCCAGGTATGCCTGCCTTCTATTGAAGACATCCCCTATGCCTAGCCAACAGCGGCATGTGACAGGATTGTCCGGCCAGTTGGAGACCACTTCCCGGTATAGTGTGTCCGCTTTTGCATAGTCTCCCATAGCGGAGCGGGCAAGCGCGGACCTGTAGATTGCCAGCGGGGCCTGTGCTGACCGGGGGCCTGCTGCCATCGCGTGCTGGTAAGCTTCGATTATTTCAGAAGCGCAAAATACGAGGTTTCGGGAGCAATCTTCGAATTTTTCGTTTGCGCTTTTGTAAAGTTCCAGCCCACTCTCGTCAGGTTCCACAAAATCGCGCGGTTTGGAAACTGGAGCCGATGAAGACTCGCCCGGTTTTGCATCGCGGGCGGGGATCCCTGGCTGGGGTGGATTAGCGGCCGCCGCTCCAGGGGAGCGCAGCGGGGTGAGTCCGTGGGACTCATTCCGGGGGCCGGCCCCCGAGGAAGCACTGCCCAAAGCGTTCTTAACCTGCGGTGAGACTTTTGAGCCGAATAGCTCGGCGGTCTCGACCTTTCTTATTTCAAGTTGCTGCACTTTTCCGCCGGCATTTTCAACCGGCCCCGCCGATGTTTGCTGTAAGGGCCGGGACCGCACATCTCCAGACCTCCCGTCCCGCGTCTCGCGCGATGGCCTGCTGGCAGACTTGTCGGTTCGATCGGACCGGGAATCGGCTGTCTTTTCGGGAGGGGTCAGCTCGAGACAAAGAGTGTATTTACCCTCCTTCCCCTCCTTGAGCGTGGAAGAAACCGATGTGTCCTTCTCGCGGAACAGCACCTCGAAAAAGCCGCTCTCGCGCCTGAATTTGACTTCCTTTGCCGCTGCCTTGGCGTCTTTAAATACCTTGTCGGGTAGTTTTGCTATGATCCGGGAAAAGAAAACCGAAATCCCATCGGCAGAAGGGGGACCGATTGCTTTTGGCTTGGCGCCTTCAGCGTCAAAAATCAGACGTGTATGATTCCCTTTAACCGAAAGGCGCAGACTCCTTATCGTTGTCTCCGAGTTGTCCTTCTCGGCCGCCTCACACCACGGCAGCGCGATACCCGCGATTATGCACCAGGCAAGCAGGAGCCCGGGCAGGCTTTTGAATTTAGTCATCCCACTAAAACCGCCGTTATGCGACCGTTAACTGCGAACTTCTTACTGACTGGTGAATAGTGACCGCTGACTGGAAAAACCTTTCCTTACCTGGTCATTGGTCTCTAAACCCTGGTCCGCTCCAAAGACCGACAGCCTTGAGTTAACATTATGCCCCGGCAGGAAGATTTATCCCGCCCGCCGATTGCGGCGTGAGGACTGCGCGTGGAAAAGATGAGCAAGGGATGTGCCAAAAGGGGAAAAACACGCGAATGGGTGATCCCTGGCAACACGGGTAATGAAATTCTCTGGGTAATGAAATTCTCTTGACAAACCAAAAAAGAAAGTGTAGCTGTTTTCTATAATGAATGATACTTCATTCATTATCGCGGAGAAAAACAAACGGGTAAAAGGGCATATCGGCTTGCTGCTCTCGAATCGACAACACGGAATAAATCCTCAAAGCGCCCCCCATGTTCCGCCTTACTCTGCTTCATTGTCTCGCTGCCGATGCGCCCGTTGTGATTTTCAAAATCATTAAGCATATTTGCCATGCGCTCAAAAGCGCCCGATAAGCGCCGCCGCATCCTCGACTCTGCAGTCAGGGTATTCGCCAAAGAAGGATTTTTCAAGGCGAAGGTCTCCCAGATAGCCGAAGACGCTGGACTCGCGCCCGGTACGGTGTACCTCTATTTCAAGAATAAGGAGGACGTCCTCATTTCGATTTTCGACGTGAGGATGGAGGAGATAATTTCGAGGTTGCGCTCGGCGATCGGGAAAAAGGAAGATGCCCGCTCGCGACTGGCATGTCTTGTACGGATGCACCTGAGAGGATTCCAGAACGATCCGGACATGGCCGCCTGCTTTCAGGTCGAGCTTCGTCAGAGCAGTCGTTTCATGCGTGAGAACGTCAAAGGCGCGCTCACGCAGTACCTGGATTTGATCGGGGAAGTCGTTGAGCACGGCAGACGTGATGGGACGTTCCGGGAGAACCTCTCCGTAAGGCTCGTCACACATTTTATTTTCGGGACTCTTGACGAGGTGGTTTCGACCTGGGTGATGTCTGGCATGAAATATAACTTGGTCTCCCTTGCCGACCCGCTGGTCACATTGTTTACGAGCGGCATCGGACAGGGTGAGGCACTACAGATTGGAAGCACAAATGAAACTGCTGGTTGATGAAAGGGATGTGAAGTTTATCCTCAATGAACAGTTGCGAATCGAGGAATTGTGCAAGTTTGCGCGGTACGCCGATTTTTCCCGGGAAGCGTTCGATATGGTCCTTGCAGAGGCTGGAAAGCTCGCAGAGAGGGCTTTCTATCCCACGAACAAATTGGGCGACGTCCAGGGCTGCCGTTTTGAAAACGGTCAGGTGAAGGTCCCCGACTCGTTCCACGAACCCTACCGGCTTTACAGAGACGGAGGGTGGATAGCGATGGCCGACTCGCCTGAAGTGGGCGGCCAAGGCCTGCCGGTCGCATTGAGCACGGCCTGTGTAGAAATGTTTGGTGCGGCCAACTGGTCGCTTACTATGTATTCGGGCCTGACCCACGGGGCTGCGCACCTTCTTCAGAGACACGGCGCCCCCGAGCTTCAGAAACTCTACATGGACAATCTCTTCTCCTTCAACTGGGCCGGGACCATGTGCCTTACCGAACCGGGCGCCGGCACCGACGTGGGAAATCTCAGGACGAAGGCGCAACGGCAGCCGGACGGCACATTCAAGATCACCGGCCAGAAGATCTTCATCTCCTCTGGGATGCACGATCTTACGGAAAACATCGTTCACATGGTGCTCGCCCGGATCGATGGAGCACCTAAAGGCACCAGGGGTATTTCGATTTTTCTCGTCCCGAGGCTGCGTGTAGACGAGAGCGGAGAGTTGGTCGACAACGACGTGGCCTGCGCCGGGATCGAACACAAGATGGGCATTCATGGATCGGCCACCTGTACGCTCAACTTCGGTGAGAACGGCGGATGCACGGGTTACGTTATGGGCGGGGAAAACCAGGGCATGCATATCATGTTCGACATGATGAATGAAGCCCGGCTCTTCGTCGGGATCCAGGGGCTGGCCCACGCAAGCAGCGCCTACCTCCATGCCCTGCAATATTCCAAGGAGCGCATCCAGGGCAGCTCGATCGAAAACATGAAAGACCCTGATGCTCCCCGGACGCCCATTATTCTGCACCCGGATGTAAGGCGCATGTTGATGTTCATGAAGAGCAGCTCCGAGGGGTTGCGGGGGCTCATGTACCTTGCCGGCTACTGCATCGACCGGGTGCGGGTAGCCGAAACGCAGGAGGAGAGGGAGCTTTTCGAGGGCTATGTGGACTTGCTGATCCCCGTTTGCAAGTCGGTGGGGAGCGATTTGGGGTTCAGGGTCTGCGAGACGGCAATCCAGGTCTATGGAGGTTATGGATATATAAGGGAATACCCGGTCGAACAGATGATGCGGGACTGCAAGATTGCATCGATCTACGAAGGGACAAACGGGATTCAGGCCCTTGACCTCGTGGGTCGAAAACTCGCCTTCAAGCAGGGGAAGCTTTTAAAAGACGGTTTGAAGGCGGCCGGTAAAATTATCTCGAAAGCAAGGCAGAACTACCGCCTGCGCGACCTTGTCCAGATCTACGACGAGGCGCAGGAAAGCCTGGTTCAGCTAACGAAGTATTTCGGACTGAAGAGCATCACCGGCGAGTTTGAAGTTCCAGTTCTTTACGCCAAGCCCTGCCTGGACCTTTTCGGTGATGTAATCATGGGATTTATTCTCTTGTGGCAGGCCGACCTGGCTGATCGGCGGCTGCACGAGATCTATGCCGAGCACGGGGCTGCCGACGAAGGGTCACGGAGCAGACTCCTGCATGAAAACCGCGAATGCGCTTTCTATTTTGGTAAGATCTGCTCGGCCCGCTTTTTTGTCAACCATGTGCTCACGCAAGCTGCCGGGAAGGTGCGGGGAATTATGAACAACGACAAATCGGCCCTCGAAATCCCGGATGAAGGTTTCGCGCTTGACTGATGGACAAATAAATTAGGCATCTGTGCCCTCTGAGGCTCTGCGGTTGGATTCAAATGGGCCCTGGAGGAGGCCGGGATCGCAAAGAAGGAGAGCGATGAAAGCCAGAGACGTTGTGGTGATTGACGGAATCAGGACGGCCTTCGGGCGCGCGGGGGAAAAAGGCTATTTCTGGCGCACCCGGGCCGACGACATGGTGGTTAAGGTAATTCGAACGCTTCTCCGCCGTAATCCCAAGGTGAGGCCCGAAATGATAGAAGAGAATGCCTGGGGCGCATTTACCCAGGAAGGTGACCAGGGGTTGACCGTGGGACGTTCCAGCGTAATCCTTTCCGGTTTGCCGGCAAGCTGCGCGGGATTTTCCGTGGACCGGCTGTGCGCCGGGGGACTGACCGCTATTACTTCGGCCGCCTCTGAAATAGCGCTTGGGGCATGCGACGTAGCCATTGCGGGGGGTGTCGAGCACATGGGACACCATCCCATTCTTTCAACCGCCGACCCCAATCCCAGGTTTCTAACCGAGGGGCTTCTGAGCGCAGACGCTATGTCGATGGGGTTGACAGCCGAAAATCTGCATGACATGTATCCTGAGATCACAAGAGAAGTGAGCGACCGATACGCTTTCCTTTCGCAGATGAAAACCGCTGGAGCATACAAGGAAGGCAGAATTCAGAAGATGATAACGCCCATGACTGTCTATACCGGGGAAGGCTGGGTCGTTGCCGACCGCGACCAGCAGCTGCGCCCGGACACGACTATGGAAGGGCTCGCAAAACTTAAGGCTACCTTTAAGGCAGAGGGGAAAGTGACAGCCGGAAATTCTTCGGGACTAAATGACGGCGCAGCAGGTGTGATTCTGATGAGCGCAGATAAAGCGGCTGAAATCGGGGCGGTCCCGCGTATGCGCCTCAAGGGCTACGTCTATTTGGGGGTGAGGCCCGAAATAATGGGCTACGGACCTGTTCCTGCCACCAGAAAGGCCCTGGAAAAAACCGGACTTACAATGGACGATATTGGCGCAATAGAGCTCAACGAGGCCTTTGCCGTCCAGTGCGTCGTATTTATGAAAGAATTTGGATTGAAGTTCCCCGATGACGAACGGCTCAACAAGCTGGGAGGAGCGATCGCATTCGGCCATCCTCTTGCGGCGTCGGGGGCCCGGCTGCTCATACATCTGCTCAACATATTTTCCGAGCGTCCGGACATCCGCTATGGCATAACGACCCTTTGTGTCGGCCTCGGACAGGGAGCAACGGCAATTTGGGAAAATTTAAACTCGTGAATCGTGATCCGTGATCCGTGAATCGTGACTGGAGATAGGCGAAATCGTTTCTCCCTTTCAGGGTTTACGCCCGCGCTTCGCGGGATCACGGTTCGCCAAGGAGTTTTTTGATGGCTGAACCCATTACTCTCTTCCATACGCACTTCTATGATTCACCGGCAGGAAAGATCGCGATCGTGACGATGGACAACGGTCACGACTACAAGAAACCCAATACCTTTAGCCAGGCTTCGATTAGTTCTCTTAATGAAGCGCTGGACCGTCTGGGGGCCGAAGATGGGGTAAAGGGCCTCATGCTGACTGGAAAACCTTACATATTTGCTGCCGGGGCCGATCTTAGCGTTGTGCCCTTCGTCAGTTCCTTCCAGCAGGGCTATGCCATCGGCAAGGCCGGCCACGAGGCAATGAAGCGCATCATGGACCTGGACTATCCGACTCTAGCCGCCATCAACGGTGCCGCGCTCGGGGGAGGACTCGAGATTTCACTCTACTGCAAGTACCGCACGGTCGCCCGGACCGTGAGCTCCATCGGGTTTCCCGAGTGCTTTATCGGGCTGGTGCCCGGTTGGGGAGGATGCACTTTGACTACCAGATTGATTGGACCGCAAAAGGCCATCGAGCTTATAGTCTTCAACGCCTTGAACCAAAACCGGATGATAGGCGGCACGGAGGCCTTCGAGTTGGGCCTTGCGGACCGGGTGTTCGAAGGGGTCGAGTTTTTGGACGAATCGCTGGCCTTGCTCGTGAGCATCGTGGCGGGCGAAACTGGAATAGAGCGGGCGCAGGCATCGACCGTTGGCGCAGGCCCTGCCCGCGAAGGCGAACTCAGCGAAATGATAGCCAGGGGGCGGGCCTTTGTGGATAGCAAGGTTCATGGCGCCGCTCCAGCCCCGTACCGCGCTTTGGAACTGATCCAGGGCGCCTGTTCGTGGGATTTGGAACGCGGTTTTGAAGAAGAAAACAAGGCCCTCGGCGACCTCATAAAGACCCGCCAATGCAAGGCTTCGATCTACTCTTTCGATCTGTTGAGCCGCTACGCAAAAAAACCCCGAGGAGTCCCGGAGACCAAGCCCCCGCGCGTAAGCAGGGTGGGCTTGATCGGGGCCGGCCTCATGGCTTCCCAGTTGGCCCATTTGTTCATCGACCGTCTCGGCTTGCCGGTCGTAATGAAGGACGTGAAGCAGGAATTCGTGGACAAGGGAGTCGGCTACGTCCACGAGCAATTCGAAAAGAGCGCCCGCAAAGGCAGGATTTCAGAAACACGTGCGAGATATTTGGCCGGACTGGTTCATGGAACGCTTGACACAGGTGATTTTGCTGACTGCGATTTCGTAATCGAGGCGGTCTTCGAAGAAATGGCAGTCAAAAAGAAGGTCTTTGCCGAAGTAGAGTCCGTAATATCGCCCGAAGCGGTTCTTGCAACCAACACCTCATCTTTGAGCGTGACCGAAATGGCGTCCGAGCTGAAAAATCCGCAGAGGGTGGTTGGATTTCACTTCTTCAATCCGGTGGCGGTCATGCCCCTGGTTGAGATAGCAAAGGCGCAGAAAACAGGCGACCCGGCCTTGGCTACTGCCTTCGATCTGGCGAAGAAGCTCAGGAAGACGGCTATCTTAGTGAAAGATTCCCCTGGTTTCCTGGTCAATCGCATTCTTATGCGCAACCTTTGCGACTGCGTAACCATGGTCGACCGGGGGGCAAGCTTCGAGGAGGTGGATCGAGCTATGATCGAGTTGGGGTTGCCGATGGCGCCGTTCGAAATCCTGGATATGGTGGGGTTGCCGGTCGCCTTTCACGTGAACGAAGTCCTGTGTAATGCCTTCGGGTCCGAACGGTTTCCGTTGAGTGAGAACTTGAAGAGGCTGGTCAAAGCCGGGAGTCCTGGAATCTATGTGCGGGGCGAAAAAAGAGTTGACCCTGAAGTTGAAAAACTTTGGGTAAAGGAGCAAAATAAAACCTTCCACCCGGAGGAAATCCGCGAAATTGCCCTGAGCAGCCTGGCGCGGGAAGTGGACCTCATTTTGCAAGAAAAAATCGTTGAAGGACCCAAAGAGGTCGACCTTGCCATGATCACGGGGGCCGGCTGGCCTTTCTTCATGGGTGGAGTCACGATGTATCTTGATTTGACGGGCATAGCACCCAAAACGCTTCAGAAAGTCTTCTTCGGTTCCTAGGGCGGCCTTTTGGGTGAATTCAAACTCCAAGGCTTGTATGGCCGTCCCAACACATAGGGGACGCGGGGCCGGCGATTTCCTGTTTTTTCGTTCTTCGCGTCTTTACATCATTATCGACTTCAGGCCTTTAGGAAAGGAGGAACTAACGTGGCTACGAAGCTTATCGACCGGACCCCTTCGGCCTATGAGTACCCGCTTCTTATCAAGCACATTCTACATACCCCCCTTAGATGCTCTCCCGGCCAGCAAATCGTTTACAGGGACATAAAGCGCTACGACTATATGACGCTTTACAAGCGAATCGGCCAACTGGCAAACGCTCTTCGAGACCTGGGTGTAAAAGCAGGCGATACGGTGGGCGTGATGGACTACGACAGCCACAGGTACTTGGAATGCTTCTTCGCCGTTCCCATGATGGGTGCTGTCCTTCACACGGTGAACTGGCGGCTTTCTCCGGAGCAACTCGCCTACACCGTAAACCATGCCGAAGACGATGTGATCCTTGTGCATGCTGATTTTGCCCCCCTGGTGGAAAGATTCAGAGGTGCAGCGAAAACGGTAAAAAAGTTCGTAGTTCTTACCGACAGCGGGCCGGTCCCCGAAACGAGTCTTGAAGTATCGGGAGAATACGAGGCGCTTGTTGAGAAAAGTTCGAGCGAATATGACTTTCCGGACTTCGACGAAAATTCCACGGCCACGGTATTTTACACCACAGGGACTACGGGCGCTCCCAAGGGGGTCTACTTCAGTCACCGCCAGCTGGTGCTCCACACCCTGGCGTTGGCTGCTTCCAGATCCCTTGAGTCGGGACACGGAGTCCTAATGTATTCGAAAGACGTCTACATGCCCCTTACCCCGATGTTTCACGTCCACGCCTGGGGCATACCTTACGTGGCCACCATGCTCGGCGTCAAACAGGTCTACCCGGGACGCTACATACCCGAGGTAATCTTTGGATTAGTGGAAAAGGAAGGCGTGACCTTTTCCCACTGCGTTCCAACAATCCTGCATATGCTGCTGACCAGCCCGGCCTCCACTGCCGTGGACTTGTCCCGATGGAAGGTTATCATAGGTGGCTCCGCTCTTTCCAAAGGTTTGTGCACAGCCGCTAGGCAAAAAGGCATCGACGTCTTTGCAGGATACGGGCTGTCCGAAACCTGCCCGGTCCTCACAATTGCTTACCTCAAGTCCGACATGACCGCCTGGGATGAGCAGGAGCAGGTGGAAATCCGCTGTCGTACCGGGCTCCCAGTCCCTCTGGTTGACCTTAAAATAGTCGATGCCCAGGGTCGGGATGTTGCTCACGACGGCGCCAGTGTCGGGGAGGTCGTTGTCAGGTGCCCGTGGCTTACTCAGGGCTATCTCAAGGAATCCGAGCGCGCCGAGGCCCTGTGGGAGGGTGGTTGGTTGCACACCGCCGACGTCGGGTGGATAGACGGCAATGGTTATCTCCAGGTGACCGACCGGATTAAGGACGTGATAAAGACCGGGGGAGAATGGATATCTTCGCTTCAAATCGAGGATATCCTTACGCGGCACGAGGCGGTAAGCGAAGCGGCGGTCATCGGAGTGCCCGACGAGATCTGGGGTGAACGGCCTTACGCATTGGTAACGATAAAAGAAAAGTTCGCCGGAAAAGTTTCGGAACAAGAGCTTAGAACGTTCTTTAAAGGTTTTGTCGACCGGGGCGTTATTTCGAAGTGGGCCGCTCCCGACAGGGTCATCGTCGCAGATTCCATTCCGAAGACCAGTGTGGGCAAGGTGGACAAAAAGGAAATCAGGAAAGCGGTCACAGGAAAGCAGTGAAAGTGATTTGTGGGTAGTGACAGGTAAATACTTATTATAGCAGGCGTCAAAAGAAAGTTGACACGATCTTACGGCCCGTGGGATGGTTTTTTCTGTTTTCCGACATCCGACCCCCGATTAGATACACTTCGGGGGCCGGCTTTCTGTCGTCCGTTACAGCGCCCAAGGGCAATGTTCTATGCAGTCATGAGTCGCTATTCACCCCTCACTGTCTTTGGAAAACCTGAGTTGCGCGACTGCACGGGCCGAAGTGATCGACTCCGCTGCGCCAATTCTGTTTCGAGAAAATAGCGCGAGGGGGCCTTTTTGCTTTCAAGCGCGGCCCCTTCGACTCCACAAAAGCGTTACAACAAAAGCGATCAGCAACAGGAAAAAGAGCAATTGAGCTACCCAGGTGGATGTTCCGGCGATTCCCGAAAACCCGAAAACCCCGGAGATGATTCCTACTATCAAAAAGACGATGGCCCAAACCCAACCAGCCATTTCCTTTAACGCCTCCAATCGACCAAATCAGAAAAATAAACGACCGTCATTGAATATGTAAGTAATTGCCATAGCTTGTCAATACCACAGGAAACGGTCTGCAGGATTCTCAGATCTTGATTGCCTCGTAAGTCCTCAGGGGCGGAATATTGCCCAGTTCGTATTTTGAGCTCACAATCGGGAAATACTGCTGGAGGTGGACCTTGAGGTGATTGTTGGTCTGAAAGCAGGTCTGGTAAACGAGAAACTTTCCTCCTCTTTTCAGCGCTCGATGAGTGTTGTAGAGAATCCTGTGCTTTAAATCCGAGTCGAGGAAGGAAAAGGGAATCCCTGAGATAATGTAATCGGCCTCCGATTCTCTGCACATCCTAAGCGTCTCGAGAACGTTTTCGCAGCTATCGTGCACCAGCACCGCCCTTGGGTCGCTGATGCTTCTTTCGAGAATGGAGTTGAAATTACGGTTTCTCTCGATAAGAATAAGCCGGGAGTCTTCTCCCATCCGGCGCAGCAGGTATTTTGAAAAAACACCCGTTCCAGGGCCATATTCCACGATCAGGCTGTTTTGGCTGAAGTCTATTCTGCTGCATACCTTCTTTACGCCGACCGAGGAAGTGGGAGTGATCGAAGCCACATTTCTGTCCTTGATAAAATTCATTATGTAAACGAGGGTATCCATCTGACAACTCCTGACTGTTTATTTGAACACTGAGCTCCGGCGGACCTTATAGCAGCAATCGGCCGATTATGAAACTGAATTAACATACCGACAGACATTTAGTATGGTATAAAGGGACCGAAAAATAGATCCGACCCGCAATTTTGCTAAAAACTGAAAACTCGAAATTCAAAACTTTTCAGGCAGATATGGAACAAGACCGCCTCCTGCGAACCCGCTGGAAGATCTTGAATGAACGCTCTCCGGCTACAGTCTCGGATGTTATAGACATCATACTGCAAAACCGCAACATAGACCCCCACACTTTTAGTGCAGAACTCAAAGACCTCGCCGAGCACCTCTGTATCAGGGGGATGAGTGAAGGCGCACTTTTGCTGGCAGGCCACATGGCAAACCGAAGCAAGATAGTTGTGGTTGCCGACTATGATTGCGACGGGATCACATCTGCAGCCCAAGTCGCTCTTTTCTTCCAGGATGTCGGCTACCGCGATTTTACAGTTGTGATTCCCTCTCGATCCGAAGGATACGGCATACCCGAGCGCGCAATATCCAGGAACCGGGACGCGAAGGTTTTTCTCGCACTCGATTGCGGCACCCTCGACCTGGGACCGATCCGCCTTGCGCGCTCCATGGGCGCCGACTGCATAGTGATCGATCACCACGAAATGCCTTTTTTGGATAAAAATATTTCCCCTTTGAGAAAGGGCGGCGAGCATTTTTCGGAACATGCCCTGGCGCCTGCTTCCGTCCTCATAAACCCCAAGCACCCGGAATGCCGTTCGCCTTTCAAGGAGTTGTGCGCATCGGGACTGACCTTCCTCTTTCTGGCCGCGCTGAGGCGCGCGTTGCAAAGCAAGCAAACCGGCCTGCGCCCTACCTCGCTCGGTGGAAAATACCTTGCGCTTGCAGCTACCGGAACGGTCGCCGACCTGGTGCCGCTGGTCTCGGCAAACCGGATTCTTGCCCGAAGCGGCCTGCGCAATCTCAACGCAAACAGCAGCGCCCCGCTCTCATACTTGGCCTCTGCCGCCGGTCTGGAGGGGAAGACCTTAACGGCGGGCCACATCGGTTTCTATCTGGGGCCGCGTATTAATGCCGCAGGGCGTATCTCTGAGGGGCAAATCGCATACGATCTGCTGACCTCTACCGAACCATCCAGGCTGGCCCGCCTGGCGCACGAATTGGAAGGTCTCAATGCCCAAAGACGGGCACAGGAAGAAAAGACCGTCAGGGAAATCGCAGCCCGTCTGTCTGAGAATCCTCCCACCCGCAGGACGCTCGTTATGGCAAGCTCACGGTGGCAGCCGGGAATTTTGGGCATTGCCGCTTCCAGAGTCCAGCAGCACCTCTATTACGCCCCTGTAGTGATATTGTCGATAGACGAGGCTACAGGGATTGCCAGAGGTTCAGCCAGAAGCATTCCCGGTTTCGACATACACCAGGCGATTTCTACGTGTTCCGAACTGCTAATCAAATGGGGAGGGCATAAAACGGCTGCCGGCCTCACAATCGTTTCGGACCGCATCGAGGAATTTGCTGACCGCCTCGAAGAGGTCGCACGCCGGCATCGTGAAGAAATTTTTATCCCCGACGGGAAAGTCGATCTGGAATTGCCTTTGACTTTTGTAGGACCCAAACTGGTCAAGGCCCTCGAGGATCTCGAGCCGCACGGCATGGGCAACCCGGCCCCCGTCTTTGCACTGCGCGGCGCCCGGTTCAACTCTGCAAAGGTCTTCGGAAAGGGACAAAATCACCTGAAGCTCGAGTTTGAAAACGGGCTGGAAGGGATCTGGTGGCGAGGTGCAAAAAACTTTTTGGAAGACAAAAAAAACCTTTCGCCCTCAGATTGCGGACAAATTACAGATATGGTTTTCCACGTGGGCTGGAATGCCTTCCACAAAAAGACGATGCTCGAAATCATCGACCTGGGCAGGCTGTTCTAATTCCAATTTGCGCCCAAGATGGATGTCACGGGAGGGCATACATCGCGCGACGCATTCGCTGCGCTCCCCCTCCCCTGCGTAAGGTTGAGGTGCAGGGGTTCATCCCCGCCCGATCTTGAACGCGAATTGGTCTAAAAAGAATTCAACCGCCTTTGTCTTTCCCTCATTTTTTCGTAAATCTTTTCTTCCAGCCTGACCGCGCTGTCTCCATTGGCTTTTTTCATCATTTGCGCCGACCTGAGTATGGATGTTGGATCCCCCATGTCGGCGGCCTCCTGAGCGCAAAGGCTGGCATGCTTAAAATCCTCTATAACCCGGTAGTCCTCATAAGGAATGAAAGATTCAAGCAGTACATAGGCAATTTCAAGTCGGCGCCGCAAATCGCACTCCGGTTCTTCCGCAAGTTCACGAAGAAGAGCCTTTCCGATCTGCTCCTTGGGATAGGGAAGCAAGTCATCAACCGCGATTGGTCCCTTGATGTCTTCGAGTACTTTTAGATAGGCGCAAACAATATGGGATCTTTGCTCAGGACTTGAATCCAGGAAAACTCCGTATTCTCCTTCACCCGTCGCCATGGCTCCGTTGCCATAATCTTCAGGATGTTTGGAGAATCCAGTCGCGCCAAAATCGTTGTTGCTGATTTCCATCGTAGGCCCCCGCTTTCAGAAAAACTCCGGCGGATAAATTGAGTTGACACCTTGCCCACATGGGGAACCGACAACGAGAAGTCCAACTATACACCGGAGACGGAGAATTAAAATACGGTCTGGACCCTAATCCAGGGGTAGGAATTGCAGTATATAAGAGGGTCGAAAAATACAGCATCACGCGGAACCGCGCTCGCATGAGAGGGGCCGGAGAAAAGGAGAGTCAGGAAAGGAGGAGGAAGGGAACCTGACTCTCCCCGGAAGGAAAGAATGTTCTTTCCATTAAAATTATAACCCCCTCGTCAAGTGACTGAAGGCGGCACTTAAGATGACAGCGCAAACGACGGCCGCTCTCATGCTAAGTGCAGTGAGTCTCACCGAATCCCCGGCATTTAAAGAACAATCGATTTGTGGACGCTGGTGTGAATCCTGAGCAGAGCCGTCAACTCAAGGGCGGAAAAAACCAGGCGCGTCGCGGTGGTGACAGTCATCGTAAGCCGCTCGCACCTGACTCTTGTGAGCAATGCGATGTTTATCACAGCGCCGATAAGTCTCTTTTTTTCTGTAGAATGCATGCTTAATATGCAGTCACAATTTTGTTTCGCATTCCACTCAGGCTGCGCCTTCGGAATTCTTGCTGACGGAAGATAGGGTCATTGACCATGCATCGAAACATAAAATATGTCCTGTTTGCTGTCCTCATAGGATCGGCCGGTGGAGTTTTCGCGGCGCTTGGGCCTCCAAAACTCTTGGAAAAATCGGAGACGCCCGATTTTTGCGTCTCATGCCATGTGATGGAGGCCGAGTATGAGGCATGGTTCCACGAGGGCGTGCACCGTAGAATAAAGTGTGTCGATTGCCATCTCCCGCATCGGGATGCAGCCGCCTATTACGTCTGGAAGTCCATTGACGGCTTGAAGGACATGGTGGTTTTCTACTCCGGGCAGGTCCCCGAATTTATCAAAGCCTCGGAACATGCGCAACACGTGTTGCAGAGCAACTGTATTCGCTGTCACGAAACCACGGTTGAAAACATCGATAACGAGCGCCAGTGCTGGAGATGCCATCGTCGCCTGGTGCATGTCAGAAGCGGCGCCATACAGATTAGATGAGTTCAGGCGCTATACAGAAAGAGGATTTTGGGGAGACATTATGATGAGCAGAGCCAGACAGGCCGGGCCTATGAGCAGCAACATCCTGCAATTATCGTTATCGATCTTTATCATCCTTGCCCTGGCGCTTTACGGATGCCAGCCAACCAAGCCTGAACCTGTAAAACCCGTCACAATCCCCGACGGCACGATCGACCCGGAAATCTGGGGCAAGGCATACCCCGACGAGTATAATCTCTGGAAGAAAACAGAGGAGCCTGAACCGCCGGGCAAGAGCAAGTACAAGAGAGGCTTTGACGCAGACAGGCCGACTTACGATAAACTGGCTGAATACCCATACATGGCCTTATTGTTCAGCGGTTGGGGGTTCGGGACGGAGTACAATGAACCTCGCGGACATGCGAATATGATCCGTGACCAACTCGCGGTCGATTCCGCTCGCCTCAAAGCGGGCGGCGTGTGCCTGTCCTGTAAGACCCCCTACGCTCCCCAACTCGAAAAGGAAATGGGGCTCGATTACTATCGGCTGCCCTATAAGGATGTGCTGGCAAGAATCCCGCAGAAGGACCAGACCCTGGGTGTGGCTTGCATCGACTGCCACGATAACCGGGACATGTCTCTGAAAATATCGAGGAACTTCACCCTCGTTAAAGCTCTAAACGTAATTGGAACAGATCCCTCCAAACTTTCCCGACAGGAAATGCGCACCGCCGTTTGCGCACAGTGCCATGTCACCTACACTGTCCCCAAGGACAAGGACATGCATTCAACAGGCCTTTTCTTCCCATGGCAGGGCAGCAAATGGGGCGACATCACCGTCGAAAATATAATTGAGAAGCTGCGCAGCGATGACTCGCTGAGAGAATGGAAGCAGACAGTAACCGGCTTCAAGCTGGCTTTCATTCGCCATCCTGAGTTCGAACTTTTCTCAAACCACAGTGTCCATTGGCAAGCTGGCGCCGCCTGTGCCGATTGCCATATGCCCTATACAAGAATAGGGGTCCACAAGGTTTCCGACCACCGGGTCATGAGTCCCCTCAAAAACGATTTGCGCGCTTGCAGCCAGTGCCATGCCGCAAGTCCGGAGTGGCTCAAGGAAAGGGTAATCGAGATCCAGGACAGGACAGTGTCGCTTATGCTTCGCGCTGGATACGCTACAGCGACTACCGCCAAGCTTTTCGAGGCTGTCCGCAAGGCCGGGGCGGAAGGCAAGCCCATTGACCAAGACCTCTATGCGAAGGCTGTCGATTTCTACGAAGAGGCTTTCTACCGCACCGTCTTTATCGGAGCGGAAAATTCCGTCGGCTTCCACAACCCCCCGGAGGCAATGCGCGTGCTCGGAGACTCGATTGCTTTTGCAGTCAAGGCCGAGGCCTTCCTTAGACAAATTATGGCCGGCGCCGGTATTCCTCAACCAATGAAGGTGCCTCTCGAAATGGCCAAATATCTTGATGACCGCGGTGAGAAGAAGCTTAAGGCAGAACCGGGGATAGAGATAAAAGACCCTATGAACCTTCAGGAAATGTTCTAACTGAAACAAAAAGGAAAAGCCGCTTCGGTGGGGCGGACCGATTCGGCTTTGAGGAGGAAAGAGTTTATTTTCGCCACAGCAATAGAGCAACTTTGATGCCAACCCTCGGCATACAACAAGTTCACTTGTAGTTACATCTACTTATCATCGTGTCAGTAATACCGGTCGCAATCTAATGCAGACATAAAGCCGCCATTTATAATGAATCGCGCCATAATCACGCCTTCCAATGGCGGGCTTGATGGGAACTCAGGCATGCATTTCCCGGCTAAGATCGACGGCGCCGCTCATGAAAACAAGGGCCATGCAGCGTGCTGCATCCTCAGTCAGGGCTTCACCCTCGAGCTTTTCCCGTTCGTAGCACCCGCAGTCCTGGCAGGAAAACCCCGGCCATTTCCTGCGAATGGTATAGTCAAGGCACTCACCATAGTAGCGACAGAATACGTTGCGTTTGACCTCGTCGCAGCTTTCCACAGCCATGTAGCGCACCGGTTTCCCCGTTCTCACGACCTTCTCCTCAATTTATCGGGACCATATCCTGCGCACCTTAATACCACCCGGCGGGCAGAATTGAAATCAGGTCAAACAGGGTATTTTCGCTATCAGTGACTGTATTTCTCTTGTAGCGGTCATGCAGGCAAGTAGGGCGCTTTATTTATCGGATTATTTGTATCAATTGGAATCAATTTAGATTTCGCCCTTCATCACGACTTGAAGGGTGTACAGCTACTGTGACAAGAGTTCTTCTGCGCGTCTGTATTGCTCTCACATCATTTCTGTCGCGCCTCCGGCTGATCGGAATGGTTGAGAATGTTTACCAGCACCTCGGCTTTTTCATCAGCACTGAGGTCCGTTTCGATTGTCAGGGTGGCCTGTTTGCGGGACCCGATCGGGACACCGTCAAGTTTGGGCTCGATATCGAGCACGTAGCCGTTTGGATTTTCGGCCGTCTCCTGCGAGATCGAGACCGTCATCAGGTTTTCATCGTAAGTCAG
>DASPQK010000441.1:0-9598 GCA_035624985.1 Syntrophobacteraceae bacterium | reverse complement strand
CATGCCATACATCTCTTCACTGGGAAGTGAACGCGTGTAAGAATAAATCATTTGGGCCAAGTCCATGGACTTCCGCCATACGACCAAATCCCGATAGCTCCTTGATCCACTCATCTCTGAACAAACTCCAACTCAAAACTCAAAACTTAAAACTTAAAACTCCTCTTAGCCGCCTCCCGCACCTTGTCGTATTCCTGGGTATAGACCGGAAGGTCCCGGTCGGCCAGGATGCCGATGGTAAATTTCCCCCGAAGCTGCTCCTGTGACATCTCGGAGGCTTTTTCCACCCGAATGGCGGCTTCCTTCTGCCACTGCAGCATTTCCACTGCCCCGCCCATCCGGTTTCTTCTTCCGTACTGGGTATGGCAGTGGCTGACTACCTCGACCACTGCGAATCCGCGCTTGAGGACAGCTTTACTTATCAGTTCATCAAGCATCGAGGCATGATAGACGGATCCCCTCGAAACCATGCCAGCTCCGGCGGTGACGGCCAGTTCGGCGATGGAGAAGGCATGTTCGACGTTTCCGTAAAGGGCGGTGGTGGCGAATGCTCCGTAGGGAGTTGTAGGCGAAAACTGCCCGCCGGTCATTCCGTAGATGTTGTTGTTCACCACGACGGCAGTAAGATCGAGATTGCGACGGGCTGCATGAATGAAATGGTTGCCGCCGATTGCTGTGGCGTCTCCGTCGCCCATGATCACGATGACGTTTAGCCTGGGGTTGCCGAGCTTTATACCAGTGGCAAATGTGAGAGCGCGCCCATGGGTTGTGTGCAGGGTGTTAAAATCCACATAAACCGATATTCTTCCCGCACACCCGATGCCCGATACTATGACTATATCGTCTTTTTCCAGACCGGTCCTGTCTATTGCCCGAATAAGGGAGCCAAGCAGGATGCCGTTGCCGCATCCGGGGCACCAGACGTGAGGAAATTTCTTGTCATGCCTCAGATATTTATGGACGAGCCTTGTGACCTCAGCCATTTTTAAAAACTTTTCACAAGCCTGGTAAGAATTTCGCCCGGCGTTATCAGGTTTCCGTCTATTCGGTTCAGGGTCTCGATCCGGGTAGCTCCTCTACTTATTCTCTTGATTTCCCGGGACACCTGGCCCATGTTGAGTTCGGGGACCAGCGCCACCCTGGCCCGCCGCAGCACAGGTTCAACCGCCTGCCTGGGAAAGGGCCACAGAGTAACGAGTTTGATAAGGCCGGCCTTCACCCCGCGCTCACGCGCATCTCTTACCGCCCGGCGCGCCGAACGCGACACCGAACCATATGCGATCACCAGCACTTCCGCATCCTGGGTCATTTCTTCCTCTATTTGCTGAATATCGGCCAAGTGCTGACTGATTTTCCTGAAAATGCGGTTGACGAAGGCGGCGATCTCGTCGCGGCGTTCGGTCGGAAATCCTCGCACGTCATGAATGAGTCCGGTCACATGGTAGCGGTATCCGTCGCCGAACACACTCATAGGGGGGACCCCCAGGCTGTTGTCTTCATAAGGTACATACCAGTCGGGAGGCATATTAGGCTTTATACGGTCAATCACCTCCACCTCTTCGGAACGGGGCAGGTAGATTTTTTCACGCGTGTGCGCCACGACCTCGTCGGCAAGCAGGACTACGGGAGTGCGGTATTTCTCGGACAGGTTAAAGGCCCGCACAGTAGTAGTGAAGCAGTCCTGCGTCGTCGATGCGGCCAGAACGATTATCGGGTGATCTCCATGAGTTCCCCATCGCGCCTGCATCACGTCTCCCTGGCTGACCCTGGTTGGCAGCCCGGTGCTAGGGCCGCCGCGCATCACGTTCACGATTACGCACGGGACCTCAGCCACGCAAGCAAAACCAAGGTTCTCCTGCATCAGAGAAAACCCCGGTCCGCTGGTCGCGGTCATCGATTTCACACCGGCAAGGGAGGCGCCGATCACCGCTCCAAGGCTTGCGATTTCATCCTCCATCTGTATAAAGGTTCCGTCGACAGCGGGCAGCCTGTACGACATCGCTTCGCTGATTTCGGTGGCAGGCGTTATGGGGTATCCGGCAAAGAAACGGCAGCCGGCGGCAATCGCGCCCTCGACTATGGCCTCGTTGCCCTGGAGAAGCATCTGACGTCCCGGTGGTCTTTTCCGTTCACCGTTCACTGTTCACCGTCTTGCTCTTTGGTTTCTCGCCGTTCACTGCTAACCGTTCGCTGTTCACTGTCTTTACGGTGCACGCTTATGGCAAAGTCCGGGCAGTGCAGTTCGCACCAGCCGCACCCCGTGCACCGGTCTGAATCCACCCTGGCCGGAACGCCCTCATCGTCCAGCGCGATACATTCCCGGGGGCAGAACGCAGCGCAGATTCCGCAGCATTTGCACCAATCCCGAAAGATTTCTATCTCGAAATGCTTGTCGCCCGGTTTGGCACTCGCAGTCGCAACGTCCTGCCCTTTTTCAGCCTGGCGCGTGCTCCTGCTTTTGCGCATCTTGCCCTTTTGTCGATTGCTTTCCATCATGCCCTCGGCACATAACCGCTTACAAGAATCGAGCCGATATTTATAAACCAAAATCGTGATTTTGAACAGAGGGCCCGAAGATAAGGGGCGGTGATTCAAACCGATCCTTCATAACTACATAACATGACCGGTGCGCCTCAGTTTGAATTACACCGATACGAGCTTGTCGTTTGACTTTCACTGCCGGAATCTCTATTTTAGGTGCACTCCTTAGGTGTTTACCGCCACAATTCAACATGAGAAAGGGCAAGGGATGAAAAATCCTCAAAGCTGTTTAGCGATCTTGGCCGCAATGCTTCTGCTTGCTTCGTGCTCTTCTATCCAGCCGCCCTTCAGCCAATTTAAGCCTTTTATTGAAGGCGAGATGAGACTGACCGGAATCGAGATGCCCGATTACGTCCGGGAAGACCTGGATTATGACGTCGTCCTGAGATACAATTGCGAAGAGACGCCTCAGATCAGCAGGGTCTGCTTCCGATGGCTCGCCGAGCCCATTTCGTCGGTCTCCCCGTCGCTTAGCTGCTATGCGGCAAACGGAGATTTCGGGACAGGGAATCCCTGTTACGCCCGCACTTTAGTGGTGAGCCCCGGTTCGTCTTGGTTTTGCGCGGAAGCCTCAAACATCAGGACGGACGTCCCGGAAAGACTCGTCGTCAAGATCAGGCCGACCGGCCTACAGGCCGGCTATAACATGCTCGAGGGCCAAGTCGGGTACGTTCGCGACGGGCAGGTGAAAATGACCAACGCGGTCAAAACACCTGTAACCCTAGATATGTCCTTAAATCGTTAAGTTTTTTTCGAGTTCTCTCCAATCCCATGGCAGGCAGCTTTCTTCCAATAAGGCCGGCCAGGGCCATGCACAGGGAAGCGGCGACTCGAACCGAAGTTCCTTACCTCCTACGGGGTGATCGACAACGAGTTCTTTGGCAAACAGGGCGATCTGTTTTTGCGGAAGCGGGGCGGACGCGCCGTAGCGCAGGTCGCCGACAATGGGGTAACCTATGTGCGCAAACTGGGCGCGTATCTGATGCCGTCGCCCGGTCTCGAGCTTTACTCGAACAAGAGTGCGGCCCTGAGCGAAATCAAGCACGCTGAACGAAAGTCTCGCCTCCCGGGCCTGCCCTGTTTTCCCGGACACCACCCGGCTCGACATGTTTTCCTTCGTTTCGATGAAATGGACGAGGCTGCCCGATTTCTTCTTTAATTCTCCTTCCAACACCGCTAGATAATATTTTTCCGCCGCCCCGGCGCGGAATTGCTCGCTGATCCTTGCGGCGGCCTTGGAGGTCCGGCAGAAAAGAATGACTCCGGCAACCGGTCTGTCGAGACGGTGGACCATACCGAGAAAAACCCGTCCGGGCTTTTTATAGAAGTCTTTGAGCCAGAGTTTGCCAAGTTCGAGAAGCGAGATTTGTTCTGTCTCATCGGCCTGAACCAGGAGGCCGGCAGGCTTGTAGACAACCAGCAGGTGATTGTCCAGGTGGAAAATCGGCCACGAAGGATGGAAGAAGTATTGGCCGTCCATGGAAAACCAGTTTTTAGCCTTTAGCTTGTTTGTGCGTAGCCAAACCTGGCGACCGGCAACCGAAAACTCGATGGCTTTATACCGCAACCAGGAAAGGAGTTATTTTGCCCGTAGCGCCGCCACGCAGACACGGTCCCGAACCTGACGCCGCGCAGCTTTCAAGAATTCTGCGCGCCTCAGGCATTTATCTGCCGTCCGCCCGGGCGGTGCAGCTATGGAAATACCACCAGTTGCTGAGGCAATACAACAGGGAACTCAATCTCACGCGGGTGCACAATTTTGACGCCATGGTCCGCAAGCTTTACATAGACTCGATCATGCCCGCTCAGATCATCGACCTGCCCTCGCCTCTCATGGACCTTGGCAGCGGCGCCGGGATGCCCGGAATACCCCTGAAAATCGCAAATCCCAAATTAGAGATTATCCTGGCCGAGAGCAGGCGCAACCGGATCGAATTCCTCGAAACAGTCCTCGAACAGTTGGGACTAAAAAAGATAAGCATCCTGGGGCGCAGCGTAAGCGCCTTTACTGAAGCGCCCGTTAACGGGGTAATAACCCGCGCCTTTGGAACGATTCGCAGGACTTTGGAAATAATCGCCGGATCGCTTGCCAGGGGAGGGCTGGCCATCTTCATGAAAGGCCCGCAATGCGCGGAAGAAATAGAAGAGGCAGTCCTTAGGTTTGGCAATCGTTTTCGCCTTATCAGGGACCATCATTACTGTCTGCCGAATTCCTCCGATGAACGCAGACTTGTTGTGTTCGAGCGGACGGATTCACCGGCCTGGGCAAGAAGGGCTGAACTTGCGAAGGAAAAACTGGTGAGAATCATAGAAAGCGAAAACAACGAAACCTTCCGATACCTGAAAAAACTCCTTACCTCCCGGGGCATACGCAAACAGTTGCAGGCGCTCGTCTTCGGTCAAAAGCAGGTGTCCGAAGCGCTGGAGAGACTCCCCGAAAAGTGTGTGGCATGGATCAGCCCGGCGGATCGAAATCCTCCGCCTGACGGTTCGCCGCCGCAGCTTATGTGGTATCAACTCGCCCCTTCTCTTTATGATAGGCTGGACATTTTTGGGACATCTTACCCCATGGTCCTTGTAAGGATCGAGGAAATCCCCCGATGGTCACCATCCGAAAACCTTCCGGAAGGCTGCACTCTTTTTGTCCCCTTTCAGGATCCGGAAAACGTGGGGGCCGTAATCCGCTCGGCAGTGGCCTTCGACGCTGCCGCCATCATACTGCTCGCAGAGGCGGCGAACCCTTATCATCCGAAATCTGTACGGGCATCCGGCGGATCGGTCTTTAGAGCCAGTCTGCTGGAAGGGCCGTCGATTCGGGATTTGCCGCAGGACCTGCCCATTGTCCCGCTTTCAAAGGAGGGTAAACGGATTTCCGATTTCAAATTTCCGACAAAATTCGGCTTGCTTCCAGGCATCGAAGGACCAGGGCTGCCAGACGGGTTCCGAAAGGCGGCAATTTCCATTCCCATTTCCAGCCAGGTGGAATCGCTCAATGCGGTGGTCGCCACGGCAATAGCACTGTTTGAGTGGGCTCAGGGGAAATGCTCGATCCCATAGCCCAGTGGGTTGTCTGCCGCTGTTCCAATCAAAGGACTCTAAGGGAAACAACTACTCCTGCAAATCCGGTCCGGGGTTTTGCTTGTGTCATTTTCATCCATCAACCAGGCAAGACCGAAGTTTTCGATAACGCTCTCCATGGGTTCAAAATCATCAATGGGAATTTATACCGCGATTTTTTATGATTCTCATCGAGCAGGTAATACTTTTCAATTTGGACCCATTGGGGTGGGGAAAGGTAGAGAATATTATTTTGTTATGCTTCTCGTGCCAGGATCAAGAATCTTGCGATCACGACCGACTTTGCTCCAGCGTTATCGTTACACGCCGGTTCACTTTCCTGCCAGCTTCGGTGGCGTTTGAGACAATGGGTTTTGATTCTCCCCAACCCCTCGCTTTGACTCGGGAGCTCGCCACGCCTTTATCGACCAGGGCCTTTTTTATAATCCATGCCTGCAACTCGGACAGGGCGAGGTTTTCCTCCTCGGAGCGAATACAGTCAGTATGAACGTCCACGTTTATGTTCGTTTCCGGGTATTTTTTCACCACGTCGGCCAAAGTGTCGATCTCAGTGCAACTGGCGGGGATCATACGGTCGGAGTTGGACTCAAAAAGCGAGTCGCACCCAATCGTAATGCGGAGACTGCTTTCCTTTCTTTCGATTTGGGTTCCGTCAAATCGTGCGAGGCATGATTGCAGCTCGACTTTCTGGCTGTCCAGATAATCCAGCCGCGAAGCGGGCGAAAGATTCCGGGCGTCCGGGTTAGAGGCGCCGGCGCATGCGCCCAGGGCAACAGAGCAGAAAACCACAAAAACAGGCCATCCCCATCTCATGCCGTCCCTCTTGCCGAGATTCCCACCCGGACCAACGCATTGTCTCCCATTTATCCGGACTAATACCAGAATCGCGCTGTTAAAGCAAGGACAAGAAGGGTATCCCGCACGCTAAATTCGTTCAGCCATGATCTTTAACCGAACTCAGTCAGCCTTTCAAGTTGACGGGCGATCAGCCGCAGATCCTCAGAACTTCCTGCGCCATGTTTTCCAGAGAGACAACCCGGGCTACAGCCCCCATCTTAATGGCCTCATTTGGCATGCCAAAAACCACGCAGGATTTTTCGTCCTGAGCGACAGTGAAGGCTCCTGCCTCTTTCAACTCGACCATACCTCTCGCACCGTCGTCTCCCATGCCCGTCATGATGACGCCCAAACAGTTTTTCCCCGCATACCGCGCAGCGGAACGAAACAGCACATCCACCGAAGGGCGGTGACGGCACACGAGAGGACCCTCTCTTATCTCAACGAAATAGCGCGCGCCGCTGCGCTTTAAAAGCATGTGGTGGTTACCGGGAGCTATCAGGGCGCGGCCCCTGATTAGAGTGTCGTTGTCTTCAGCTTCTTTTACCGATATTCTGCAAATCCCGTCCAAACGCTTTGAGAAGGCTGCTGTGAAATGTTCCGGCATATGCTGCACTATTGCTATCCCCGGCGCATCGGGAGGTAGTGCTTCAAGAAAAACCCGCAGAGCTTCGGTTCCACCCGTTGAGGCTCCAACGACAACGACTTTCTCGGTCGTTGCTATCATGGCTTTAGATTTGGGCATTGCTATGACACTGTCGGCGGTAAGTTTCGGTTGGACTTTGGGCTTTTCGGCAATGCGCTTGACCTTGGCCTGCGCGGCCGCCTTCACGGCATCACAAATCCGCACAGCGGATTCCGTTATGAATTGTTTGGTGCCCAGCTTTGGCTTTGTAATAATCTCAACCGCCCCATATTCGAGCGCCTTGAGCGTGGTCTCGGAACCCCCGCCGGTAAGGCTTGAACATATCACAACAGGAATCGGATGCTGGGCCATCAGCTTCTGCAAAAAAGTGACGCCGTCCATGCGCGGCATTTCGACATCCAGGGTTATGACGTCGGGGATTTGCTGCCTGATTTTTTCCGCTGCGATAAAGGGATCGGCAGCAGTCGCCATGACCTCGATCTGAGAGTCTGAGGAAAGAATTTCTTGAAGGGCCTGGCGAACAACGGCGGAGTCGTCAACAATCAGAACTCTGATCTTCTTAGCCATGCGCGTACCTTCCATGCCGGGTAAACATGTGCCATCTCATCTGCCTAATCTCACCAAACCTGGACGTTCTACATTTGCTTCAGTTGAAAAGAGTAATTTCACCCGATTCTTCGGCCATACTCCGAACCCGATCCCAGTGCCTCAGCTCCTTACGGAGAAAAGCATTCAGATCGGCGTTCGGAAGAGTTTTCAGGAAAGCATCACCCGTATCCGTGTGGAATAAGACCTTGCGGGTAGAATGCCCTCCAACGTGCTGATTGATAATGTCAATACCTTCCATTTGCAGGAACTTGAAAACAAACTTCGTATTCTTTCGGCCCATCCCATTGCTATGGGAAATTGCCGGGAGGATGTGCGCTCCTCCAAAGACTTTTGCTATAATCCTGCGACGATCGCCACCCAGAACGGCGATCCTGTTGATAAGCCGTTCCATAGCATTGATGCCGTAGCGCGCTGAAGCATCGAAGTGTTTCAGGTCGGCCTCTCCCGGCAACAGGATGTGGTTCATACCCCCGATCCGCTCTACCGCATCGTAAAGGCAAACAGACACGCAGGATCCCAGAACGGTTTCTATAATAACAGGTTCCCTGCTTGCATGGAGTTGACCTATGTGGATGTGGATCAGCTTCTTCATTCAGATGGCCTTTTTCACAAGTCGCCCCGTCTTAAGTTTTTCTGTAAACGGTCGTTGACGTTTGGACCAGGGGCAGTTCCATGCCATGAAGAGTTTCGGAGTGTCCCACGAACAGATACCCCCCTGTAATCAACTGTTGCGAGAGCCGCCTCAGCAATTTTTCCTGTGTCGGCCTGTCAAAATATATAATGACGTTCCGGCAGAAGATGACCGCCATTTTTTCACGTAATCCATAATCCTCCTGCATGAGGTTAAGCCTTTCAAATCGCACCTTAGCTCTGAGTTCAGGCGCTATGCGCACCAGCCCCATCTCTTGAGACCTGCTCCGCAGGAGGTATTTTTTTCTAAGCGGCATGGGGATCGGATCCACTCTTTCGTGCTGATAAATGCCGGACACAGCTTTTGCCAGAACCTTTGTAGAAATGTCGGTTCCGAGAATCCAAAAAAGGAATCCTGGAACTTTGTCTGCAAATTCGCTTAGAACCATTGCCAGAGTATATACCTCGTCTCCCGTCGAACACCCTGCGCTCCACACATTGAGCGGCCTTCTGACGCCAAGGCCCTGCGAGCTCACAATTTCAGGGAGGACCCGGTTTAGCAGATAGTCAAAGTGGTCCGGTTCCCGGAAAAAATCAGTCTTGTTTGTGGTGACAGCGTCGAACATGTGGACAAACTCGTCGCCCACACTTTTCGAGTCGAACAGATAATCACAATAATCGGCGAACGACTCCATGCCCAAAGCGCGCAAACGTTTGCGGAGCCTTCCCTCCAGCATGGTCTTCTTGACCGGAGGCAGGCTGATGCCGCAATAATCTTTAATCATTCTACTCAACCTGTTGAAGTCCGATCTCGACATGGTTGCAACAGCACGTCTCATGGTGGGATAGTCTACGGGATTGCTGTCCCGGAGCACGGCAACGCGCTCGTCCTGCTGCGTTACTATCTCTTTTTGTTCTCCATGCATACTTGTCACAGTCTAGTGTTATGTTAAGAGGCGGCTGATTTTTCCTAACAAACGACACCCGCTTCCGGGGGTTAGAAATCAGGCTGGCCTCGAATCCTCCACGTCCCGATTTCTCACCCCTGCTCAAAAGGATTGGGACCGCGATTTACTAAACCGCTTCCTCAATCATATCCTGGGCCACAGCAAGATCGTCAGCAGAGAATACCTTGTCGATGTCCAGGATGATTATGAACTGATTGTCCCGTTTCCCCATGCCTTTTATGAACTTCGTCTTCAAGCGGGTCCCGATGCGCGGAGGCGGTTCGATCTGGTCGGGATCGAGGTCCATGAC
>DASPQK010000440.1:0-2366 GCA_035624985.1 Syntrophobacteraceae bacterium | reverse complement strand
GACCCCGGGCGTATCACGAAAAGATGAGGTTGCCGTCAGAAAGCCCGATGGCTCCAAACCGCCTCAGAACCCAAAAGCTGCCGGGACAAAAAAGGGCCTCAAGACCGCAAATTTGGAAGCGGCCGGGAAAAATCAGGCCGTACGCGTTGAGCGGCCTCTGCGGCCGGCGGCCGACAGTGGGATCATTGCAGATATCGAGCCTCTTACAGGTCTGGGTGAATTCTCGGGTAAACCTGCCGCCCGTCAGGAGCCCAAGTGGTATGAACTGGCGCCGCAAATCCGGGACGCCCTCCCAAATTTGTCCGTTTCAATGCTGATTTACTCCAAGAAACCCGAGGACAGATGGATAAACATAAATGGATCCAAAAAACGGGAAGGTGAGGAGATTTCCGCAGGTTTAAAACTGGAGGAGATCACCCCGGATGGGGCAATTTTCAGCTATCAGGGGCACCGTTTCTATAAGGGCGTCGTCGGAGACTAATCGAGGTTCAGGCGAACAACCCTTTTATGTTAGCCTGCAGTTCCACGGTCTTCTGCATCCGGGCGCGGTCCCGGTCCATACCGATGTGATCCAATTCACTCTGAGGCTGGACCAAAGCCGGATCGTCAAAGGACTTACCTTCCCGGTGGGCGTCGATCAATGCCCGGTAACAGGAGATCATCCGGCCGATCAGCTCGGCGGCGTATTCTCTACCCTGCACTTTAAGGGTTTGCAGACCCAGGTCCATGTAGTCCCAAAGTTCTTTTCCATTGATGACAAATGCAACGTTCGGATTGCGCCTGATGCGGGAATTGATTTCTTCGATTTTGTCATCTCTGACGGAGCGCTGCCTAAGCACTTTACGCCGCTGCTCATCGGTGAGCAGGCAAAACCTGAAGCAACTTCCGCTTCTGTCCGGCCAGCCTTCATATTCGACCAGTTCGTTTCCGTCTTCGTCCCGGTATGTGCGTTTTATATAGCTGTCGCTGATCAATTCGTGGAAGAGGCAGTTTCCGACCCCGCCGACACATCTGTTTCCGTGTATGAGTACCTCGGTTGAAAGCCCGAGCCTGTCGGCGGATTCCTTGAAAGTCTTGAGTTTGCCCGGCGTATCGATTTCCGTGCTCGCGACGATCTGCGTGGCGCCGTGTTCTTTATATCGGGCCATTTGCGCCGCCGTCTGGATATTACACCCGACGCTTGCATGGATGACCAGCTCCGGGAATCTATCCCTGACAAGCTCCATGACTCCGGGTGTTTTGACTATAACTCCTTCAGCGCCCCAGTGTGCGTATTTCCCGATCTTTTCGAGTACGAGCGTCCATTTCTCAGGCGGGATCTCAGCGTTTAGGGCAATACGGATCTTCCCGCCAAATCGTCCTGCTATTTCGATTGCTTCGTGTATATGGGAATCTTCAAGCTCCCAGGCGCACTTTCGCCTGCTGAACCCCTTTGAGCCCACGTAAACAGCCTCCGCGCCCCCGCCAAAGGCCTCTTCGACCATCCGGAGACTGCCCCCAGGCGCTAACAGCTCGTTCATATCATGCCCTCTCCACAATGAGGCATCGACCGAAGAAAAGTTGATTGACCGTTGCAATATCCATATATCTTAATCACAAATCGGCAAAGAGTCCACACTCTGTCGCCATGCCTGTGAAGAGTGAAGGGTGAAATTTACACTCTTTACTCTAAGCCTTTTGAATCAAGCCGAAAAGGAAAGTTTTCAGTTTTTAATTTCAAAATTGAAACTAACCGCCTCCGACCGGAGGAATCAGAACTATCGTATCACCCTCGTCGAGCCTTGTCTCAAGACCACTTAAATGTTTAATGTGATTTCCATTTTTCAAGACTATCATCTCAGGCTTAAGCTCATCTCCATTGATTAAGTCATAGCCGGCATATTTCAGCTTGGGACCGAAACTTCCCCTGAAGTTCGAGCAGGCAATGGCCCCGGTCAAAGGGCCCTTGGTGATCGCCATAAAGCGTCCAGCCGATGGAGCGTAGGTGCCTGTAAACGGACCGGTGGCCAGGATCAGTTTGTTTTCGGGGCTAAGCGGATCAACCATCGGGTCCACCTCGTCGGAAAAGATCCTGCTTCCAAGACAGCGTCCGCCGATGTAGAGTTTTGCCAGCTCAGGCTCCGTAGGTTCTCGTGTCACCGATCCGCTGGAGAGATTGACTCACAGTATATTCCCAGTCCAACCGTACATTTAACTCACCTCCTTGAAAGCGGCTCTGAACTTGGCTGCAAAGGCCTTTTTGCGGTCTCGTACGGCAACAGTGTCATCTGAGTACACCAGTGCTCCGTTCGGGCAAAAGCGCACGCATTCGGGATCTCCCTTGCACATGTCGCATTTGATTATCTTTTGGTCGGAAGCATCGTAGA
>DASPQK010000439.1:0-4898 GCA_035624985.1 Syntrophobacteraceae bacterium | reverse complement strand
TTATCTTCATGATTTTAGAATAAATCTTCAATATAAATCGCCTTGTTAGACAATTTCTTAAGTTCGAGGGGTAGAATGTCAAAAGCCGGCCTTCAAAAAAAACAAAAAACCCAAAAAAATGCTTGACGGCCGATATGATGTCAGATATCATACAAGTTGACAACACCATTTCCCTTATCAACATGCTCAAGCCCATCAGAAGACAGAGTGTCCGTGGCCAGGTCTTCTGGCAGCTTCGTGACCAGGTTCTGCGTCGCACCTGGTCTCCAGGGAGTAAACTTCCCTCTGAAAACGAACTTGCTCGGACGATGCACGTGAGCCGAACCTCTATTCGGGAAGGCATTCAGCATTTGGTTTCCTTGGGAATTCTTGAGACGCGCCACGGCGAGGGCACCTTCGTTCGAGAGTTGAGTGGACAAGTCAACTTCAATGCCCTCATTCCCCTTCTCATCCTGGACGAGATAGATATTTTGCATGTTCTCGAGTACCGTCGAATCGTGGAGCAGGGCACGGCCGCCCTGGCCGCCGTGCATGCCAGTGAACAGGATCTCGTCGATATGGAAGCCGTCTACGATCAAATGGTCCAGTTGCAGAGCAACATTGCCGAGTTCGCAAGGGCTGACCTGGAGTTTCACCTTGTACTGGCCAAAGCCACCGGTAACCCCGTCCTCGTCAAGGTTAATAATGTTTTGAGGAGCATTCTTGAAGTCTCCATGGAGAACATCGTAAGGTTACTAGGAACGCATGATGGGCTGCACTATCACCGACGGATCATCGAGGCCGTCCGCGACCGCAACGCGAAGTCTGCGGAAACCATCATGCAGGAACACATCGTCAGGACTATCGAGCGTCTCAAGGCTACAGCCGGGGTGGCTGCTCCTGGAACAACCCCGGCCGACGACAAGACCGACTTTGGGCCAGACACTGCTGGCTTTGGTGGAAATAATGCAAACGCACAGCCTGGTCCTATGAGGAAGCCTGATCGTTAAGGGTTTGTAGTTGGTCAGGCATAATTTCTCATGTCGCGGGTTTGTCTCAAAAGTGGCGGTCCCACTTTGGACGAACACAAAGCGGGTTTGAAATGTATTCAGAACGGGAGTGACCGATCATGGCTGACACCGCAACAATCCAAAAACTCGAACGCCTCGCCCTACAGTTGCGCTTCGATCTGGTGGAAATGATAGGCGTAGGCAAAGCTGGCCACCTGGGCGGATCGAGCTCGATGGCTGAAATTGTAGCTTGCCTCTATTTTCATGCCATGCACTACAACCCCGCCAACCCGAAGGACCCGGAGCGCGACCGCTTTCTCTTGAGCAAGGGGCACTGTGTTCTCATCCAGTATGCAGCCCTGGTTGAGCTGGGGGTCATCCCTCGGGAGGAACTAAAGAAAGCCAAAACCCTCGACTGTTGCCTCCAGGGGCATCCCGACATGGACCGCACCCCGGGCATCGAGGCAGTCACAGGTTCTTTAGGCATGGGTCTGTCCGTTGGTCTGGGAATGGCTCTTGGTCTCCGTCTGGATGGCCGCCCGAACCGGGTTTACGTCGCCGTGGGTGACGGCGAGCTTTCTGAAGGTCAGATATGGGAGGCGGCCATGGCTGCGGCGGCCTACAAGGTTGACAATATTACCGGGATTGTTGACTTCAACCATGTCCAGGCCACCGGCCCGACCAAAGAGATTCTCCACAACCCTGATATTGCCAAAAAATGGAAAGCCTTCGGCTGGGAGGTCCTGGAGATCGACGGCCACAACATCGGTCAGATACTAAATGCACTGGAAAAAGCGAAGAAGGTAGCAGGCCGGCCGGCCGTGATCATTGCCGAAACCGTTAAAGGTAAGGGATTTTCATTTGCCGAGAACAACGCTGCCTTCCACAACGGTATCTTCACCGAAGACCTTTATCGCCAGGCATTATCAGAGCTTCAGGCCCAGCGCACCGCCCTGGAGAGGAGGCTGCGCAGGAGGTAAAGTCATGAAGCCCCACCCGAACATGCGTGAAACCTATGGATTGACTCTCGTTGAGTTGGGCAGAGAGAATCGCGACATCGTCGCCCTGGAAGCTGACCTGGGCAAGTCCACGCGCTCGGTGCTCTTTCAGGAGGCGTTCCCTGATCGCTACTTTCAAATGGGCATCGCCGAGCAGAACATGGCTGCCGCTGCAGCCGGATTGGCCCTCGTGGGCAAGATTCCCTTCATCCATTCCTTCGCGGTTTTCGCGGCCGGCAGGGCCTTCGACCAGCTGCGCACCACAAACTGCATACCCAGCCTTAAGATACGCATCTGTGGCTCGAGCTACGGCTTTTCAGACTTCGGCGATGGCAAGACCCACCAGTCTGTGGAGGACATAGCGATCATGCGCTCGCTTCCTAACATGACGGTGCTCTCTCCCATGGACAGTATCGAGACCATCAAAATGATGGAATGCTTGATCGATTGGCCGGGACCGGTTTACATCCGCATCAATCGCTCTGACCTGCCCTTGCTTTTTCCGGCTGACGAACCATACTCTATCGGAAAAATCACAAAGCTGCGCGATGGCTCCGACGTGGCCCTGGTAGCTGCAGGGATCATGGTCAGTCGTTCGCTGGAGGCGGCCGGGATTTTGGCCGAAAGGGGCATTTTCGCCAGGGTTTTGAATCTAAGTACCATCAAGCCTTTGAATCGGGAGGCCCTCATTGAGGCGGTCATGGGGGTGCGGGCGATCGTCGTCAGCGAAGAACACAACATCATCGGAGGACTGGGCGGGGCCGTGCTCGAGGCGCTACGGGCTGTGCCCCATGCGCCTGTCGAAATAGTCGGCATCAAGGACTGCTTCGGAACGAGTGCCACCAACTATGACGAAATCCTGGCCCGCTTCGGACTCACCGGATCCGCCATCGCCGGAGCGGCCATGGACTTGCTCAGGTTGAGGTGACACTGGAGGATCTGCCTTGTTGAATGGAGGGCTGCCATGCCTCAACCCATAGTGACGGCAAGACAGAAGGAGAATTCCATGCGTCTCAAAGAGAAAGTTGCCCTCGTCACCGGTGCTTCACAAGGTTTGGGACTGGCCATCGCACGCCGATTCAGCCTTGAGGGTGCCTCAGTCTTCCTCGGTGACATCAAGGATGACGAGGGCCGGGCTGCTGCCGCTCAACTCATGTCCCAGGGCGCCAATGCCTGGTTCATCCGCCTTGATGTGACCAGCGAGGAAAGCTGGAAGGCTACGATAGGGGGGCTGATCGATAAGGCGGGAAAACTCGATGTCCTGGTGAACAACGCCGGGATCAACATTCGCAAGCCCATCGAGAAGATGGACGTCGAGAGCTTAGACATGATGCTGGCCGTGAATGTCCGGGGACCCTTTCTCGGAATCAAGCATGCCTTGCCCGTGATGCGCAAGAATGGTGGCGGCTGCATCATTAACATGGGTTCTGTCTGCAGCCTTATCGGCCACAGGTTTACGGACGAGGCTTATACGACAGTCAAGGGTGCACTTTCTCAGCTCACCAAGTCGGTGGCCGTACGCTATGCTCAGTACAACATCCGAACGAATATCCTCTGCCCCAGCACAGTGGAAACCCACCTAGTGCAGGAATTGATGAAGGACCCTGAGCGTCGGCAGCAGCGCCTGGGCGAGGTGCCATTGGGCCGTCTCGCCAGCCTGGAGGACGTGGCCAGTGCTGCGCTTTTCCTGGCCTCGGATGAAGCTGCATTCATCAATGGGGTGGCCTTGCCGGTGGACGGAGGCGTGACGGCATGGTAAAGGCCGCGGCGCATTCTGGCCCCTTTTGCTCAATTCCAAGGCCGTGGTAGGGGGCCCGTTCAGAATAACGTGTCGGGTGTCTTAAGACGATATTGCCAATCCGCTGCTCCAGCCAATAAAGAGGCCCATACGGGGAATTGAGAGGGAAGTAAGTGGTCAGCCGATTGCGTTTGGGCATCCTTGCCGACGATTTGACCGGGGCGTTGGATACGGGGGTCCAGTTTAGAGAGAAAGGATTTGCCACTTTCGTCCCTTTAAAATTTTCTTATCCCTTTCCCGATGCGCCCGCTCTAGTCTTCAATTCGGAGAGTCGCCATCTCGGTGGTGAAATGGCATATGAAATGGTCCGAAGGATTTGTAAAAAGCTGAACGGACGTGTCCTTTATAAGAAGATCGATTCGACCCTGAGGGGAAATGTGGGCTGGGAAATCGAGGCGATGCTTGATGAGTTGGGTTATAAGAAGGCTATTCTTGCTCCTTCCTATCCAGCTCAAGGCCGAACCGTAGAAGATGGAATCCTAAAAGTGAACGGAATTCCCCTCCATCGAACATCCTTTGGAAAAGAATTTAAGGATCCATTAAGATCCTCCTCCATTCCCAAGCAATTGGAAAAAGAGATTGGAGAAGACATCAGCCACATCGGTGGAAAAGAATTGAGCCAAGTTCCCGGATCGTTGGCCAGCAGAATCCTCCGGGCAGAAGAGAGGATTGTCCTCATCGACGCAAAGACATCAAATGATCTAAGATGTATCGCAAGGGCTTGGATCCTAGTAAAGGACGAAGTTCTGGCCTGCGGTTCTGCAGGGTTGGCCAAGGAGATCCCGGTCCGCTCTTCTCCCTTTACAAAAAAGAGTGTGAACTTTGAAAATGTTCGGGAACCCTTCCTGATCGTTTCGGGAAGTCGAAATCAAAAAACGTTGGATCAATTGGATCGGGTGATAGATCGGCTTTGTTTCCCTCTCGTTGAGCCAGACCTGAAACGATTCACCCGTCCCAAGGATTCTCGTCAGGAGATTGATCGACTTTCCCATCGTCTCTTCCAATCATTAGAAGAATACCCGGGTGCAATCCTTTCTACTTCTTTTCAGAGGCTGCTTCCAGATCGAAGGGACTCTGTCTCGACAAATTTAGGAAAGGTCGCCGCCGATGTTC
>DASPQK010000438.1:0-5307 GCA_035624985.1 Syntrophobacteraceae bacterium | reverse complement strand
AAGCTCATGCCCGGCCTTGAGGTCCGCTCGACAGGCGATCTCACGGTCGGAAACGCATGGGACTTCACCTCCGGGGGCTGGGATTCCGCCGTCGGCCCCGGCTTTCTGACCCTTCGCGCGACAGGCGACCTCAGCATAGATACAGGCTGTAACCTGGTGGACCATCCAACCAATATGGTCAGCTTAAACTCGGGCAACGCGAAGCAGACGTGGGGCATGACCCTGGTTTCGGGCACAAATCTCGCCGGCGCAAACCCCACTGCAATCGCTGCGCAAACCGGAGCGTTCGAAAGCGGCGTTAAGGATCTCACGATTGCAAACAAGGCTGTCGTCTATACGGAAGATGCACCCCTTTACCTTGCGGCGGGTGTGGACCTTATCATCGGATCGGGGGCGGCGCTCGGGTACATGATAAACGCGATTTCCTACAGCGCGGCCACTTACAGCGGCGCCATAAGCGCAACGGCAGGTCATGACGTAACCATTAATGGAGGGGCGATCGAATCGGCCACGGGGAGCATAGCCGTAAATGCTGGCCACGATTTGAACCTGAACCTGCTAAATGGTTACCTCGGCAGCATTCGGACGACGGGCGAAGTGACTGGTCCTGACCAAATCATTCGGGATTACTGGCATTATGGGAACGGGGGCAACATTGAAATCCGAGTCAAAGGCAGTGTCAACGGCGCTGACCTTCTGAATCAAACAAGCATCTGGGCCGAGGGGTGGGATTCCTTCAATATCAAAAACAACATTGAGTATGGTTGGTCGGCCGACTATGGAAGCGGCAGCTCTGACATAGTTACCGAAGGGTTGGCGACAATGGCTGGGGGCAACCTCACGGTTTATGCCGGCGGAGATTTTACATGCCAGGCGGGAACTTTCTCCCCCTATGCCTACACGACCAGCCACGGGACCGTTCTCACTTCAAAGGCAATGAACGATCGAGGGAACCTGACGATTTTTTCCGGCGGCAACATGGAGGGCAGGTTCCTCATTGCTGACGGAATCGGCGAACTGCACGCGATGGGCAACTTCGGCGTTTCCGGCGCCAACGCCAACCACCCTCCCATCGAACTTTTCAACGCGACGCTTAACGTAACCGCCCGGGGAGACATCAACATCGGCGTTGTGGTCAACCCGACGATAGCGCGGCCTGCCGTTAACGCGATTAACTGGGATCTGGAGTATAGCCCTGAGACGTCGGCAAGCTTTACTTCGGTGACTGGAAACGTTTCACTCTATGGGGATGACGCTTATTACGGTGTCTTCAATCTTCAAGATTATGACCTGCTCATTCTTCCTCCCACCGTGGCAGTCAGAGCCGCCGGCAACATCAACATCCTCAGCGACTTCGCCCTTGCGCCTTACCGACACGGGGAGCTTATCCTGGAAGCGGGGAAAAACATCGACGGCCTGAAGCCTAACGGCAATCGGGCTGAAATCCACATGTCGGAGCAGTCGGACGAGCCTTGGGGAAGCCTGTATAACCAGGTTTACGGGCCGCAGGGGATCGGGGGGACAGGCCCGGATATCGGCAACAGGATTCTTAACAGCCTGGGGTATGACGACCCATACGGCATCCTCCATACCGGCGATCGAACCCCGATCATAATAAGCGCAGGCGGCGACATCAGCAACCTGGCGCTGTTCGTGCCTAAAGAGACACAGATTACGGCCGGGGCGGACATTAGCGATATCTATTATTTCGGCCACAACAACGGTTCGTCGGACGTCACCGCTATCAGGGCGGGCGGAAATATCGTTTTCAGCTCGGTGCCAAATTACGACGTGCAGGGTGCACGAGATTTCACCGGAATACAGGTGGGCGGGCCGGGGACGCTGGTTGTCGAGGCAGGCGGGTCGATGGATTTGGGAACGACGGCTGGTATCCAGGCCGTGGGAAATGTGTGGGATCCCCTGCAGTTGCCCGATGCGGGGGCAACATTGATCGTGGCGGCGGGCTATTCGAAAGATTTCTCCAATGTTTCAGCCGATGTGCGGTTCTTCAACTCCATCCAGACTGAGGGCACCAATTACAGCATAGACTTGGCCGCCGGCGACACCGCCCAGGCCCAACAGATCGTGGCCGAGGCCAGGGCCGATGTCATTGCGCCGTTCTTCGGGAAATCGGCTGCCGCAGGCTCCGGCGATATAGACATGACACTTTCGCAGGTCAGCAGCCTGTGTGGGGTTGCCCCTGTTTTCGTCTTTGTAAACGGCAGCCTGAACGTAGGCCAGAGCACTTTCATTACGGATACGCAAAGACAGAGCACGGGTATTTTCACCGCCCAGGGCGGCGCCATAAACATTTTTGCCGTAGGGGACGTCAACGTTAACGAATCAAGGGTGATGACTTTCATGGGCGGGGACATCATCGTTTGGAGCGATACCGGTAGTATCAACGCGGGCATCGGTTCCAAAACCGCTATTGTTGCGAGCCCGCCGGCCCTGGAAAACGTCAACGGTGAAGAGGTCCTTGTATTCAGTCCTCCTTCCGTGGGCAGCGGCATACGCGCGGTCACTTATAATCCCGACCCCGAGGTTGATGCGGAGCCGCCCCTTGCAGGCAACATCTACCTGTTCGCCCCGCAAGGGGACATCAACGCCGGAGAGGCCGGCATCGCCGGGCGAAACGTTATCCTTGGGGCCGTGCAGGTGCTCAATGCGAATAATATCGTCTTTTCTCAGGGTGAGATTGGGGTACCCACCGCTTCGACAGGTTTCTCCGGGCTTTCGGTCTTATCGGGGACCGGATCTGTAACCCAGCAAATGCAAATGGCGCAGGCCGCATCCATGAGCGCCGCAGCCAACAAGCCGGCTTCGCTTTTTTCGCTCCCGGAAGATTCCTTCACTGCCCCATGGATCGAGGTCAGGGCGTTGAGCGTCTTCGACGTGGAGCCGGACGACGGTTCGTGGGAGAAGACGGATAATTGATCAGGACTGACTCACTATGAGTGATTCAGGCGCCAATGCCCTGCGCCGGAAAATTCTGCTGCTCGTCGCAATTACTGTCCTCTCCTATACTTCGGCCCTGAAAGGCGGCTTCATATGGGACGATGACATATATGTCACTGAAAACCGGAATCTCACCTCGCTGCATGGGCTGTCGCGCATCTGGACCGAGCCGCATGCCAGTCCGCAGTATTATCCCCTGGTGTTCAGCTCCTTTTGGATCGAAAGACACCTCTGGGGCCTTAATCCTTTCGGTTATCACCTGCTTAATGTCTTACTCCACGCGAGTGTGGCATGTCTGCTCTATGTCCTGCTGCTAAGGCTCGAAGTACCTGGAGCATGGCTTGCCGCGCTCGTGTTCTGCGTTCACCCCGTAAATGTCGAGTCGGCCGCATGGGTCTCGGAGCGCAAAAACGTGCTCTCCGCGTGCTTTTACATGCTCTCGGCCATCGCATTTTTGAGGTTTTATGGGCTGGGACGGCCTGCGAAGGTTCATGAAAAGCCAGGCACAGCAAAGCCGAAACCGGAAAATTTACCGCAGAGACCCACGGACGCACGGAAAAGCCGCTTAATAAACAAACAGACCATGCCAGACAACTCAATCTCTATCTCCGAGAACATCGCGCCTCCACAGCGGAATTGGTATTGGACAGGACTGTTATACTTCGCATTTGCGCTTTTATCCAAAACGGTTACCTGCACTCTGCCCGTTGCTCTGGCGATCGTGTTATGGTGGAAGAGGGGGAGGATTACTCGCACGGAGGCGTTGAGCCTTGCGTCGCTTTTCGCCCTCGGCGCCGGAATGGGCCTTTTGACCGCATGGCTCGAACGGACCCACGTTGGCGCGCGAGGCGCGGACTGGGGCCTTGGTTTCATCGAGCGGTTTCTTTTGGCCGGAAGGGCTTTGTGCTTCTACGCATGGAAGCTCCTGTGGCCTGTCCATTTGAGCTTTAACTATGAACGCTGGGCTATCGACAGGGGGATATGGTGGGAATATCTTTATGCGCTCGCCTGCGCAGGGTTTCTGTTTGCGCTCTGGGCTGGCCGCGGCCGCATCGGGCGCGGGCCACTGGCTGTGGCCCTTTTTTTTGCGGCTTCTCTTTTCCCGGCCCTGGGCTTTTTCGATGTTTTCCCTTTCCGCTATTCCTATGTCGCTGACCATTTTCAATACCTCGCAAGCATTGGTCCCATAACGCTGGCTGCGGCCTGCACATCCGCATATATTTCGAAACATCACGGGACAAAGCTGAGACTGCTAACAGTTGCGGCGGTCCTGGTGGTGACGGTCCTTGCCGTGAAGACGTGGCGCCAGGGAAACATCTATGCCGACACATGGACGCTTTATAGCGAAACTCTGAAGGAGAACCCCGGCTCGCCTCTGGCCCATAACAACATAGGAAGGATCCTTTCCGGACAGGGCAGGCGCCAGGAGGCGATGGCGCATTTTGCGGAAGCGCTCAGGCTCCAGCCGAACAACGAAATGCCCCATTATAATATGGCAATCGAACTCGTGGCGCTTGGAAAGATCGATGAGGCCATTGAAAATTACGAAGAAGCGTTAAGGATTCGTCCGGATTTCGAGAAGGCACTGAATAATCTCGGGAGCCTGCTGGCCCAAAGAGGAAGGATTAAGGAGGCTGTCGAACACTGGGCTAAAGCGGTCGAGGTCGCTCCTGATTACACGGGGGCCCACTACAACCTGTTATTGGGCTATAGCCAGCTCGGCGATTCCACCGCTGCGCTGCGCGAGTACGACAGGATCATGGAACTCGATCCGGCAGCGGCTGAAAAGGCGCGACCATTCATCCATGGGATGAATTAGATTTTATCTGCTCATGCTCGAAGAAAAACCCCGCCCATTCAGAACGTCAAACCTGCCGCCCTGGCTCGATCTCTTTCCGGCGTTCCTTGTCGCTATCGGCATGTTTTGCCGGACATGGCACAAATGGCCCGACGTCCTGGTCGACTTTGGAAGGGAACTCTATATTCCCTGGCAGCTCAGCCTTGGTAAAGCACTCTACCTCGATGTGGCGTATTTTAACGGCCCCCTTTCTCCTTGCTTCAATTCGTTGTGGTTTCGCCTCCTGGGCCCGCGTCTGATTGTGTTGGCGTTTGTCAACCTGGCGCTGCTGTTCTTGGTAATCTTTCTTATCCATGGCCTGGCGCGGAAAATGTCGGGGCGACAAGGTGCTATCGCGGCTTCACTGGTCTTCGTCTCCGTATTTGCATTCGGGGATTATTCCGACATAGGCAACTACAACTATATATGCCCATATTCTCATGAGATGGTCCACGGGACTCTTTTAAGTTTTGCCGCCCTCCGTTGCATGACGGCCTATTGCGATTGCATGC
>DASPQK010000437.1:0-6647 GCA_035624985.1 Syntrophobacteraceae bacterium | reverse complement strand
GAACTTGCAGGCGCCGCCACGCGACTCTTTCCTGAAATGGTCCAGGCACGGCAAACGGTTCTTTTTTCATGGTGCATAATGCCCGATCATCTTCATTTGCTTTTGAAGGACGAAGATATCGTTGATTTCGTCAGGTTGTTCAAGGGCCGGCTTACGCCCCTCGCTCGCCGATTGGAGCACGGGCGGGTATTATGGCAGCGCAGCTTCTATGACCACGCGCTACGGGAAGAGGAATCATTGGAAAAAGTGGCGCGATATATCTGGCAGAATCCCGTGCGTTCGGGGATTATCTCCTGCGCTTCAGCTTATCGACGGAATGGTTCTCTGGTTTGGCCGATACGGGTGGGGATAAACCCCACCCTTACCACAAATTGCTGGGACCTGATACGGGTGGGGATAAACCCCACCCCTACAAATCGCAATGAGATGATCAAATTAGTGCTTATGGAAGTGAACGGTGAATGGTAAAAACCGGAAATCAAACAGCATAAACTAAAATTACTGACTGATAACTCTTAAAATGTGGCGCCAATTCACGATTGCTCTGTCGTTTCTGACCGTTTTTCGTCTGCCTGTTTCAGGACAGATCTCCGGCGTCGATTCCGGAAGATGCTTTGCGTGCTTTCCTGTGGTGGGCCTTCTTATCGGGCTGATGACCTGTCTGATGGTCCTTTTGCTCAACACGCTCATGCCTCCAATTCTTCTTGCCGCCTGGGCATGCGCCTTTATGACCTTCATCACTCGAGGGTTTCATCTGGACGGACTGGCCGACTTGGCCGATGGACTCGGCGGAGGCTTCACCCCCGAAAGACGCCTTGAAATAATGAAAGACAGCGCAACCGGAGCGTTCGGCGCCATCGCCCTGGTTTTGGCCCTCCTGCTGAAGGCGTGCGCCATCTACAGCCTGATTATGGCCAAAAGCTGGCTTGCCCTGGCCGTTGTTCCCGCCCTTGGCCGTTTTGCGATCGTTGTCGGCGCGTACAAAAGCTCTTGTGCCCGAACGGAAGGTCTTGCCAGGTCGAGCATCGAACACCTGAGTCGAGGCACGGTCTTTGCCGCCGCCTCATTTGCCGTCGCTTTCACCTTGCTCCTCGCGCCGCGCCTTGCTCCCGCTTTGCTTGGAACAGCCGTTGTGATTCCGCTCCTGGTCCGGTCGGCGGCCCGCCGGCTTCTGGGCGGCATCACCGGAGATGTGCTGGGCGCCATCAACGAGCTTACGGAAGTTTTTCTTCTCACTTTGTCGGCTTGCCTGGCTGAGGGGGTCAGGGTTTAGCTCCTGTGTCCCGTCGGCATTTTTTCTCGATTTTTAAAATATTGACATTTTTTTTCAAAAATTAATTTGACTATCCGATAAAAGTATTATAGCAGGTGTATGCGGTGAGTTTCGCCGAAAAGGGGCAGTGTGCCCGGCCCGGGTTGGCGTCGGGGCGCGGCCCTGCCCATAGGCGATGATGTTGGACTGCCCGCCGGAAAGTCCGGATGGGCCGATCTTGGGGCTGAAAGGAGGTGGTTTGGGCGGCCCGCATGTGCGGGCGCAAAGCAGAACCAGTTGGAGGGCGCTGATTTTACTGGCCCTGTTTTGAGAAGATCAACTTTTTGCAATTGAGGGGGAAGAGATGAAAAAATTTCTATTGGCAATCTGTTTGTCCATGGCAGTGTGTATGGTGGTTACGCCTGCCTATGCACTGGAACTGTGGGACTACCACCTGAGAGGCGTTGACGAAGGACTGGCCGCCGGGGCCCTGCCTCCCGCGGGACTCTATTTCATCAACGACAGCTATTTTGCCAGCTTCGTGGTGCATGGCGGTTTTGACCCGGTAAAAAAAGCCTATGATGCCTCGCAAGCTCAGTCCGGCGCTAAGCTTCCCGGTTACGTCGATGTTCCCATCCTGGTTTGGGTGCCCGGATGCAAGTTTTTGAACGCCGACTACGCCATGGCCATTGCTGAGCCGTTCGATTTCACCGCCCTTAGGCTCAATAGTGGTACGGCGATTGCCGCTGGGCCCTTTAAGGGCCTTACCGCGTGGGCAACCGGCGATCAATGGGGCGCGTTCAACACCGTCCTCATCCCGATTGCTCTGTCCTGGAAGTGCGGCGATTGGCGTATTAAGGGCGCGTTCCAGTTTGGCTTGAACGACGGTACGAGCTCGCCTAATGACAGTATGAGGGCGCTCGCGCCCCACACGGGCGGTTCGTTGGTTGGTAAAGACGGTCAGGTTTACGCCTGGTCCTCCAACGACAACTGGGCGTTTACGCCCAACCTCGGCATAAGCTACCTGCACGCGGGTTGGAACTTTAGCGCCGACTTCTTCTACACAGTGTACACCAAGGACTCCGACACCCAATATCAGAATGGTGACGAGTTCGCAGCCGACTATACCATCACCTATACCTGCGGCAAATGGACTTTCGGGGTCGGCGCGTCACAGGAAAATCAGATTGAAAACGATAAGTTCGTAGGGGCGGTACCCCCGAGTAAAGCGGTGTTTTACCAGAGCCAGCCCAACACCAAGGCGGAACAGTATACCATGGGTCCCATCATCGGCTACAACTTCGGGCCCATCAGCCTGCTGGCTACCTACAACTGGGAGCTTGAAACCAAAAATAACGTGGGCGGCAACTTCTTCCTGCTCCGTATGATTATTCCCCTTGGGAATCCCTGTTTCTTCGGGAGATAAGCGCAGTTAGATCCCACGTAAGCCTGAATTACGGTTGCGCCCCACTGGGGCGCAACCCCGAGCTCGCGCCCCAAACGCCGCGCCGCCTTTCAGCAGCGCGGCGTGTTTTTTGGCAAAGTGAGCGTGTGGCCCGTACGAGGTTGCTCCCGGGGAAAATCAGAACCTCCAATCACAAAATCCGGCTCTTTCGTTTTTTTATTCATGGCCTCAACAACATTTGCGAACAGTTCCTCATCGGCAACGCCGACGGAAGTCTGGGGCCGGTCCCGTTGGAATCAGCCCGGAAGCCCCCGGATTCAGGCTTTCGCCCACATGAACCGTCAACTCAAGGGATGGGGGATAAAACTATGGTAAACTTTTTTGCTTCATTTTGTTCTTGACAATACTTCTCTTTACGAAGTATAATATTTGTTGAGATTGAGCTGATTCTTAACTCCCGCGCTCCGCGCAGGACCGCTACTCGGTCGAGAAGCAACCATATACGTTGCGTTTCTTTGAAAAAAGAATATCTGATGGCGGTTCGGCTCCTGGCTGCTTGCTGCTGCACGGCTCACTGTGGCGCTGCGGCGGGCGGCAGGGCCGCCGGCCTGCATTGCCGCCGCCGTCAGCGCCGAGCGCTCGGCCTCACGCGCCTGCGCGTGCGGCCGATTCCGCGCTTCGCGGAACCCGGGGGTGCAGGGGAATCATTCCCCTGCGCTTTTCTTACCGCTTCAGCAGCAACTTTGTATGACTATTTTCATTTGTATCCGCTGTTATGCGCTGTTATTTCGGAAAATAAAGGCCGAAAAGAATAGTTAAATCAATTTGTTGCAGGATTGGAAGAGCGAATTTCCCTGTATTTACAGCGAATGCAGCGGGAATCTACCCGTGTCAATCCGTGTCCGGAATTGAAACATTTGGCTCTCACCCGTCACTTTCGCGCATTGCGGGATGACCGTTCACAGCGAAGCGGGTCCTCCATTTTTCGCTGATACGTCTATAGATGCGAAAAAAATACCTGCCCTTTGCGTCGCCCCGGCGAATGGCCGCAACGGTCGATGTAGCCTGGGGCCTTGTGCCCGTTTGTGCTTCCAGGCGGAACGGACAGCTCGCTGTCCGTCCGCCGTGTGAATGGAGAGTTCTATGTTAAGAATTGAGTAGTCCGGATAGAGGGAAAGCCGGGTAAAAGTCAACCCCCCGGGACTCGGAGTCGCCGGGGGGTCGTCAGGTTCTCGTTATCAAGTGCGGTGCATTACAGGGATCCGCCCATCACATCCGGTACCTGAGGACCCTGAGTAGCTACCACGCCTGGGTTAGCGTTGTCGATATAGTCGGTATAGAGAGGCGCCGCTGCAACAACGGCGAACACGAACAATGATGCCAATATTGAATTCACTAGTCTTTTCATTTTAACACCTCATCTTTCGAGTCATATTGGGATCTTCAAATTGAGATCGTCGAGAATTTGAATTTGAGTCCGGCGCCGTGGCAACCTGGATACCCGCGATGCCGGGGTTGTCAATCGAATTAATAACCAGCGTTACCCATAAATTGGGGCACGGTGGGGCCGTAATTAAATGCTCCCTGGCAGGTTGCGTCCGGCCTGTCAAGATCCCTGTCCGTGGCCTGCTGGCATGTCAAGCACGACGGCCAATGAAGACAGCCAAAGCATCCCGCCTGCGCGTTAACGAAAAGGCCGCTCACCAGCACCATCGCCAAAGCCAATCCGAGAATCAGTTTCTTGCTCATCTTTTATCTCCTTGAAGTCCTAACAGTCATTTTAAGTTCCAAACTTTGTACTGTGTTCCAAAATTTGTTAGGCAGAACTTAACCTCAACTTTCACTCTTGTCAACTGCTCAAAAAGTGCCTCTGTCCACTTAGCCGGCTCAATACGACTCTGATGACACCCGTTTATCTAATAATATCCTGCTATTAGAATCCTTAACTCAAGCGGCCCGGAATGAAAATATTTTTTTGGACCCAGCCAATTTCTTCCCGCAAAAGGCCCATCGTCTAAAATCATTTGACTGCTTGGCGTCTCCTTGCTATTTTCCTCATAAAACAGGCACGAAGCCTGGAAATTTCAGCAACTCATAAAGCAAATTCCGGCACAAGAAGGCCAAATGCTCACGAAGAGCCGCATGGCCTTTTTTATTCTGCCGACCGCACCGAAACCCCGCGGTCAGCGAACTGTCTTCAGGGAGAACGATTATGCACATGGCTGACGCTCTGATCTCCCCGGCCGTAGGCGGTGCGATGTGGGCCGCTTCGGCGGGACTTACCGTTTATAGCGCCAGAAAACTCAAAGAAGAAATGGACGAGCGGAAGGTTCCACTGATGGGCGTCATGGGTGCTCTGATTTTCGCGGCCCAGATGATCAACTTTACCATCCCCGGAACGGGTTCGAGCGGGCATCTTGGAGGCGGGCTCCTTCTTGCGGTCTTGCTTGGACCCCACGCGGCTTTCCTTACCATGGCCTCGATCCTCACGATCCAGGCCCTCTTTTTCGCCGACGGGGGTCTCCTTGCTCTTGGCTGCAATATTTTTAACATGGGATTTTTCTCCTGCTTCGTTGCTTTTCCCCTGGTCTACAAAAGAATCACCGCAAGCGGGGGCCGCAAACCAATGCTTTCGGCCGCCCTGGTTGCCTCTATCGTCGCTCTCCAACTGGGGGCGCTCGGCGTTGTGACTGAGACGGTTTTCTCGGGGATTTCCGAGCTGACTTTCGGCACTTTCATTTTGCTGATGCTGCCCATACACCTGGCAATAGGCATTGTGGAGGGCTTCGTTACGGCTTCACTTGTCGGCTTCGTAAGGAGGACCCGCCCCGAAGTTCTCGAAACGGAATTGTTTCGGTCCGCGCCCGGCGATTCCGCAGGGCCGGGCGGCATCGTTCGGCAAATCGAACCCCGCTCCCACCGGGGGCGCGGTGATTTCGCAAGCCCGCGCCCCGGCAGCCGGTCCTACCGGCCCGTGCTGATTGCCTTGATCCTGATCGCCGCCTTTACAGGCGGCATGCTCTCATGGTTTTCTTCCGCCAATCCCGACGGTCTCGAATGGTCGATTGCCCGCAGTCGCGGCGACAGGGTGTTGCAAAGCTCTGAGGGCAGGATACACGCCCTGCTGTCGGAGGTGCAGAAAAAAATAGCCTTCCTTCCCGATTATAACTTCAGGAAAGGTGCGCCGGAAGAGTCTGCAACCGGCGAAGGGACAAAAGGAAAAGAGGATGTCTGGCCCTCGGTAAGTGCAGGAACCTCCATTTCCGGTCTCTTGGGAGGGGCGATGTCGCTTGCCCTTGTCGGCCTTATAGGTTTTGGGATAAAAATCCTTCAAAAGAAAGGACGGAGGACGGATAAAGGATCGGGGATAACGGACCGATGACGAAGGACGCGTAACTGATGTCGCATGGCGTCCTGTTCCTCCCATAAGCCCTATCAAGGTTGGGGACGGCAGGCACGGTTGAGCGGGGGTGACAGAGGGCCGATGGGAAACATAGAGTCTCCATTTTTCGACATAGGCCGGCTCGATGCTCTTTCGGCCAAAGACACACCGATTCACAGACTCGATGCCCGCGTAAAGGTCTTGACCACCATCTATTTTATAGTTGTTGTCATATCTTTCGGCAAATACGATCCGGCCTGTCTTGCCCCGTTGATCGTCTACCCGGTGACCGTTATGACAGTCGGGAGCATTCCCTTCGGCTATATAGCGAAGAAATTGCTGATTGCATCCCCTTTCGTTCTTTCCGTGGCGTTGTTCAACCCGTTGCTGGACCGCAGTCCTGCCCTGGATTTGGGGCTCTTTACACTCTCTGGTGGGTCCCTGTCGTTTGCGTCGATTATGGCGAAGTACGTGCTGACGGTCAGCGCAGGGCTGGCGTTGATTGCCTGCACCGGGGTGGATGCTATATGTTCGGCCCTGTCAAGAATGGGCGTCCCTCGTGCCTTCACGATTCAACTGCTTTTCTTGTACAGGTACATCTTCGTTTT
>DASPQK010000436.1:0-2721 GCA_035624985.1 Syntrophobacteraceae bacterium | reverse complement strand
GTTATACGCGGCGCCATTTGCCGCTGCCCGGATCAACTGGACTGCAACTGCGGCGTCGCACAGGCAGTTTGGGTTGCCTTTTTCGATTGCCGCCTCAACCGGGCTTAAGAGCGTTTCGATTGTCCGGAGGGTCTCCATGGGGACGAGGGCCGCCTGCATCATTGCTGCCTCGATGTTTTCCCTGCGAGCCTCTTTCTGCGCCTCGTCTTGCCGCGCCAGGCCAAAGGCGGATACCACCCCATCGTAAGCTTCAGCATCCCTCTCCGCCAGTTCAAGTGAACGTGAAACCAGATCGCCTGCTGAACGGCTGAGTTCCGACATTTCCGCCCACACATTCCGGTACTTCTCCTTGGCCAGAGTAAGGTGTGCCACCATAAGGCAGAGGGCTGCGCTCAGGCTGCCGGCAAGAGCGCACACGCTGCCGCCCCCAGGGGTGGGCGAACCGTCGGCCACCCTTTGCACATAGTCTTTGACGGAGAGGCTGGTCAGTTTCATGCGTTCACCTCGTTCTTTGAGGCCATATCCAGGAGCGCCAGGTCTATTACCTGCCGGCGGTCAAAACCCGCCACCTGGAGATAATAAACGGCGCTGTCGAGAATAGCATCGGCGGGAAGCATGCCGTAGACTGCCGTTTCCACAACTGACACGCCCCAGCGTTTTGCCTCCATTCTAATCATCTCCACAACGCGGTAGAGAGGGTTTTTTTGATAATTAACTATGTTGAGGCTGACCTGGATCATCCCACGGTCTTCCAGGGCAAGGCCTATGCCTTTGACGTGGCAAAGACCGCCGCTGGAAGCCCGGACGGCCTTGGCAATCTCCCTGGCCACAGCAATATCCCCCGTCCCCAGATTGACGTTGAAAGCTATGAGGAAGGATCGAGCGCCGATCACCGAAGCCCCGGCACTGGGATGAAGTTTCGGCTCTCCCACATCGGGGCGCCTTTCCGGGTTGACGACCTCCGACTTTAGCGCCTCGTACTGGCCTTTGCGAATCACCTCCAGGGCCCGCCGCTCGGGCCTCAATGCGGCTTCCCCGTAAAAATATACTGGAACTCCGGTTTCTTCCCAGAACCGCTTTCCAAAAGCGTGGGCCAGTTTCACGCAACCTGCCAGGTCAATGTTTTGCAGCGGGATGAAGGGAATCACGTCGATGGCTCCGATGCGCGGGTGTCCCCCTTGATGCCGCTCAAGATCGATATGCGAGATCGCCACTCGGGATGCCTCCAGGAGAGCATCCTCAATCGGCTCGGGCGAGCCCACAACAGTGACGACCAGCCTATTGTGGTCCTTATCGGCGCGGGAGTCCAGTAGAGCACAGCCCTTCCTGTTCTTGAACGGACGCACTATGGCTTCGATAATCTCGTCCCGGCGGCCCTCACTAAAATTGGGCACGCATTCGATCATTGGAGCACCCATGGCTTTGATTCCCCTTTCGAGTCACCGTTCACGGCGCCGGTTGGGTAAGATGGAGATCATGACACAAATAGCATCAGTAATCCGGCATGTCAAACAAGGCCGTAATGATAAAAATTGTTTCACCAACGTGGTTTGGACGATCAGCGGGAAAACTCCGGAAGGTGACACCCATGTATGCGTTATTATCTCTATTTAATGATACATGCTTACCGCATGGATTGAAAATTCCATATTTGCCGATCTGAAGTAATTTTACTTTTCGACAAAATCTGTATTCGTGTTAGTGTTACAGACCTCAGCTAAATTGCGGTAATTTGGTTCGACCCCAACGAATACCAGCTTTTGTCTTCTGTTTTTTTCGGAAGGAGAAGTCTATGAGAAGATGGCCCGGAATCGTTTTTCTTGCAGTGGTACTGACATTTCTTTTCGCCTTTACTTCGCCAGCCCAGGAGAAACTTGCCGGTAAGCAGGTGCTCACCGTCGCCTACGATGCGGGAGATGCGCAAACGTTCGATCCGCATCGAGCGGCGTCGACAGTGGACCGCAGCACTCTCGATATGATATTCAACGGTCTGGTGCGCTATACTCCTGGAAATCAGGTCGACATTGAGCCGGATCTGGCCGAATCATGGACGTTGTCCGCCGACGGGAAGACGTACACCTTCATTCTGCGAAAGGGAGTTTTCTTCCACCCCTTTCCGGGATATCCCAACGGGTACGAATTGACCTCCGAAGATGTAGTCTTCTCGTTGAAGCGAGCGGCCAGTCCGGATACCTCGGCATATGCCGGAGAATACCGTGGAATGGATTTCAAGGCGGTGGATCCGTATAAGGTCGAGATAACAATGGAGAAACCGATTTCGGAGACCTTGTTCATATGCAAGGTGGCAAATTACGCGGGCGGGTTTGTTGTTTCCAAAAAGGCCATTGAAAGCCAGGGAGCTGACTGGTACAAAACACATCCGATCGGGACCGGACCATTTAAGTTCGAAAGCTACGAGCCTCAACAAAAGACAATCCTATCGCGCAACCCCAAGTATTTCCGGGGCAAGCCCATTCTCGATCAGGTCGTGGTGCGCTATATACCCAACGTTAGTTCGAGAGAAATGGGCCTTAGAACCGACGAGCTTCAGATCATCGAAGGGGTGAGAGAAGACAAATGGGTTGAAAAGGTTTCCGCTTTTCCCCAGGTCAAAATAAAGCCATTCGGGCCTTGTGAAGTGCAGGTGCTCTTTTTTAATATAACTAAGAAGCCGTTTGACGACGTTCGGGTGCGCAAGGCGTTCAGCTATGCCGTCTCCCG
>DASPQK010000435.1:0-12647 GCA_035624985.1 Syntrophobacteraceae bacterium | reverse complement strand
TGTGGATGGAAGAGTCCGAAGGCGAACGCATCAACATAGCGCGCTCGAAGATGGCCGTGGAAGCCGGCGCGGATACCGTATGCACGGCTTGCCCGTACTGCCGCTCGATGTTCATGGACGGCGTGAAGAACCTCGACAGGGAAAATATCAAAATCAGGGACGTCAGCCACGTTGTTCTGAACGCAATGAAGAAGGACTGATATAGCCGGCAGTGAGGAGCAGGAACGGGGCTAATATGGGTGAACTTGCCTGGATATTGGGACTTCCTGAAATGCGTAAAGTTTTTTTAATTCCAAGGAGGCAAAGTGTATGGCACCAGCGGCAAACGATGAAATCGACATAAGCAGGGAGTTTACACCGGACCAGCTGAAAGCGTTGGATGAAATTATTGCCAGGAATAAGGACAAGCCCGGGTCGTTGATCCCCGTTTTAGAACAGGCTCAGGCCGTACTCGAATTCCTCCCAATGCCTATACTGAAGATAGTCGCCGACGGGCTAAGTCTGCCTCTGAGCCGGGTCTACGGGGTCGTGACCTTTTATTCGTTCTTTACGATGACGCCGCGCGGCAAGCACACCATGCGAGTCTGCCTGGGTACCGCCTGCTACGTCCGCGGCGGTAAGGTCCTGTGTGAGACCGTTAAAAGACAACTCGGCGTGGAAGAAGGGGAAACGACCCCCGACAGGCTTTTTACCCTTGAAACAGTGCGTTGTGTTGGCGCCTGCGGACTGGGTCCCGTTATTTTCGTGGGTTCGAACGTCCATGGAAGGTGCAAGCCGGCGAAGGTCAAAGATGTACTTGCCCAGTACAAGTGAAGGACGAGGTGATCAGATATGGCAAAATTAACGATAGCAGATTTGAAAAAAATAAAAGAAAAGGTCCTTTCTGAAGTCTCCCTGAGAGAAGGGGGGCAGAGGGCAAAAATTACGGTGCATATGGGTACGTGTGGCATTGCCGCCGGCGCCAGGCAAGTGATGGATTCACTGATGGGTGAAATCGCCGAGGCAGGGGCCACGGATATTTTGGTCACCACTTCCGGCTGCGCCGGCATGTGCAGCAAAGAACCCATGGTCACGGTGGAAATTCTCGGCCGGGAACCCATTCTCTATGGACAAATGGATGCAAACAAGATGCGCCAGGTCTTCAGGCGACATGTTCTCCTGGGAGAGGTCCAGACGATGTTTGCGATGGCCAGGATCTGAGGCGCGGCGTGGTTCACAGAAATGAGACCAGCGCATCTTTGTGGTGAAGATAACTTACATATGTGCAGGAGAATAATATCAATATGAAAGTCTTCCGTTCGCATTTTTTGATCTGTGGTGGAACCGGGTGTCATGCTTCCGGAAGCATCAATGTCAGGAGGGCTTTACAGGAAGAGATTGATAAAAGGGGACTCTCTGGAGAAGTCAAAGTTGTTGAGACCGGCTGCAACGGATTTTGCGCGCTCGGCCCTGTAATAGTAGCCTATCCGGAGGGCGTCGTCTATCTCTCGGCAACCCCCGATGACATACCGGAACTCGTCGAAGAACATCTGGTAAAAGGAAGGATTCTGGAGCGGCTTCTCTACAAGGAGCCGATTACTCATGAAGTCATTCCGCGAATGCATGACATTCCATTTTTCGCTCTCCAGAATCTCATAGTATTGAAAAACAGGGGCGTGATCGATCCGGAAAACATTGACGAGGCCATTGCCAGGGATGGTTATGCGGGAATGGCAAAGGCCCTTACGGAAATGGCCCCGGAACAGATCATCAAGGAGGTCTTGGATTCGGGATTGCGTGGAAGAGGAGGCGCCGGCTTCCCTACGGGTCTCAAATGGAAGTTCTGTTCCCAGACGCCCGGGGATCTGAAATATATTCTGTGCAATGCCGACGAGGGCGATCCCGGCGCCTTCATGGACAGAAGCGTCCTTGAAGCCGACCCCCATGCCGTCCTTGAAGGAATGGTCATTGCCGCCAAAGCCATCGGGGCTCACCAGGGGTATATATACTGCCGCGCAGAGTACCCTCTGGCCCTTCATCGATTGGATGTCGCAATCAATCAGGCTAAGGAATATGGGCTCTTGGGGGAGAATATCCTTAATACGGGATTTGACCTCGATATAGAGGTTTATCAGGGCGCAGGGGCATTCGTCTGCGGTGAAGAAACGGCCCTGATGACTTCCATCGAGGGCAAGCGCGGCATGCCGCGTCCTAGGCCGCCTTTTCCCGCCATTGCAGGACTTTGGGGCAAGCCCTCCGTTCTGAACAATGTTGAGACATTTGCCAATGTCGGCCAGATCATTCTAAACGGGGCATCCTGGTATAACGCAATAGGAACGGAAAGAAGCAAAGGCACAAAAGTCTTCGCGCTGACAGGCGACGTTGCCAATGTCGGTCTTGTCGAGGTCCCGATGGGAACCACCCTCGGGCAGATAGTCTACGATATCGGCGGCGGTATCCCCGGCGGCAAGAAGTTTAAGGCCGCGCAACTCGGAGGACCTTCCGGTGGATGTATACCCATAGAGCATCTCAACACTCCGATCGACTATGAGAGGGTCACCGAGTTGGGCGCCATTATGGGTTCCGGCGGTTTGATTGTCATGAATGAGGACAAGTGCGCTGTGGATATGGCCCGTTTCTTCATGGATTTCGTCCAGGATGAATCGTGCGGGAAGTGTACCCCGTGCCGGGCTGGAACTAAGAGGATGCTCGACATATTGACCGACATCACCCAGGGCATGGGCAAGGAAGGAGATATCGAACTCCTCGAAGAGATGGGTGAAATCATAAAAAATGCTTCTCTTTGCGGTCTGGGACAAACGGCTCCGAACCCGGTGCTCAGCACCATCCGCTACTTCAGGCATGAATATGAAGAGCATATAAGAGAAAAAAGATGCAGGGCCGTCGTATGTTCGGCGCTCTTTAAATCGCCCTGCCAGCATACCTGTCCTGCGGGAATGGACGTCCCGGCCTACGTGGCGCTGGTTCGAGCAGAACGCTTTGACGACGCATATAAGGTCATGTTGAGAACTAACCCCTTCCCGTCCGTGTGTGGCCGGGTTTGCGACCATAAGTGCCAGAGCAAGTGCCGAAGAAGCAATCTTGATGAAGCCATTGCCGTTAAGTTCCTCAAAAGGTTTGTGGCCGACCATGCGACAAAGCCGAAAACCGCGCCGGCTCCCGTAACCAGAAAGCAAAAGATCGCCGTTATAGGCGCTGGACCCGCAGGTCTGACCGCTGCTCGAGACCTTGCGTTAAGAGGCTACAAAGTAACCGTGTTCGAAGAACTCTCTGAGCCGGGTGGAATGCTCCGTTGGGGAATTCCCGCCTATAGGCTCCCAAGGGATATTCTCGCAAGCGAAATCAAGGATAACATCGAAGACCTCGGTGTGGAGATCAAATGCAACACGCGTGTGGGCAGAGAGATTTCCTTCGAGAAGCTGGACAGTGAATTCGACTATGTGTTTCTGGCCACGGGTGCTCACAAGAGCCAGTCGATGCGCGTGCAGGGAGAAAACCTCTCGGGTGTCTTCGGCAGCGTGGAATTCCTTAGAGACTTTAATAACAACGAAGAAGACTGGTTGAGCGGCAAGAAAAGGCTGGGTACGAAGGTGGCCGTCATCGGCGGCGGCAATTCAGCCATAGACGCAGCTCGTGTAGCATTGCGCCTTGGCGCGGATGTGACGATCCTCTACCGCCGCGAGAAAAAAGACATGCCAGCAGCGGAAGAGGAAATCCTTGCAGCGGAAGAAGAAGGAGTCAAGATTGAGGTCCTGGTCGCCCCGCTCAAAATTGAAGACAAGGACGGCAAGGTCTGCGGGATTACCTGTGAACGCATGCATCTCAAGGATTTCGACAAGAGCGGTAGAAAGATACCCGGTGCGATTACTGGATCCGGATTTACTCTCAGTGTTGATGCCGTCATTTCTTCCATCGGCCAGGCGCCGGATATGAGCTTTGTCCCGAAGGAAAGCGGCGTCGGTATCAGCAAGTGGTCGACCTTTGAGTTGGCCCGCGGAAGCAAGAGCCAAACGGCAAATCCAAAATATTTTACCGGAGGGGATGCATTGACGGGACCCGACACGGTTATAGGCGCCATTGCCGCCGGGCACCGGGCGGCACGTGAGATGGACAGCTGCATAAGAATGGAAAACGGCGAACCGGCATACCAGGAACCACCGGAAGAAGAGATCGAGGTGCCGTTCATCCTCGACGAGGAATCCGTAGAGGCGCCGCAGGCGAAAATGTCGGAATTGGATCCCGCTAGGAGGAGGCGTGACTTTGCAGAAGTTGAGCTTGGCTTCGAGAGAATGCAGGCTGTAAAGGAGGCATGCCGCTGCTTGCGGTGTGATGCTGAAATCGACTGATTCCGGATCCGGATGCGAAGATATGGTACTGTTGCTGTGAGCATAAAAAACACAACACCATATACCAACAGATCATTACAAAGGGAGAAGTGACAAACGATGGATATGGTCAACATAACAATGAATGGCCAGAAAGTCAGCGCGCCTCCTGGCAGTACGATTCTCCAGGCTGCAGAGCAGGCGGGTATAGACATCCCGACGCTTTGTGACCACCCTGTATTGATTTCGATCGGTGCTTGCCGAATATGTGTTGTAGAGGTTAAAGGACAGCGCACTCTGATTACGGCTTGCACTTTCCCTATCACTGAGGGAATGGAAGTACAGACAGAATCACCGCAGGTGGTCAAGGCGCGGAAATTCATCATCGACATGTTGTTCTCGGAACGAAACCATTACTGTCCGTTTTGCGAGGCGTCCGGGAACTGCGAATTGCAAAATCTCGGGTATCGCTACGGCCTCGATCACTGGGTCTACCCAACTTATACAAAGGCCTTTCCGATAGATTCCTCACACAAGTACCTGGTCATGGAACATAACCGGTGTGTTCTTTGCGGCCGGTGTGAACGCGCCTGCAGCGATCTGGTCGGCAATCACACGCTGGGGTTGCGGAATCGCGGCAATTCGTCGATGATCCATTGTGACGCTAGTTTGCCATGGGGGGATTCTTCCTGTATCTCCTGTGGCACATGCTCACAGGTATGTCCTACGGGCGCCATTTTTGACCGCCGAAGCTCTTTCATGGGCCGTGACGAGCAGACCGAAGTCGTCAAAAGTATTTGCAGCGGGTGCAGCGTTGGTTGCGGAACGGAAATCGTCACCCGTGCAGGAAATGTTCTGCGGATTCAGGGAGATTGGGACGCAGAGGTGAGCGGCGGACTGCTTTGTCAGTACGGCCGATTCGACCCGCTCTATGAGGGTCGAGAACGTGTCACCAAGCCTTTGCTCCGGCGTGCCGGCAAACTTGAACAGGCGGGCTGGGATGAAGCTTTGCGGGCGATCGCCGACCGTGTCGGCGGGGCGCGCGCCAACGAGCTTGGGGTGTTGACTTCCAGCAACTGTACTAACGAGGCGCTTTCCCTACTGGACATGTTATTCCGTCGAAAGTTGAAAGCACCCAACTTAGGCTTGCTCAACGACACTGCTCCAGAACAGATCGAACCTAAAGGTTGGCTTGCCGATATCGCGAAAAGCGATGTAATTCTTGTGGTGGGCGCCGACCCCGTCAAGGATCAACCGGTCTCATCCTTTTTTGTTAAGCGTGCGGTTGACAAGGGTGCGCGGCTCATTGTGGCGGGCGGCAAGGACAATGGGTTGGCGCCCTTTGCTTCCATGAACGTGGAGATGGCCGATGTGAATAAGGCCATTGAAATCGCCGGGCGTGCCGCACAGCCTATCGTGCTCTATGGGGCTGGTGTAACGGAAGAGGCCGCCGGCGTCCTGAAAAAGTTGCAGGGCAAGGCTGCTTTTGTGCCCCTTGAGCCCGGTGTCAACACCCGTGCTGCGGTGGCCTTCGGATTTACTAACGGCTTTAAGCCTTCTGCAGTCAAAGTGTTGTATGCTTTGGTCGGTGAACAGGACTGTGGCATCACGGACGTGCTGAAAGGTGTCGATAAGAACGTATTTCTCGCCGTGCAGGCCAGTTTCAAATCTCCTGTGACCGAGCGGGCTGACGTGGTTCTGCCGATGGCCATATGGTCTGAGCGAACAGGGACTCTGACAAACACAGAGGGCCGTGTACAGAAAGCAAATAAAGCGGTGGATCCCGCGGGAGAAGCCAAGCCGGACTGGGAAGTCCTCTCCTTACTGGCAGAGAAACTGGGAAAGAGGCTTGGGTCTTCGTTGGACGAGATTTCAGTTAACGCGTCCCGGCAACTCAAGTGAAAGGAGATGTATCATGGCAAAAGTCAAGATAGCCACTGACTGGCTGGCTGGCTGCGCGGGATGTCATATGTCGTTTTTGGACATTGATGAACGCATCGTGAAACTGCTGGAAGCGGTGGAAATCACATCGAGTCCTGTGACCGACCTTAAACACCCACCCAAAGAAGGTGTGACTGTGGGCATTCTGGAAGGGGCAATCTGTAACACTCACAATATTGATGTTGCCAAGATGATGCGGGAGCGGTGCCAGATTCTTATCGCCCTTGGCGATTGCGCCGCTTTTGGAAATGTGCCTGCTATGCGGAATCTGGTGGGTACAGACGCGGCATTGAAACGTGCCTACCTGGATGCAGAGAGCGTGGTAGATGGACTCATCCCTGATTCCCCTGAGCTCGGAAAGCCCCTGGACAGGGTCACGGGCATTGGTGACGTGGTAAAAGTCGATCTTTTTATCCCGGGCTGCCCTCCGAGTGCTGATTCGATTTTTTTCGCGTTGTCGGAGCTGCTTGCCGGGCGCGTGCCCGTGACTTTTCCACCGCAATATTTCAAATATGACTAGGAGAAGAGCTATGGGTCCTCGAAAGATCACGATCGAACCAGTCACACGCATCGAAGGTCACGGTCGGATAACGGTGCATCTGAACGAACAGGGCACAGTGGAGCAGTCATTCTTCCATGTAGATGAATTCCGCGGCCTGGAGAAGTTCTGCGAAGGTCGCCCCTATTTTGAGATGCCGGAGATCACTCAACGCATCTGCGGTATTTGCCCGGTGAGCCACCATCTGGCCGCGGCGAAAGCTTGCGACGGCGTCGCTCGCGTGGAGCCGCCCCGGCCGGCCAAGCTGCTGCGCGAGTTACTGCACATGGGCCAATATATACAGTCGCACGGCATGCATTTCTTCCACCTGGCTGCTCCCGACCTGGTTTTGGGTTTCGATGCCGATCCCGCAATTCGCAACGTCGTGGGAATTATCCAGGCGAACCCTGAACTGGCGTTGAAAGCCGTGAACCTGCGCCGTTATGGTCAGCAGATCATCGAAAAATTGGGAAGAAAGCGTGTCCATCCCAATGTCGCCGTTCCCGGCGGGGTTAACATTGCCCTCACTTCAAAGGATCGCGACGAAATCCTTGCCGGATTCGACAAGGCGGTGGAAACCGCTAAGGTGGCGGTGAGCATTGGTAAGGACTGGCTGGGAAGCAACAAAGAATTGGCCGGCTCCTTTGCAGCTTTTCCCTCAAACTACATGGGCCTGGTGGATATGGAAGGAGGGCTTCAACTCTACGAAGGCGAGATCCGGATCAGGGACCCCCGAGGCAAAACGATCGCGCAGTTCGATCCGGCCAATTACCTTTCATACGTGGGCGAGCATGTGGAACCCTGGTCGTTCCTTAAGTTTCCCTTCTACCGCAAATTGGGCTGGCCGAACGGAACGTATAGAGTTGGCCCGCTGGGGCGCCTGAACGTTGTTGACAAAATCGGCACGCCGCTGGCCAACGAGGAATTTAAGGTTTTTAAGCAGATCAACGGCGGCAAGCCTGTTGAAGGGTCGCTCTATTACCACTACGCCAGGTTGATAGAGCTCGTCTATGCTCTGGAGCGCGTTCCCCAGCTGCTTGACGATCCGGATATTATGTCGACCGATATCCGCGCTTATCCTGCGCCGACGAGGCTTCCCGGCCAGGGAGTTGGAGTTATCGAAGCTCCTCGCGGGACCTTGTTCCACGATTACGGTACGGACGAAGATGGGCGATTGAGCAGAGTGAACCTCATCGTGGCCACAGGTAATAATAATTGGGCCATGCACACTGCGTCTGGACTGGTAGCAAAGGCTTGCATTGACGGCACAAAGCTGACCGAAGGAATGTTGAACCGGGTGGAAGCGGCTATCAGGTGCTACGATCCATGCCTTTCGTGCGCCACGCACGCTATGGGAAAAATGCCGTTGGAAATCATCCTGGTGGCGGCTGACGGCATTGTCCTTGACCGCATATCCCGTAATACCAACTGATCGGATGCGGAGAGGGGTGAGGGGTTGGGAATTCTAACCCCCACTCTTCTTTTTGCCCGTTTACAGAAGTCCACGTCAAATATTAAAATCCAAGGTTCACGGTTTTATGAAAATTGAGAAGCAACCATCCCGTACTCTGGTCATTGGCTACGGGAACATAGATCGCGCTGACGATGGTATTGCTTTTTGGGTAGTCAATGCTCTACGGGAGCGCCTGCATCAAAAAAAATTAAGCGAGGGCAACACCGGCCTGGAAGAACTGGGTCAGGAGGTGGATTCCATTTTCCTGGTTCAACTGGCGCCGGAGTTAACGGATGTGTTGCCTGATTACCGCCAGGTCATCTTCGTAGACTCACATGTTTATGAGGGCATCGACAATCTTTACTGCACGCCCGTATCTGCGCAATTCACCCCCTCCACGTTCACTCACCACATGACCCCTACGATGCTTCTGGCGCTGTTAAAGCTTTTGAACCAACCTGAACCTTTCGGACACCTTGTGTCCATTCGCGGCTATGACTTTGACTTCCACCGCGGTCTTTCCGCAGATACCAGATCCCTTGTGAACCCGGCGGTAGATTATATACTCCACCTGGTGAATTCGCTGCCTCCCGGTGCAAGTGAATGACAGGTTTCCAATCATCGAAAACTGGTTATCTTTGCTCAGTCCTTTGACAGGATGGAAAGACCTCGTTCTCCGACAAGTATGATCTCGGTGTGAGAGAGGCGGTTTCGGAGCAATTTTGCTATGGAGCACATAAACTTGAATCCGAGGCCACTGTCTTCGTTCAATATCTCCCTGAGTTGCGCCCCCTTGAGGGCTACCATTTTCGAATCGTCAAGACAGCGCACAGTTCTGGTATAAACATAGGGTTCAACGACCGACGACCATCCAAGGGCTTCACCTTTGCTCATGATATCGACTGTGACGTGTATCGGCGCTCTATGGGGTCCTGCGTCGATATCCAACGTCATGAGGACCTTTCCCTCAAGCAGCAGGAGCATATATTCCGCCGGATCTCCCTGTTTCCACAGCTCGACCCCCGCCTTATAAGATTCCATAGCGGCCACGTCTGCAAATCCTTTCAGATCTCCATCACTGAACCCTTCGAACAGCCCAAAGCTTTTTAGCAGATCTATCGAAATCATAGTTAATTTCCCCCTTTTCCGAAAAATACGTCTGACCAGCGATTCAGGCTTCAGCTCCTATCTCTTCGAGCCCCTCCCGAACATGCTCCTTAATGAAATTCAACACGTTCACATTGTCAATGGGCACGTCGCCGATTTCTTTTTTGACGATTCCGGTATCAAAGATATATTCCCGGTCATCGTGCCGATGGCGGTATATGAAATCAACATCAGGATTGCCCGCGACAAGCGTCACCAAAGTACTCGCAATATTGCCAAGGGGTTGTCGATCGATGTGGCTAAGCTTAAATTCGGCTACAACTCTCGTTCCTTCACTGCTCTTCGATTCTATTGCGAATCTGCCGCCCGTTGCTTCAGCGGCTTGAGCAAGCATTGGAAGACCTAACCCGATGCTGCGAACCGTTTTCGTGGTGAAAAACGGATCCACGGCTTTTTTCAGAACGTCTTCGCTCATGCCTGCCCCATCGTCTTGGATTTCCAAAGACAGAAGGTCCCTTTTGGTATCTTCCAAAACTTCAATACAGATTCTCTTAGCTCCCGCCCTGGTTGAATTTTCCACAATATCCAGGATATGAAGGGAGATCTCGAGCATCTATATCTCCTGAATAAATCTTCCCATTCGATGCTCAAAGGCCATCTTCAACTCAGATATGGTGCCCGCTTCCAGGAACATCGTCGTCACCCCCTGACCGATATCTTTGATAGCATGCGCATCTGATGACATGACAAATGGGAAATGATTTAATTCCGGGTATCTTGACCGGGCATTTTTTATGCCCGTCCCTGATGATATCTCGAAGGCATCGAAGTTAATCTCCGGGTCGATAAAACCCAACTGGCCAAGGACACTGAAACTTTCCCGGTCGATATGAGCCGCGATTGCAAGTCCGTCGAACCTGTGAATATGATGAACTATATCAAGTAAAGGCAGCCCTGTCGCACCGAGAAGAAATTTTTCGTTAAAACCCTCCACTTCGTCTAATTCATTGACGATGGCCTGACACCCAAATTTCTCCTCTCTGTTGGTCCCGTGAAGATGAGCATAAACGACGTGTTGAATACTCAGCAGGTCGTCCAGGTTATCAAAAAGAGCCAGGACATGAACTTCTTCGCTGCTTGTTATTTCCATCCCGGGAAGCACAGTAAGGGGTTTTCCTTCGACCGATTTCAATACGAATGGCACATTTTCCATGGCATTGTGATCGCATATCGCAATTATGTCCAATTGTTCTGCAATACATTTCTCGACTACGGCAGTAGGATACATATCCAGGTCTGCACATGGTGAAAGGCATGTATGTATATGAAGATCGCAGCGGAACGCCCTGAACATAGGTAATTTTTCCAATCATTCTGAGACCATTGACCTATGCAGCAGATATTGATCAAGACAATGGGTCATCCAATCTTTCATTTCGAGATTGAATTAATCAGGTTATATATTCTGCCCGTTACCTCAAAAGCAGATAAGTCCGATATCAGGATTGCGACTCCTTCTTTTCTCGCTTTATCAAGGGTGTCTTCTGCCGGTTCACAACCCTGGACAAGGACGATTGCTGCGTGATCCTTGAGACTGGCCACAGCAACGATATTCTGGTGGACCTGGCGGGTGATCCAGATGTCACCCTCCTTGCTGTTTCCAATAACATCACTCAACAGATCTCCAGTGTATCCCCCACTGACCTCTGCGCTAAGCTTATCTTCGCCGGATCTAATTTTTAAATTCAGGGCTTTGACGATAGACTCTAAGACCACGTCATTCCGCTCCCTTTTTCTCGATTATGGAGAGAGTCTCTAATCGTTTTTATGATCATTTTGAGATACGTTCCCCTTCCAACTTCGGATGAAATCTTAAATATGTCGGAAAAGCTCTTTATATTGCAAAGTCCCATTCCGGCGCCAAATCCCATTTCTCTGATTTTGGGACTCGCGGTGGAATAGCCGGGCTGCATCGCCAGTTCTATGTCCGGGATGCCCGGCCCTTCATCGATAGCCTCAATTAGAATGTGGTCGGGCTCGACGTGAAGGCGGATCATCCCTCTTCTTGCATATGAAACAATATTGATTTCAGACTCATAGGAGACCAGACCAGCTTTCCTCACCAGATCGCCGGGCAGCTGCATTTTTTTCAGAATTTTCTTGATGCTGCTCGATACCGCTCCTGCATCGCCGAAATTGCCCCCGGCAACTAGAAAACATCCTTCATACAATGATTTTTCATCCACGACGACGCTATTTATTCCCCACCTTCTCTATGCATCCCCTGATACCTTTTGAATACAAACGTCCGGCAATTTCAAAAAGAATAAATTTAGTCGTGAGAATAGGGATACTCAGCATTCCGGCCAACTGTACGGTTTCCGGGGAAAGACTCTTACCTCGGCCAATGATAATTGCCGCGATGTCGGTCACATCTGCCGTTCTCAGAACCTGTGCATTGGCCAGTCCGGTTATCAACAGACTTCCAGCCGTAGCGAAAGCAAGGACATCGCTCATAAGATCAGCCATAAAAGCTGTTTTCACTTCCATGTCCATTTGCTCTTCTCCAGTGATCACTTCCGCTTCAAGAATGTCTTTTATCTCACGTAGGATCACTTCAGCCTCCTGTGTTTAAAGGTGAAAAATATCGAATCCGATCTGCCCTGTCAACACACTTTGACCTTGAAAAGGCCAAACTCCGTTACGGATCAGGCCATTCCGGATCATCGGAGCTCTTGGTCTCTTTGAGGTATCCTTTCTCGGAAGAAGTTCGCATCGCCCGTTGGCTTGTTTTCACGGCGTTCAACCATTTCATTACGATCGTGTTAGAAAACCATTCACGGGAAGGTAAACATGGGTTAAAATCATCTCTCGCGGAACAGCGGGCAAGGATTTGGCGAAGCACTGACGCTCCAGGCGTTGTGCAATTCGGATGCTGCATTATAGAAATGATGTCATTTTATAGCAGGAGTCACCACTGTCCGGTAAAATTTCAATGAATAACGCCAAGTACAAGTAGATGAATTATATAGTTCTTTGACATAAGTTTTCATTTTCTATTTGAATTTCCATTGATGGTACCCTTTCCGACACAATGGGAGGGTATCTATGAGTTCCGACAAAACCGTTTTCAGGCAATTGATTCAGTTCTTCCCCCGGCACGATTTCAATCTTTGTGTTCGCCGATATCGGGGAGAGCATAGGGTCAAAACCTTTACCACGTTCGATCAGTTCCTTTGTTTGGCCTATGCCGGATCTCGGGGCCGAAAGTCTTCGGGATATT
>DASPQK010000434.1:0-7870 GCA_035624985.1 Syntrophobacteraceae bacterium | reverse complement strand
TTTGGAGGAAAAACCACGGTCTGGAAAACCTCCCAAGTTGGCTGGCCTGACGGCTGCCCACATCACGGCCCTTGCCTGTTCAGATCCGCCTGAAGGCCGAAAACGTTGGACGTTGCGCCTGCTGGCTGATAGAGCGGTAGAGCTTGAGTTAGTTGACACTATCTCACATGCAGGCATTCGCAAGTTCCTAAAAAAAACGAATTGAAGCCACATCTGAAGAGGATGTGGTGCATTGGGCAAATTACCCCGGAGTTCATTTGGCACATGGAAGATGTGCTCCACCAGCATGAGTTACCCTACGATCCAAGGCGCCCAATAATAAATTTGGACGAGCGCCCCTGCCAGTTGATCGGCGATGTGGTGCAACCTATCCCGATGGAATCGGGTAAGGTTAAGCGGGAAGATAGCGAGTATGAACGCAACGGCGTCTGTAATTTGTTTACTGCCCTTGAACCTCTTGCCGGCAACCGTGTTTGCACAGTGTTCCAACACCGCACCGGCAGGGAATACGCCATGTTCATGAAGATGCTTTCCGAACTACATTATCCGGATGTCGAAAAGATCGTGATCATCCAAGACAATCTGAGCACCCACAATCCGGGGTCCTTCTACAAGCTTTTCAGCCCGGAGGAAGCTTTCAAATTGGATTCCAGATTCGAGCTCCACTACACTCCCAAGAAGGCCAGTTGGCTGAACATGGCAGAAATCGAGCTATCAGTAATCTCAAAACAATGTCTCGACCGCCGTATAGCCACCCAGGAGCAACTCAAAAACGAGGTCTACGCGCTGGTCGAGGAACGCAACAAAATCAAAGCCAGGGTGAACTGGAGCTTTAGCAAAACTAAGGCACGGCAAAAGTTGGAAAGGCACTATTCAACTATAACTAACTAAGTTGACAATGTACTAGTTTGATCAATGAAATCATTTGCAATAAATAAAATTCAGGGTGTCAGCAGGGGCAAGGTTGGCAACTTTTTTTTAGAATCCGTTGGTTAGTCGGGTGAATCGGCGCATTCCCATTCTCATTGTGAGGTTCTGACGCTCGACATACGAGGTAGGAATGTGCTTCGGATCGTGACTGCTTCTGATAACTTTTCTTTCACTTCTCACAAACTTCGCCAGACTGTACTGGCAAGCTGGTTCAAATCTCGGGATGGTTTGGCTTTCTCCACCATATTCCAATTTTAGCTTGGGCGGATAAACATCCAAGTGAAAAGGGAAAGGCAACAAAATGAAAATGACCCACTACCCACGGGCCTGCCCCGCGCCTCGCGGCATCACGTATCACGTATCACGGATCACGATTCACGGCTCCTCATCACTTCCGTTCCCGCCATGCCTGCCACTGCCTTTTCGATGGAATCCATCGAGCAGATCACGGCCCGGCTTCCGCCCGATTTTATGAACTGGAGCGCCGCTTCGACTTTGGGCCCCATCGAACCCGCGGGAAAGTGGCCCTGTGCAAGGTAGCGCTCCCCTTCCTCCACGCTCATTTTGCGCAGGAAGGTTTGTGCCGGGGTGTCGTATGAAATCGCGGCGCTCTCCACACTTGTTGCGATTATCAGCGCTTGAGCCCCGACTTCTTCTGCAAGCTTTGCGCTGGCCAGGTCCTTGTCAATTACCGCGTTAATTCCCTGGAAAGCCCTGCCGTGCCTGATGACCGCAATTCCGCCCCCTCCACAGGCAATCACGATGAAGTCCATGTCGATCAATCGCTTTATTTCCCGCTTTTCTATAATGGTGACGGGCCTGGGGGAAGCCACCACCCGCCTTATGCCTCCTGGTGTTTTCACCGTCGGATGGCCGCGCAGGGGGGAATCTTCACGGTAAACGGGGCCGATGGGCTTTGAGGGCGAGGTGAAGCCGGGGTCTGTCCGGTCGACGAGCACGTAGGTGAGTACGGTCACGATCAGGTGCTGGTGCTCTCCTTCCAGTTCGGTGAACTCGTTGTCGAGAGTGGATTCAATCATGTAGCCGATCTGTCCCTGGGTCTGCGCCACCAGGATTTCCAGCGGGAGCCTGGGAACCTGCGGGCAGCATTCCTGCTGGAGCAGAAGATGTCCAACCTGCGGGCCGTTTCCGTGAGTGATTATGATGCGGTAATCCCTTGACAGGCGCGCTATTTGCGCCATGGGGACGCAAAGGTTTTTCAACTGCTCGTCTATTGTCCCGCTCTCGCCTGGGCGGATGAGAGCATTGCCGCCAAGGGCAACGAGCAGGATGGGCCGGCTTGAGGAAGAATAGCACATATTGGCTCACCGTTCACGGGCTCAAGGCCCCGCCGCGCGCTTAGCGAGGTTCACAGCGCTGCCTCGCTCTTCGCAGCCCCGCCCCGCCCTTAGCGGGGTTCACGGATCAGTTTCTGTTCGATCGCCTCTTCCAGATAGGGAGGGCCGTGGTCCTTATATTCGTAGCGAACCCGGATCGCAGGCTTATTAATGTGAAGAAGGGCGCTCAGGTCCGCCGGCGTCGAAAAGATCACCAGGTCGCAGTCGGCGCGGTTTATCGTCTCCTCGAGGTCCTCTATCTGCCGCTGCGAGTAGCCCATCGCGGGCAACTGGCTCCCGATGTGAGGATAGAGTTCAAAAGCCTCCCTGATCGAGCCTACCGCAAAGGGCCTTGGCTCTACGATCCGGGCCGCCTCGAATTTGCGGGCCGCAATGGTTGCCGCCCCATACGGCATTTCGCCGTGAGTAATCGAGGGGCCGTCTTCGACCACCAGCACGCGGCGGCCCCGGATGCGCCGGGGATTATCCACCGCTATGGGAGACTCGGCCAGTATTATGGTTGCCTTGGGATTGCTGATGGAAATGTTGTGTCTAACCTTCTCCACGTTGCCTACCGGCGCAGTATCCACCTTGTTTATCACCGCCGCGTCGGCCATGATCATGTTGGTTTCCCCGGGGTAGTAAAACAGTTCATGGCCCGGCCGGTGCGGGTCGAAGACCGTTATGTGCAGGTCGGGGAAAAAGAAGGGCGTATCATTGTTGCCCCCGTCCCAGATGATGATATCGGCCTCGGCTTCGGCTTCGGCCAGCACCAGTCCGTAGTCGATTCCCGCGTAGACCGTTATCCCCCGCTCGATCAGGGGTTCGTATTCTTCCCGCTCTTCTATGGTGCATTTGTTGAGTTCGAAATCCCCATAGGCCGACAACCTCTGGACCACCTGCCGACCGAGGTCTCCGTAAGGCATGGGGTGACGCACGACGACGACTTTTTTGCCCAGTTTTTCCTTAACAATGCCGGCGACCTTGCGGGTGGTCTGGGACTTGCCGGCCCCGGTCCTGACCGCGCAGACCGCTATGACGGGCTTTTTGGACCTGAGCATCGTGTAGGTGGCGCCCAAAAGCACAAAATCGGCCCCTTCGGCCATAGCTCCCGCCGCCTTATGCATCACTTCCCGGTATGAAACGTCGCTGTAGGAAAAGGCCACAAGGTCGATGCGGTGCTCCCGTATGAGACGTCTCATCTCCTTTTCCGCATAGATGGGAACCCCCTCGGGGTACAATTCTCCCGCAATCTCGGCCGGGTATGTGCGGCCTTCGATGTTGGGTATCTGAGCGGCTGTAAAGGCGATCACCCTGTAGCGGGGGTTTTGTCTGAAGTAGACATTGAAGTTGTGAAAATCACGTCCGGCAGCGCCAACGATTAAGACTTTTTCGACCAGCATTTCCAGCTTCTATTTTCTCTTTGCATCTTGCGGCCAGGCCTCAAGACGTTTAAGCCAGTCGGCAAAGTGAGGACACTCCGCTCGGATGGCTTCCATCCCGATCTCAAGAACGGCCAATACGCCCATTAACGGTTTCGTATAGTTGGGGACCAGGTTTTCCACTCGCCTGGAGGGGTGCGTAGCCGGTGAGTCGTTGATTTCTTCTGGTGAAGAAAACGCGCTGCGAATGGCTTGAAGCCGGTCGGCAAGCTCTGGTCGCTCAATTCCACGGGCAAAGCCGTCGCAATCGCTGAACAGCAGCCCCTCGAATTCGTGCATAATTACAAACGGCATAAACCGTCGGAATCCGTGGCCCATTTCATCCCTGATGTCTTCAAGAATGGCCTTCTCAACTTCAGGCGCCTTCCGAGGATAAGGGAGCGTGCCGGCTTTTTCCCGCCCGGGCCACGCTCTTATGCCCGTTTTTGGCAAACCATAGTAATCCACCATTGTGGTTGCCAGACAGTCCGTATCTTCCTTGAGGTGTTTCAGAATATCACCTCGCACAACATTCCAGGGGCGGATCCCGCCGCGCCGGTCCCGCTGCCGGGCATTGCCAAGGAGCCTGGCGCCAATATGACTATAGCCGAAACCATAAAGGTGCGGCCGCAGAATGTCGTTCACGAAAGTTTCCTCTGTCTGTCCCTCGACATGAATCAGCAGTCTGGCCATTAATGAACTGCTCCGCCGGGCCGTCCGCCCAATTCATTCTTCTCCCAGAGTTGGCCAAGACTGTATTCTTCCAGCCATGACTCCAGCTTTTGAGGTTCAAGTCGGCTGAATTGAGCGCTTTCTTCTACGCGGTCGGCAACAAGCACGTCCTCCGGGTTGAAATTGTCGAGCAGCAGCGAGGATTGTGTCGAAAGGATCACCTGGGACTTCGCCGAAACCTCTTTGACCATCGACGCCAGCAAAGTGATGGCGTGAGGATGAAGCCCGAGTTCAGGCTCATCTACCAGGATGACCGAGGGCAGAAAATCTTCCGGCTGCAGGAATAGCGTTGCCAGGGCAATAAAACGGAGCGTGCCGTCCGAGAGGTTTGAAGCATCGAAATATTGATCCGAACCTTTGTGCTTCCATGACAACCGTATCGTTTCCTTATTCAGGGGGTCCGGATTCAGATAAAAATCTTCAAAGAACGGGGCGGTCATCCGGACAGTGCGGCAAATCGTGCGGTAGTGAGCCGGGTGTTCCTCGCGCATAAGGTAGAGGAAAGCCGGGAGGTTGGATCCATCAGGCCTCAGGAACTGATTGTCATGGATCCTTGCGGTCTTCCTCATAGGAGAAGAGAAACTGGTATCGTGCACGTGATAGAGCCGCCACCGTCCCAAACGCCATCGAACCCAGTCGGCTGTACCCTTAAGGTTAGATCTGCTTATCCCGGCCTCTCGGCCCCCATTGTTAGCCAGGAGCGACTCTTCATAAGGGCTCTTGTAATTCTTATTCCAGAAGTAGACGGTCTCACTTGCAGGGTACAGGCTGTCATCCGCTGTGGGTTGGAGTTCGAGTCGATACTGGTTTACTTCCTCCCCAAAAGATATATGCACCTCAATCCGACCGGTTACCTTCGATCCGAAGTGAAGCAGTTTTTCTGCGCCGCCCGCCTTTCGGACGTAGTCGCCCAGACGGCCTTCACGAATAGCGTGCAGGAACGAAAAGACTTCGATCAAATTCGATTTGCCTGCCCCATTGGGGCCTATGAGCACATTAACCGGCGTCAAGGGCAGCTTTTCGATTGAAGCCAGGCTCTTGAATCCCTTCACCGTGATATAGTCGAGCTCAGGCGTCACGATTGATTCTCCCGGTTGTCTCCAATGATGTTTTCAATCGTAGATCCCGTCGGGCGGGTTACCGAGAGTTACGTCTTCTCAGATGGACCCGACGGGGTTAACCTTTCTATTTATCGTCGAGCGCCCTTCGCAGCCTCTCCAGGAATTCTTTTCTCGGGATTTCCCTGGCGCCCAGTCTTTTCAGGTGCTGGGTCGTGGTCTGGCAGTCTATGAACGCGAATCCCCGGTTATCGAAAAGATGGCGTGCGAGGTAGACAAGGGCGACCTTGGAAGCGTCGCTCTGAATCGAAAACATCGACTCGCCGAAAAAAGCCCTGCCCAGTTCTACCCCGTAGAGTCCCCCTACGAGCTTTCCCTGATGCCACGATTCAAATGAATGGGCATATCCGAGCCGGTGCAGCGCATCGTAGGCCTCGATCATTGCCGGGGTAATCCAGGTCTGCTCGCGAGTCCGGGCGCACGCGCGGATTACTTCGCCAAAAGCCTGGTCGATCGTGACGGTAAAAAGCTGTTTCTTGATGACGCGCGCGAGGCTGCGGGAAACCTTGATATCGCCCGGAAACAGGACCAGCCTCGGGTCGGGGGACCACCAGAATATCGGACCCGGGTCCTGGTACCAGGGGAAGATCCCGTGCCTGTAAGCGAGCAGGATGCGCTGCGGCGACAAATCGCCCCCAATGGCCAGGATACCCATTGGGTCGGACATTGACGGATGTGGAAAGAGCAGCTCGTCTGTCAGTTGGTAAATAGGCACCAAAAACCCAATCAGCGATTAGTAATTAGTAATCGGGAATGAGGAATCCGTCCTCGGTCTTCCGTCCCCCTTTAATTACTAACCGTTTCTTCGGCGTTGTGCACAACGTTTTTGTCGGGAAACTCAAAGATCAGGTTTTCCGTTCTGAGGTCCGGGACCCCTCCTTCTTCCGTCCTGCGTCCTTCATGCCCCGTCCACGGCCCGTCGGGTTTTTCCGTCCCTGCGCCGGTCTCTTCATCCGGCCTGTAAATCCTCACCCGTCCGCCCTTCACCAGCTTTCCAAACAGGATTTCGTCGGCAAGGATATCTTTTATCTCGGACTGGATGAATCTTGCCAGGGGCCGTGCCCCGAAACTGGCGTCGTAGCCCGATTCGGCCAGCCATCGCCTGGCGCCGGCGCTAAGCTCGAACCTGATGTTCTTTTCCGCAAGCTGCTCTTCGACTTCGGCCACAAACTTATCGACGATGCGCTCCATTATCCCGATGTTCAAGCCGTTGAAAGCGATGATTGCGTCGAGGCGGTTGCGAAACTCCGGACTGAAGAGGTTTTCGACGGCCTTCATCCCCTTTGCGACTCGAGTATCCTGGGGCTCGCTTCCGGCAAAGCCGATCGAGGGCACGTTCATCTCTCTGGCGCCGGCATTGGAGGTCATCAGCAGGATCACATTTCTGAAATCCGCCTTCTTGCCGTTATTGTCGGTCAGGGTGGCGTGGTCCATTACCTGCAAAAGGATGCTGAAAAGGTCCGGGTGGGCCTTTTCGATTTCGTCGAGCAGCAGCACCGTGTAAGGCTGCCTGCGGATCGCATCGGTCAGAAGTCCTCCCTGGTCGAAGCCGATATATCCGGGAGGCGCCCCCACAAGGCGTGAGACCGTGTGCTTTTCCATGTACTCGCTCATGTCAAACCGAAGGAAAAAGTTTCCCAGAATTCTTGCCAGCTGCTTGGCCACCTCGGTCTTTCCAACCCCCGTGGGGCCTATTAAAAGAAAGGAGCCTATGGGTTTTTCAGGCACCCGCAGGCCCGCGCGCGACCGCTTTATCGCCTTTACCAGCGTCTCGATGGCCCGGTCCTGTCCGAAAACGCTTGCCTTGAGTTCTTCATCAAGGTTCTGGAGCCTGACCTGATCGGCGGATGTGACGCTTCGAGCCGGGACCCTGGCTATCCTGGCCACAACGGTTTCAATATCGCGCACCCCTACAATGGTGCGGACGCGTTTATCCTTTTTGAGCCGCAGGCTTGCCCCGGTTTCGTCGATCACATCGATGGCCTTGTCGGGCAGATACCTGTCGTTTATATACCTGCCGCCCAACTCGGCCGCCGCCCTGAGCGCGCCGTCGGTGTACCTTACCCCGTGATGCTCTTCATAGTAGCGCCGCAGCCCAAGCAGTATCCGGTAGGTCTCTTCGACCGACGGTTCGCGAATCTCCACTTTTTGAAAGCGGCGGCTGAGCGCCCGGTCTTTTTCGAAATGGTTCTTATATTCCTCGAAGGTGGTGGAACCGATGCAGCGCAGTCCACCCGCAACCAGGGCCGGTTTGAGTATGTTGGAGGCATCCATCGACCCCCCGGAAGTCGCTCCGGCGCCAACCACGGTATGGATTTCGTCAATGAAAAGG
>DASPQK010000433.1:0-6445 GCA_035624985.1 Syntrophobacteraceae bacterium | reverse complement strand
CGATTGGAATGTTATGCACGCCCCCGTAGTGACTAGTGAAAAGTCCAACCAAAAAAACCTCTTCTCCAGGATAAAGCTCAGGAGATTCAAGAGATTCCTTTATGCCAAAGTCCCTTTCATGGATTCTGGCTACATCGTATTTCGGCCTGCTCCAATGAGGACAAGGGGATATGGCAATGTCATTTGCCTTATCAACAAACCAATTATCTTGGGGGATAGATTTGCATTCCGAACCACCATCTACCAAGTTTATCCGTACCCATGTGTTGTCCCGGCAAACTTTTATGACGTGGTTGCAAGTGACAATATAATCGAATTCTATCTCACGTTCAAAGACGGCAATGAGAAAACCCGTGCCGACAGGACTAAACCCTCCAAGATCAGCATCAACGGCTCCCACGAAAACAACGCATTTCCGAGTAATCTCGATCCAATGCATAAGACCCTCGATTGTTTCCCAAACAAAAATACTTGGGGGATGAACAGGGTTGTACTTGATAATCTGGGATCGCATCTTGACCTTCCTTCCGTCTTTTGGGTATAATTTAGTGACGGATTAGAAGGCCAAACCATTGAGCGCAAACTCCGCTCGCCAAAGCACATCCGCGCTCAATGTGATCGGCTCCGAGTCTAACTCTCTTTCCGACCTCACCCCTCAACAGTCTATCAGTCCTGTCTGAAACGTCAACACCTTCCGCAATCCGATTAGTATAGCGGAAGTCTGCGGATTTGGCAGAATGCGTGACTGGTTCGAGATGTGCTGAGCCTGAGAGAGTGAGTTTCTGAGCGAGTGAGATGAAGAGGACTACGCAAAAGCCGACATCCCGCTATCGGGGTTTCCGCTCCCCCTGGCACCTTCACTGCCGAAAAATATGACAGAGGTACGCCAAGTTGAGAAAGTACCACCTAGACCCGTGAGCAGGCCGGAAGAGAAGTGTATCCGGGTGTTCAAAGGAAATCCAGACGTGTTTCCACTATGGGTTGACCTGACAAAATGGATTTTAAGACCATTCTCGCAAGCTCACGGGCGCTTTTCCTGCTCAAAATCCCGAAGACGATGTTTGATACGCGCGGACCTGAGAACGTCGATTCTGTGCTCAAAACCCGCCCATCACAAGGCGATTTCTCCAACGAAACGGCAAAGACGTGTTTTGATACCTCAAGGCAGAAATCCGCTTCCTGGACTCGTATTTCGGACCCGATGACCGAAGACCAAAACGGCTTCAAATTGCATCCGTGGACAGGAGATGGACAGGAAATGCTCGATATGACATTGTGAAAAACTAATGTTTTCTAAGTTGGCGGAAGCGCATGGGAATCGAACCCACCTGGGAACGCCTTCACGCCCCCACACCGGATTTGAAGTCCGGGAGCCCCACCAGTGAGCTTGGCGCTTCCAAGTTGGGCAATATAAACCGCCGCAAAGAGTTTGGCAATCTTAAGCTTTCGAGCGAAAAATTCGCTTAATTCCGGCGTCTAAATTTCCACCAGCTCATATTCCGTGGAGCCGAGGCCGAGTTGGGACGCATAGATCAACTGGCGCCGCCAGTCGATATCGGGGTAAACGGCCCTGATCTTGTCGGGGCAAGGTCCGGCGATTTCTCCAAGACATGAGGTTTCCAGATGAGGCCGGCGGTTGACCATGTCCGCGCATGCCTGGTCTATGGCTACCGGGTCCGTTGAAGCGGCAACGCCGATGTCGCTCACAATCGGAGCATCGGCAAAAGGGTAGCAGTCGCAGGCGGGAGAAATCTGAGTAAGAAAATTGATGAAAAGCGAGCGTTTTTCTTTTCCTCTAAGAGCGCCGCAGGCATATTCGACCATTTTCTCGATAAACTTTGAATGGTCCTTGTCTTTGTATTCCCAATCGATAGAGATGGCCTGCTGCGGGCAGGCATGAAAGCACCGGGCGCAACCGACACAGAGGTCGGGATCGATCCGCGAAACCCTGGCAGCCGCGGCCGTTGGGGCCGAGAGGGCAGGGGGGGTTGGGATTTTTTCGACCATTTCGCTTCTTTCGCTTTTTTCGCTTCTTTTGCTAAGTGCTACAGCGCCATGTGCGCATTGTTCGAGGCAGGTCCCACAGCCTGTGCACTTCTCTACGATCACCTGCGGGGCAACGCCGGCATGCTGGGCCATTTTGCCTTTTCGTGAAGCCGCCCCCATTCCGAGGTTTTTTATCGCACCCCCGATGCCCGATCCGTCATGAAGTTTAAAGTGAGCGACTGAGATAAGGGAGTCGGCGTGAACTATGGCCGTTGCGATAAACACTTCCCTGAAGTGCTTCATGTTGACCTGGACGGCCACCTCGTCGGCACCGTCAATGCCGTCGGCAATGATAAGGGGGGCCCCGATGACCGGGTAAGCAAAGCCATTTAGGAGGGCCGTATTCAAGTGATCCACAGCGTTGCTGCGCGAGCCGATATAAAGCGTCCCGGTATCGGTTACAAAGGGCCTGGCGCCCGCTTTAAGGAGCGCATCGACCACGGGACGAACCAGCATGGGCCGGACGAAGGCGGTGTTGCCTCGTTCGCCAAAGTGAAGCTTGACCGCTGCGAGGTCCTTTTGCCTGACGATTTTCTTCAGGCCGGCAGCCGACGCCAGACGCTCGATTTTTGTCAGCAGGCTGTTATCGAATCCCGCGCGCAAACCGGTAAAATAGACCTGGCTTGCCATAGAACGCCTCCCTTCCGATCGATCCATCAACGAATCCCGCAAGTCAACTCCCGACTGGCGAGAGCATCACGGCAATTATACCGGCAAGAAAAATACCGTCGAAGGTCCCGGCCCCGCCGATCGACGCCACTGGAGCGCGCAGGTATCTGAGTTTGTCGAGGTGAAGAATGTCGGCGCCGATCAATGTCCCCAACGTCCCCGCGAAATAAGCCGTAGGGGCCGCATAGCGATAATCGAAGATCATGGCGGCCAGTGCTGCGGCGATGGGCGGGATAAGCCAGGGGACCGCGATACCCACGCCGGCGACGGGCCGCGCATTGCGATAGACCACGTAGCTCACCGCGACGAGCGCGAGAAACATACGGACAGGATGAGGCGAGTTAGCCAGAAGATAGAGGGAAAGAACGGCCGGAATTATCGCCCCTCCGACATTTACGGCGAGCACCATCTCATTTGGACGGCCCGAACGCGGAGGACGGAAACGCATGCCGAAAAAGGAGACCGTGTCCCACTCCTGCGCATCGTGTTCAAGCGGTATCCTGCGAATGGGAATGTTGATCATGCTGCCCACAATACACATAAACAGGAACGTGAAGAGGTATTCGGGCGGAATACCGATCCTGGCAAAGGCCCAGGAGAACAGGCCGAACTGTATCAGCCCGAAAGCCAGCAGAAGCAGGAACACGAACATGAACACGAAAAAAATCAAAAAAGGAGGAAAGAACATAGTGCTTCCTTATCGATCGTTCATTCTTTATAGGCGCCCGGGGGGATAAAGGGTCCGTATTTGCCCCTGAGGTCTTCGAGTTTCCCAAGGGCGGCTTTCCAGGCCATGGAGATGTCTTCCGGGCAACCGGGCGCAGCTTCTTTGAAGAACTCGACGGCGCGCCGCATCTTTACCACCCATGCATCGACGCGGAACTTGAAAAGTTCCTCGTAGAGATCCCTGGAGAAATCTTCCTGGAGGATTTCCCGAAACAGAAATTTAAGGTCCTCGTATTTCGGAATCAATCCAAGAGGGGTCCTGTGAGCGTCCACCTCATCGTGAATGCGCCGCTCGGCCCAATGCAGCCAGACTTTTTTGGCAAGTTTATGAGTGAGAAAATTTCCTGCGGCGTCTTTTAGAAAGTAATTGACGGCAAAGATTTTGGGCACCCGCTTCATGCCTTTGACAAATCTTAAATTATTCCTGATATAGTCGGACAACGGGTAGCTTATGAAATCCAGGTTCGCCATCGGCTGAGGGGCGAGCACGCCTTCCTTGCCGATGGTAGCCGAGGTTGTCTCGGATTCCAGTGTACACGCCTTGAGCAGAATGCCGCTATCCCAGTCGGGAGATTCTTCAATGGGCACCGAAGTGTCGCTGTCCCTGCCCCCATAGATAATCCCCCGAACCAGGACCCCGTTTTTGTCGTTGTATGCCGGGTCGATATTTTCGAGGTAGCCCAGCCTCATGGTGTAGCGGGCGTTGCTGTGCGCAAAAGGAACAGGCGTGTCACTTTTGTCCTTTTTACCATCGAACCATTGGCCCGAATGATTCCATCCGCGCGCAGGATTGGCAATTCCCATTCCCAGCCAGTAAGGTTCGTTGTCCGGCCCCGTCAGGACGTTTGAGAAGATGATTTCGAGCCCGGTAGTCTGGAGGGTCTTGAAAATAAGGGGGTCATCGACGGCATTGACGTCTTTTATGATCCCGAATATGCCGTTTTCGACGTTAACGGCTGTAAACTCGCCGTCCATGTTGCGGAAATAGGCAATATCGTCCCCGATTATCTTCTCGCCCGGAAGCATCGCAGTGGCGGTCTTTCCGCAGGCTGAAGGAAAAGCCCCGCAAAAGCAGGTCGAACGGTTTTTGTTCCCGTTTTGTACGGACATGACAAACATATGCTCGCACAGCCATCCTTCGGACCCGGCCAGCTTGATAGCCAGACGCATGGCGTGTTTTTTCAGCCCGACGCTGTTTCCAGCGTACTGGTTATTGGTGGAGAGGACTATGTAGTCCTCCATGTCCTGGTAAATGCGCCGTTTGTCCAGGTCTATACTGCAACCCCTCTCGTCGAGCCGCCCGGCGCTGTGCACGAACCGGAAAAATCTCTCATCGGGCCTCATCCGGCGGAAGTGCTCATAGCCCCGCCGATAGAGCAGCTCTTCGGAATGCGCAACGTAGAAAGAATCGGTAATCTGTGCGCAAGGTATTGAAAAGGGGCTTTGGGTCGGGCCTTCGGTGCTGAGTTTTACGATCGCCTGCTTGCCCGCCATGATGCCTTTGAGAATGGCCCGAACTTCCTTTAGACCCTCCTTGCGCTCCTTGGCCAACAGGAGGCCCATCAGGGGAACGAGTTCTTCTCTCACGAGGTTCTTTGTGGCGCCGGGCGCCCGGCCCTGGTCCTCATAGCCGTCGTAATGGATCGTGTGGCCCTCTTTTGCCAGCCGTTTTTCTTCTCCGGCTTCCTGTGAATAACTACGGATGAACTCCGCATCTTCGTCGCTGTCGTCGCACATATGGACAGAATCCGGTTGGCAAAGCTCTACGTACTCCCCTACGAAATCAAAGAGTCCGGGGTGATTGAGTTCGAGGAGTCTTCGGAAGCTCACCGGGGACATTTTCTGCTTCAAAAGCGGCGCATAGCGGTTGTTCTCAAGCCCTGACATGCTCAAATCCTTTCCATCTCACGTTCAATTCGCACGGCCGTAGATGCTCAAAACGGCGTCCAGCAGATTTGTAAAATAAGGTTCTCCAGAGGCGCACGCACCGTTTTGCGGGGAGGTGCGGCAAATCCGAATTCCAGGGCACCCTGCGTTTTCGGCGGCTTTCATGTCCGATTCACGATCTCCGATGAAAAATGTCCGACAAGGGTCAATGCCGGCAAACCGGCAAGCGACAAGTATCATGGCCGGGGCCGGTTTGCGGCACTCGCATTTGTCATCCGGACGGTGAGGACAATAGAAGGCTGCCGCGATGCCGCCGCCGTGTTGCTCAACGTGCCGAATGACACCTTCATGAATCTCCCAGAAATCGTCCCAGCGGATCAACCCCCTGCCGATACCGGCCTGGTTGCTCACCAAAATGACTCCCGCGCCGCTGCGCCTGAGAAACCTCAGGGCTTCGAGAGCGTCCGGATAAAAGCGGACTTCCTCAAAGTTCTTTACGTAATCGGGGCGGTCTTCATTCAATACGCCGTCCCGGTCCAAAAGCAGGAACCGGCTGTTACGGGGTTGTGGAGAACCAAGCCATACAAGCATTCTTACGGCCCTGCCTCGAATCAGTCAGAATATGCCCAAATCGTGCCGGTAATATATTATAATAAAGAAGGCGGAGTTCAAAGTAGAAAGCTACTAAAAAGCTATAATGTAGTCACATTCTTTGTTTTTAACGCGTGAGCATGCAGCAGACGGCCGATCTCGAAAAACTGCAAGATGCGCTGGGCTATCAATTCCAGAACAGGGACCTCCTTTTGCGGGCGCTGGTCCATCGTTCATTTGCATATGAAAACCAGGACGTTGCGGCAGATAACGAAACTCTGGAATTTCTGGGCGACTCGGTCCTTGGATTGGCCATAAGCCATCTGCTGATCGAGATTTTTCCGGACTCCGATGAGGGTGAGCTGTCGCGGCTTCGTTCCTCCATCGTGAACGAGCGGGAGTTAGCTCAAATTGCATTGGGCGTCAATCTGGGAGATTTTCTGCTGCTGGGCAAAGGGGAAGAACTCTCGGGGGGGCGCCAGAAGGCCTCGCTTTTGGCCAACGGGCTGGAAGCCGTGCTTGCGGC
>DASPQK010000432.1:0-6803 GCA_035624985.1 Syntrophobacteraceae bacterium | reverse complement strand
CCGCCGCCCGTGCTCGTTGGCGGCCATAGAGGCGACGTTCGGTCCCGTTTACATCAAATAAATAAGCCCGCTTGGTATGAGAAGTGAAGTGCAGGGAGGTCGAGTCGGATCGTGACGTTTGAACAGCTCCTGGACCGTGACAAGGTCATTGAATTGATCGACCAGGGTAAGGGAAAGGGCGTCAAGGTCGGCATCCTTGACAGCGGAGTCGATTTCACGCACTCTGCCCTTGCCGGCTGCGTGCACAGATCCTTCGAGGTGCGGGAGTCTCGGGGTAATCTCGTGGCGCTCGAGGGGCCGGGAACCGACGTTTTGGGTCACGGCACCATGTGCGCCGGAGTCATTCACAGGATTGCGCCCGAAGCGGAACTCTATAATATCAAAACGCTCGATGAGCGGGGGCAGAATTCGCCCGCCAAGGTCATTTGCGGGCTCCAATGCGCCATAGCCCAGGGTCTCCACGTGCTCAACCTGAGCCTGGTTTCACTCAATATGTCCAGAAACACCATCGTGGATATGCTCTATTGGGTGGAAAAAGCCTACTACAATGGGATGATCCTGGTTGCGGCCACCGACAACAGGCAGAAACGGGGGTTCCCCGGGGATTATTCATCGGTAATAGCGGTTGACTTTCAGCATTTTCAGGATTTCAGGTCGTTTAACTACTATCCGGGTAAGTCGGTTGAAATGGAAGCCAAGGGGGTCTATGTCGAGGCGCCTTTTCCCGGAAACAGCTTCGTTTCGACCACCTGCACGAGCATAGCCTGCCCCCACGTTACAGGCGTGGTGGCGCGGCTCCTGTCGTCTATGCCCGGACTCACTTCCTTTCAGGTGAAAACGTTGTTGATGGCGGCCAGATCCAACGGCATTGAAGCATAGGAGGCTACATGGACATCCTTCAGGGAATTCAAAGGCTCAGTAAAGCTATTGAGGCGGCAGCCCGCGAAATGGAAGAATTGAAGCTTCAGGCTGCCGAAGCTTTCCCGTCGGGCTCTCATCCCGCGCGGGGCGGGCGCCTTGAACCTGAGGATCGGCTCAAGATCGTTCTGGGTTATCTTACCCTGAGCCCCGGCATGGAAGAGGATGAACTGCTGAATACCCTGCTTGGCTGCGCTCAGCATGTTGTCAGAGCCGAAGGGGCGGCGTTGACACTTTACGATGACCGCAAGGATGTGCTCGTTTTTCGCGCTGCAACGGGGGTTGCCGCCGATAAGATCGTCGGCTGGGAGGTGCCCCTTACCAATTCACAGCATGGCATCGCCTTCAGAATGCGCCAGGTTATTTCATCGACTCCTATCAACCGGGCCATTGATGAGGTTACCGGGATTGCCTATAAAAACGTCCTGATCGCCCCTCTTGTCATCGGCGACGAAGTTATCGGCACCATCTCGGCGGTTAACAAAATAACGGCAGACCACTTCACGCCTCAGGATGTCGAGGACTACACGGGCTTTGCGGGATTGGCCGCTCATATCCTCCGGCAGCGCATGCGGGAATGTAACCTCAGGCTGATCTTCGAAGGAGAGCCCGCCCGGGTTCCCAGCGAACTGGCCGGCCTGAAAGACCTTACCGGCGACTCGGACCTTTTGGAGATAATCAAAGACGTGGTTACAGTTGGGCGCAGGTCCCCCGAAATACTTCCATTGTGCAGGCAAATCATTGGCGCTCTAGCCGACATGGGTTGAATGGAATTCGCAGATCTTTCACACCATGAGACGCAGGCGCAAAGGAAAAGAATCAGCGGACACATTTTCCCCGTGGAGGATGGGTTATGACACTCTTGAGAGGCCCGGACGGGACGCTTTATGATATCCCGGATGGAGAGCTTAAGAAGTACGAAATCGCGCCGGAAGACCTCGTGGACAGGATGGAAGCATCCGGCGTGAAACGGCCGCCGGGAATCAACCCGCAGCAGGTGGGACCGCAACGGGTCATGCCTGTGCGTCTTTGTCTGAAGCGGTGATCTCAAATGCGTATCCAGTCCTTCTTTGAACCTATGGTGTACGTGACCGCCAAGGTGACGCGCGGCTGCAACATGAAATGCAGCTACTGCAAGGTCGATTCGTTATCCGGCAAATCCATGAAAATGTCGCTGGAAACGGCCAAAAAAGCTGCGCGTCTGCTGATCGAAAACTCAGGCTTCTCCTCCCTGTGGTTCAATATGCACGGTGGGGAGCCTTTGCTCATGGCGGATGAATGGATCGAAGAGGTGGTTTGTTATGCGCGGGAACTTGCCGGCAAATATTCCAGGGAAATAAAGTTTCCCATAGCTACCAACGGCACTCTACTGTCCGAAGAGCGCCTGCTGAAACTTCACAAGCTGGGAATCGATTTTTCGATGAGTTGCGACGGCCCTCCGCAAATAAATAATATCATGCGAGGGCGGGGCGCCACCGTTCACAAGACTCAGCAGCTATTCAGGAAGCACAGGGTTCGGTGCGGCATCATGGCGGTCATCAGCCGGGGCAATTATGACAAGATGAAGCAGGTCATGGATTGGTACCGCGAGCAGGGAATTCGCTCTTTCCTGTCGAATTTTGTCGAAGCCCAGGGGCGCGGCGCCGACAACCATCTTTTGAGCCCGCAGCAAATGTTTGAAAGCGGGGTTCAGATCCTGAACCATATGCGCCAAACCGATATCTCGGTCGCCAATGACGATATGTTGCGCAAGGTTGCCTGGTTCGTTGAAGGCCGCAGGAACAGCGACGCCCTTGCCTGCCCCAATCTGGAATGCCACGCAGGCAGACACATGGTGGCGGTTGATATCGATGGGAGCATTACGACCTGTGGAAGCGCCGATACTTCGGATTACCTGCTGGGTCACATCGACCACGATATTGATGAGGAACCTTATAAGAATGTGCTCCGTCGCTTCCATGACAAAGGAAGGTGGATAATACGCTGTTTTGACTGTCCGGCAAGCAGGATTTGCAGCTTCGGGTGCACGACCGCGTGCAACAAGTCGAGCCTCTACCGTGAAAACATGTGTCAATATACTCGAATGATATGGACACATTTGTGCGAGTACCCTGAAAAAGCTTATTATATTAACGGGATAATAAACGGGCGCAAGTGGACCATGAGTTGAAAAACTTAAGAGAAGGAGGAGATCATGGCTGTTGTGAGAAGTCTTGATGGAACGTTTTATGACATCCCTGACAGTGAACTGGAACAATATAAGGTCCCCCCGGATCAGGTGAAAGGCCTGATGGAAGCGGCCGGTCAGAGACCTCCTCAGAACCCGGCGCAGCCGCCGCCGGGAGGAGGCCGGTTCATGGGAATCGGTGGACCCCCTCAGATCCTTGTCCAGTTCATCACGCAATCCGCCGTCGGCCCTCCCCCTCGAGGAGCCCCGGCAGAGGGCGAGGAGAAGGTTGAACCTCAGTGGTACTGGATAAACTGGGCAAACTGGTCAAACTGGTATAACTGGTATTGATGTCGATAAAATGCAAACTCCTGAAGCTATGCCGGGAATCGGCCAATTATCCATAGGGCGGAAGATTTCCAACGCCGTGTTTTTTATCGGCTATTTGAAGCCGGTTATATGGATTTTAATACTGGTTGTCATAATCAACCTGGTATCGGCTTCAAGTTTGGTGCCCATCATGGACTTTGGAAGGGTTCTGACCGATTACTTCGGAAAGAGAGAATCGTCGGTATGGACTTTCCTTGGTCTATTTACCTCGCCGCAGCGCGCCATATATCTTTATGTCGTCCTGGCGGCGCTGCTCATAGTTGTTTCGGGCGCAGTTACGCTTATATCGCATTACCTGGGAAGTTACGTGCGGGAGTTTATGTTGAGGAACCTCAGGCTCGACATTTACAAAAGCCTTGAGCACCTCAACATGCAGTCAGTGAACAGAAGGGGCGCAGGGGATTATGTGCAGGGAATCCACCGGGACGTTTACGCGGTGGATCAGTTGTTCAGTGAACTGTTTAACAGGACCCTGCCTCAGGCTATATTCGCCTGCGTCGCCTTCGCAGTTTTGCTAAATATCAATTGGGTTATGACGCTGGCATTGTTTGGCGCCGGCTTCGTGCTGTTTCCGATTTTCGCCGTCTGCAACGTGAAGGTGAACCGGCTCTCCGGGTGGTTGCGCCATGCTTTCACCGAGATGTCGGATCAGCTGATCGAAACCATAGGGGGGTTCCGTGACATCGTGGCAGGAGGGCGCTTCGACAGGTTTGCCGCAAGGTTCGACGATACTCTCAAAAGATCGCAGGGAAGCGCGGTGAGCATTGCCTGGTGGGGGCAGGTCGGAGGCATGACGACAACGTCGCTGACGAGCCTGTTTACATCGGTCCCGATCGTTGTGGCGATTCCCCAACTGTTGAGGGCGCACGGTGCGGGCCAGCTCACGACGGTCGCCACGCTAATCGGCGCCACAATCTCATATGTGCTTTTTCTTCAGCAATTTCTGCAGATTTACTCAGTCGTCTACAATTTTCTTCAACAGGCCGCCCTGACCTCCCCGAGCTTCCAAAGCCTCCGGATGATGTTGACCCCGGAGCCCGGGAGGTTCGAGCAGGCCGATCTCCCGGAAGCTCAGGCCCCTCCTCTGCACTTGTCGCCTGTTCGATCCATCCAGTTTGAGGGCGTCTCGATGCGCTTCAACGGTCGCACACTCTTCGACGGCCTGAAGTTCTCGATACCCGGAGGCAAAATTTCGGCCATTGTCGGCCAAAGCGGATCAGGGAAGACGACCATATTCAACCTGTTGCTGCGTCTGCTCGATCCTACAAATGGAAAAATCCTGATCAATGGCCGGCTTCTGGAAGGAATCGGCGAGAAGCAGCTTAAAAAAATTATGGGACTTATCCCCCAGGACCCGTTTATCTTCAACTGCTCGCTTCGTGAAAACCTTCTGATGGCTTCAGCCGACTCAGTGGACGACAATTTGCTTAACAGGGCCGTCGATCTGGCGCAACTGCGCGAACTGGTCGAATCCCGTGAAGGCGGTCTGGATTTCGTCGCCGGGCATATGGGCAGGAACCTTTCGGCTGGAGAAAAGCAGCGCCTGGCCCTGGCGCGTTTGATCGTGCAGGACCCCGAGATCATTATTTGCGACGAATACACGGCCAATATAGATGTGAAGACGGCGGGGCTGATTCACGAGGTGATGCGCACTGAATTCGCAGGGCGCACGCGCATCATTATCACGCACCAGTTATACACGATCAAGGGCGCCGATCATATAGTCGTCCTTGACAAAGGGACCGTCGTCCAGGCAGGCACACACGAAGAACTGGTTGCGCGGCCCGGCGTTTATAGGGATTTGTGGGACCTGCAAAAACTGACGTGAAATCAGCCGCAAAATACTCCATAATTTGAGGAGGCCGACGTGCTGCAAGTGCTGTTCACGCTTCTGCTCGCCTTTATGGCGCTGTCCCCGGAAGCCGCCAGGGCGGAAAAACCTGGGACCATAGGCTCGCTGATCTCAGCAAAGACACGCCTTATGGTCTTTTCGCCTCACCCTGACGACGAGAGCCTTGGAGCTGCAGGCCTCATTCAGCGCGTTATCAAAACAGGCGGAGCCGTGAAGGTGGTGTTTGTCACAAGCGGAGACGGCTTTCCTGAAGCAGTGGAAATGGGCGATCATATCTCCACTCCCACCGCCAGGGATTACCGCGACTATGGTGAAGACCGCATGGAGGAATCCCTGGAGGCCCTCTCCACTTTGGGGTTGAAGCAAAGCGATGTGATCTTCCTTCGGTTTCCGGACGGCGGATTGTCCGCCCTCCGTTCAAAATACGGGGGGAAAAAGGCTTACACCTCTCCCACCACCGGGGAAAACCGGCCTTCGGCCGCCTCAGTGGTCGTCCCTCAGGCAGCTTATACCGGCGAAGGTCTTCAGATGGAGATCGAACGGGTGCTGTCCGATTTTCGGCCTAACATGTTGGCGACGAGCGCCCCTGAGGATACACACCCGGACCACGCCTCGACTTACTTTTTCGTTAAGCAGGCATGGAAACATTTAAATAAGCAGCATCCGGAATTCAAGCCCGCCTGGCTCGTCTACCTGATCCATTATGGTCAGTGGCCTATGGCCCAGGGGTCCGGAATCGGCTCAAAACTTGTTCCTCCTGAGGATCATCCCGATAAAGAAAAGTGGATTCCGTTTCCCCTCACATCCGAGGAAGCGGCTGCTAAGCGTAAAGCTCTCCTGGAGTACCAGACGCAGATGATCGTAATGGGCCGCTATCTGCTGAGCTTTGCAAGGTCTAACGAACTGTTCAGGCTGGATACTCGGTAACAAGGACCTTAATACGGAGCGCGATGCTCCATTTGTCCCGAAAAGGCAGGAAGATGGGTTCACTGGTCTTCAGGGGGAGAATTACAGCAACTGTGACGGCTGCCGCAGTGCTGTTGGCGGTTGTGGCTTCCGCCGCCGGCGGGACCCAGGTTGACAGGGACTTTATCCAGGCGGCAATGCGAGGTGATGTGCCTGCCCTCCAGCGCCTCATTGCCAGGGGGGCTAATGTCAACGCCAGTGAAAAATCCGGCTGGACTGCGTTGATGCTTGCCTGCCAGGGCGGCATGCAGGGGGCGGTGAAGCTGCTTATAGATAAGGACGCCGATGTCAATGCCGCTAACCGCAGCGGCGTAACCGCACTGATGATAGCCGCCCAGAACGGGCAGGGCGAGATCGTCAGGACACTGCTTGACAAGGGGGCTAAGGTCAATGCGGTCAACAAAGACGGTTGGACTGCGTTGATGACTGCCTCCTGGAACGGCTACCCGGAGATCGTGAAAACGCTGCTCGCCGGCGGGGCCGATGTCAATGCCGCCAATATTAACGACG
>DASPQK010000431.1:0-14189 GCA_035624985.1 Syntrophobacteraceae bacterium | reverse complement strand
GAATTGCGGCCAGTCGCCGATGCTGACGATAAAGGCGGCCTGGGCTGAAAGTCCGCTCCAGCGGCCCGTAGCGGTCACCCGGTGCCGGCCGGGGGAGGCCGAGGCCGGGACCAGGACGTTCTGTGTAAAACCCCCGTTATTGTTGGTGGAAGCAAGGGCCAGTTCGGTGGTATCGAAATACACATCCACCTCTTCATCGCAGCCGAAGTACGTGCCCGTCACTGCTACCTGTGCGTCCGGGAAGCCGTCGCCGGGGCTAAGGATAACGGCCGTAGCGGGCATGGTCACCCTGAATGGGGCGGTGGCCGTCAGCTTGCTCGTCTGGCCCGTTGCGGTGGCGGTGGTGTTGCCCTGCGGAACCCCTGACGGGACCGGAAAGGCCTGAGTAAAGCCGCCTGTGGGGTTTGCCGCCGCATTGGCCACCTGGGTCGAACCAAAAGAAATCCCGACGATCTCGCTGCCTTGAAAATCAGCCCCCGTGACCGTCACAAGCCCCCCAATCTGGTCCGATGTGGGGCTAAGAACGATGCTCGCCGGCGGGTCCGCCGTAAAGACCGAACGGGCGGACAGGCCGGTTTTGGTCCCCGTGGCCACGACCGGGTACGGCCCGGCAGCCGGCAGCTTTGGCACGGTGAAACTGAGCGAAAAATTGCCTGAACCGTCGGCTGCGGCCTTTCCCATAACGGCGCCGTCAAAAGTGACTCTCACCTTTTCGCTGCAGCCGAAGCCGGTCCCGTGCACCGTCAACTTTGCTTGTGAATAGCCGCTTCCAGGGGAGAGCGTTATGCCCGGGGCATGGGCGGCCGGCAAGGGAGAGGCATTCAAGACCATAACCGCCAGGACGACTCAGACTGCGATAACTTTAAGAGGCTTCATTGTTGAGCTCCTTTCTTTGGGGCCCGGTTCAAATAACGCCCCTGCATAATCGAGACGTTAACCGCGCGTGCAAAGCCCTTCGAAAGCGGGACCTGCGTTAACCGGAATATGCACCGACTTCAGCGCCAAGCATCCCTACCGCATTTTCGGCTCTGGTCTTTCCCCGACAAAACTTCACTTCCACGCCTGAGAAAGGAAAAAGCATACGATCTCCCGTTGGAATACGCAATTCAAACGTACTTTGGACTGGTTGTTGCGATTTTGCGACACACCTCTTCCCACTTGGTGAAGACTCTCGGGGTTAGCTAATTTTGGAATGTGACTCTATCACAAAGACCGTTGCCCGCCAGCGTTTCCGCCATACCATTGTCACGAGTGCAGGTGACCCCTTTCTTTTGTACTTCCCTTTTTTCTGGTCCCTTTGCGCAGGCGGCAGGAACAAAGGTGTGCATATGAGCATAGTCCAATCTCCGTTCGCGGAGAAGCACCCACTTCATAAAGCAGCTGGTCATCATCCCGGGGTCCGCATAGATTTGAGTCGTCTCGGCGGGAGAATAGCCCAACTGCTTCTGCAAGGCATACGCTGTAAGTATTTACCCATGAGGCATGTTTGTTGCACCGCCTTTGGGTGGCGCAAATTGATTTGGTCCGGTCGCCTGCGGCAGGTTGTCACGTTGCCGTGATGCGCTGCATTTTCGATATGATGGACAGACGTGTCCTCGCACACTATCGCGCGGAAGCGTTGAGGACAAAAGTTTACGTTTTTCTAACCGCTTGTGTACAAACTTCTGTCAGCTTTCTGACATTAGCGGATAACCGCGCTGAAAAACACGGGCGATGGAGCCGGATCCATTGTCCGTGGGCTACAGACGGGCATCGTTGATGCTCGTAAGCCTTCTATTCGATATGCAAGTGGAATCGCCCGTGCAAGACAAGTCTCGGTGAAACAGGTCAAAGATTGGGGGTATGATGGAAGAAAAGCGGTTGATGACGAAGAATTGCATAGCGCCGTGGCAGACGCTCGAAATATGCGTCGATGGCCGGATTCGCCCGTGTTGCGGCCCTCTGTACGATGATTTTGGCAACATCGACGGCGCCCTTTCAGACCCGACAAAGTTCAGGGATACTTTTAACAGTAAAGCCTACAGGGAACTTAGAAATCAGCTGCTGACCGGGAACCTCCAGGACGGATGCGTCACCTGCCGAATCGCTCCGCAACGGCCGGTTACAACTGAATCGCTGCGTCAATCTGTTGAACTATATTTGAAAAGCCGCGGCAGAAATATTACTGAAAACACCGATCTGTTGACCGAATTCGCTTTTGAATCATGCAACACCGCGGTAACGGATAAATGCAATCTCTCATGCATCTATTGTTTCACTCATTCAAACGACAAACCCGGTGAGGGAATCAAAAATTACACAGAGGTGAGCTATGACCGGTTTCTGAAATTAGTATCGCTTCTGGTTCAAGACGGTCTCAAGCTGTTAGTCATATGCGGCGTAGGCGAACCTACAGTCTACCGCTCCTGGAAAGAGCTCTGCACCACCCTTTTTGACAGCTTTCCCGGCCTTTTTATATGCCTGGTTTCAAATTTCGGGAAAAAATTCACGGATGCGGACTTGGATGTATTGAAGCGCTTCCACCGAATACTCATAAGTTGCGACACTCTCGATCCCGAATTGCACTCGTGGCTGCGACGAGGCGGCAGGATTGACGTTCTTCTAGACAACATCAGCAGGCTAAAAGCCAAGACCCGCAACAATCCAGGGCACAAGCAAATCCTGACTTTCAACGTTACGGAAAGCAACGCTATCATCGACAAGCTGGTCGATTTGGCTAAATTTGCCGTCGATAATGAAATCGGGCTTCAGTTCAGCAATCTGCTCATCGTAGAAGGTTCGTATGCAGAAAAGAACAACTGTCTTACGAAAATAACCGAAATCCCGGATGAGCAGGTTCCTGCCGCTTGGGAGGTTATTTGCGACATCACGGAACGTACCTCAGCGCAAAACCCGAGATTCTTTCTTTCGCTCGGTCCCTTGTACGAAATTATGAAGCAAAGAGCGGAATCGATAAGCTTCCATAGGTTTGTGCCGTCGGAAGACGAGCTGTTCTACCGTTGGTTTGCAAGCGCGCATCCCAAAAACCCGGCAGCCTTCCTGAGAAAGATCTTCCGGTCGTTTTCAGACTGCTACAGGGGGATTCTGATCGCCTCGGGGTCGACTTTAGCTTTCAATTTGCCCCACACGGCAGCCAGGTTCAAGTATCGAACAATCTGGTGCAAAAACAATCACCCCGACAAGTACGCCGGCGCCATGGAAGAGACAGTTGTCGGTTCGCACCTGACGATTGCAGTGGAAAGAACCGAAAGATTTTATACACATGTTCTCCTGGAAGTATTCGGGTATGAGATGGTGAATGGAACCGCTCGAATCGACGAAACCATGATCCTCTCAGAACCCCGAAACAACCTCGATGCGCATTCCAAAGCCTTGAACCGTGAGGCCGGTGTAAAACCGGCAGGCAATATCCCGGCCAAAGGAGCGCCAGTCCCGAGCAAGCCGTGTCCTTTGGGCGATTCAATCGCGGCTGCCGATTTCCTCAATGCGCATGGAGAAAAGCAGTCCCAAAAGGGGGATAATCATCACGCACGCGTTTGCTTTGAACTGGCCATCGAGCACAATCCGAATCATGCCGGCGCCCACAACAACCTTGGAGTGGTTCAGTGGCAACAGGGGAACCTGGAGCAGGCGGTACGATGTTTCCATCAGGCCCTGGATCTCGATCCGGAGGACCCGGATGTCATCTACAATTGTTCCAGGGCGCTCGCGGCTGCGGGCGAGTTCGATTCCGCGGCCGGTCTGCTTAAATTATACCTCCAGCGCAAACCTCAGGACCCGGCGGCATGGGAAGATTACGAGTCACTTATCCGCCAATCGGGAGTCCAAAAAGAATTCTCGGGGGATTTACCGCCGGGACTGCATCCATTTACCCCCAGATGGGCAAAGAACCCCTCAAGCAAATGGATTACATCGGCGCAATAGAGTTTCTGCACTGCGCTTTACTCCTCGACCGGAAGCAGGTTGAGGCTCATCTCCACCTGTGAAGGAAAGGGGGTCACCCTTGACTCTTGTTTATGCGCAAGAACCTATGGATCTGGGGGAGAAAGGGGCGCATAGCGGCTCGCCTTCCATTAGAAAAACCCGTTTGATCGGCAAGCCGTCCAAAATGTCGATTGTCTGCTCAAGTGTCAGGAACTGACGTGGCCTTAAGCTCACAAAAGAGGGGTCGTAGATGCGGAGCCTCGTTTCAGTTTAGTTGAATCCCGTGCCCATGAAAATCTCGATCGTGTCGGCCACGATGGGGTACTTGGCACCATCGACCGGCATATCATCGATGTTTACTTGGCATTTGGGTCCTCCACTTGAAATAAGAAATTCAGCCGACTGTGAAACTGGTAAACCGTATCGGTCAAAGCATTATTGACATTCGGTTGTAAGGAGTCAAAAGGTTGTGACATTGCGGTTTCTCCTTTATCCCGGCCTTGTAGATGCGGGCTCAAGGCCCGGGCAACTGTTCTGGCTTATGGGTGCTTGCCAAATTTCGATAATGTATTACGTGGTAATTCATGGTAATTCCCCACAATGGAGTGAGTGTTATACAAACTGTTCACCCCTCTTTCTAAAAGGGGGAATTCAGCCGGCGCTCTCAATGAGAGGTGGTTTCCGCGCGGACATCAGCTGCCGGAGATGCGCCCCAACCTCTGGCGCCTTCCCTTTGCCATAAGTCACTTCTTAATGGCACCCTACACTGGGTGCATTGCCCATATTTTGCAAACAGCGGCTCTTTTAACCTCCGCACTTGCAAGTCTGAGACGCAGGCTGCCCGCCGCGAACGGTTTGGCTTCGAAATCACGATACACAGTGATTCCTTTTTCGCGTCGAGACGCAACTCCCTGAATTGGCACGACAAATGCTTTCGAATGCGCCTGGACTGTGAAATGAGGTCGGCGGGAAGGTTTCTCTCCGTGATGAAGCGCAAGTGAATTGAAAATTTTTTGCAACCTTTCTCTGATATACGGGGAGCATCACGGTCACAGTAACGAAAAGGGAAAAAGGCGATGTGTAATTTGAGAAGAATAAAATTCAATTGTGGCGGACCGTATTCCACTGGAGTTCCGGCATTTCGGTCGACACTAGCTGCGTTGGTTGTCATAAGCTTGCTTTTTGTCTTATCCGCTGGTGCAGCCCGGGCGCAGGAAGCGGGCCATGTGGCCCCCTTGAACGCCCGGTTCTTGGAGTACATGGGGCAGAAACAAGCCGCCGAGCTAACAGGAGCGCCGCTGGTCACCATCCCTCCCGGCGGGCGTCCGACGGGACACATACCCTCGACAATCGATTTTTCATATCTCCGCGCGTCTGCAGTTCCAAGGGCGACAGGGAAAGTCGCTTCGTACCCGGCCTCTTTTGACCTGCGCAGCGTCAACAAGGTCAGCCCGGTCAGGGACCAGGGCGACTGTGGCAGTTGCTGGTCGTTTGGCGCGCTTGCTTCGGTAGAGTCCGTTCTTATGCCGACTGTGACGAGCTTCTCGGAGCAGTTTATTATCGACACGCATGGTTTTGATCCCGGCCCTTGCGACGGCGGCAACGAACTCATGGCAATAGCCAATATGGCAGGGCATGGGATATTTGCGGAAAATTTATATCCATATCAATATTGGTGGCCTACGGAGTACATGCCGGCCACGTCGAGCGCCTGGGCGGGGGCTTACATCTCCTCCGTTCAGTTGATCGTTGCGGGTCTGGACTCGAACGGCAATCCAATCACGACTAACATAAAGAACGCGCTGTACAGTGAGCAAAATGCCGTCACCGTCGGCTTTATGGTCGACCAAGGTTCGCCTTACCTGGTGGAAACCAATGGACAGTGGTGTTACTACAACAATACAAACACGATGGGCGACGGCCACGTGGTCGCAATCATCGGCTGGGACGATAATTTCCCTGCATCCAACTTTGGAATTCAGCCTCCGGGGAAGGGCGCTTACCTTGTAAAGAACAGTTGGGGGACATTTTGGGGAAACAGCGGCTATTTCTGGATGTCTTACTATGACAAGTCCCTGGGCACGGAAGCCTGGGTCTTCAATGGCGTTTTGCCGGCCTCAACGTATAGCTGGACCTATCAGCACGACCCGCTCGGGTGGGTGTATAACTACGGCTGGGGGTCCGGGCGCCCCACCGCATGGATGGCCAATGTGTTCAAAGGCAGCCCCAACGGAAAGGTAATCAGGGCCGTCAGCTTCTACACGGTCGATCCGGGCACCCAGTACTCGGTAGAGATTTATGACAGCTGCCCGACAAGCTACTCCCCGAGTGGTGCGGTTGTAAATCCGGTGGGCGGAAAGCTGCTCTATAGCAGTAGCGGGGCGTTCGCCAGCGCTGGTTATAATACGCACCACCTCAGCACGCCCGTGACTGTTTCGCTCGGTACCAGCCCGGATGTGAACTTCTCGGTAGTGGTGAAGTTGACTGACACACATGGTTATGGATGGCCGATACCCATTCAGGGGCAAGTCTCGGGTTACACCGACCGTTCTTATGCCCCTTACGGGCAAAGCTATGTATCGCTGACAGGCGCAGTGGGCGCCTGGTATGATCTGGCCAATGCCAAGCAGGGCTTCAAGGCCTGTCTTAAGGCTTTCGGGACCCCAAACTGATCCTTGGAAAAAGGAGAACCCCCTCAGATTCCCCGAAACGATAGATGAACAGGCCCTCGCGGTCATTCGTATCCGCAAACCTTCCCGTTCTATGGATCGGACAATAGGCGATGAGCGAAGCGGCGAGTCTTCCAGCTCATCACGAGTAAAGATGTTCCTATCGAACTCTGCTGGATAGCCTAAGAATTCATGGCGAGCATGCCGTATATCCCGTTGACATATCCTGCATAAATTTTATAATATCTGCGGAGACAATGACATCTTTTAACGGGGGTGGCGTTATGGCTTGCGTGAAAACCAGAATTTTTAAAAGCAATCGAAGTCAGGCTGTTCGCCTGCCGAGGGAAGTTGCCTTTCCGGATTCGGTGAAAGATGTGGAAATCACTGCGGTCGGCAACAAACGCATGATTGTGCCTGTGGGCCAGTCTTGGGATGAGTGGTTCAATGCGCCGGGGGTTTCCAATGATTTCATGATAGAGCGAAAGCAACCGGAAGACCAGCGACGGGAGACCATGGGGTGCTGAAATACCTGTTGGACACCAATATCGTCGTCTACACTTTGAAGAACCGACCTCAGCAAGTGAAAAGACGCTTTCACGATCATCACGGCCGGATGGGCATTTCCGCTGTAACGTTGGGGGAATTAGTGTTTGGGGCGGAACATTCACAACAAGTGGAACGCAATCTTGCCGACATCGAAGCCATGGTCGCCCGGCTTGAAGTGCTTCCCTTCGACGACAAAGCCGCATACCATTTTGGACAGATACGGGCGGTACTTTATCGTACGGGTCGGCCCATAGGACCTTACGATATGATGATAGCCGGTCAAGCCAGGGCGTCGGGCCTGATATTGGTGACAAACAATATCGGCGAATTTGAACGGGTGCCGGGACTGGTGCTTGAAGACTGGAGCGAGGTGTAAGATTTCGATAAGAGAGAAAGAAGAGGGGTCACACGTTTTGACACGCCAACATCCCTTTCAAGCATTCCAATGGACTCGCGCACCGATTCGCTGTTTTTTATTTCCTCGTCAACCCCCCGGCTTGCCTGTCTCACCGATGACTCTCCCATCCCGTATGCCGCGCCGATTTCCCTTAGCGTGAGCCCTGAGTAAAGCCGGCATGGATGCATTCCAACCCGTCGCGCAATTGCCAGGTCTCTCGTGCACAGCGCCTCAACAGCGGTAGGAGAAAACGGGGTCGCAGCAGAAAAGGGGGGCGCACCTGCACTTTTCACAACCACCTGCTCCCTCTCAATTTGCTCAAGGCGTCTCTACGCCGAAGTCATCAGGAGGACTCCACTGGTTGAAAGCCTCCAGCGCGAATTCCGTGTGGTGGTAGCGGGACCGACCACTCTGGCGGCTCTTCTGAACAGTCTTCAGATGGGATTTCGAACGCTTGCGATCCAGAAGCAATCGACCGAGGTCTGGAATCTCCTCGGGGAGGTCAAGACTGAGTTCGGAAGGTTCGGAAGCTCCATGGAACGCGTCAGGAAGAAATTGGATCAGGCGGCCGATACCGTGGATGAAGTCAGCAGGAGGTCTAAGACAATACAAAAGAAGCTGCGCAACATCGAGGAGCTTCCATCCGAAGAACCGCAGGCACTGCCTGGCTCAAACAATTCGCAAGGCGATGCCGAAGAGGACTAAAAATGCAGTAGAAGCACGCTGACCGGACAATTCCTCATGGAAAGCTCGGACTTCGTCGAACAAAAGCCTCAGAGCTGCTCGGGCCTGGTGCCTAAGCTTAAATATGATCCGCGAATGGAAACTGGGACGATACCCAGCATATCGAGAAAAAGGAGAGACAAGTGAATTCCGGCTGGCCCCAGGGACCAAAATAGCTGCGATATGTCGAGAGTGTAAGTTTGACCCCTTCCTTCTATTTTCGATAGTCGGTTTTTCACCCCCTAAATGTCCGTGGAAATCGCACTGTATCTATCTCAGCCTATTGATATATCATTTGCATGTTCCAGCCGGGATGCCGTATAATCTTGCAGTCTATCGTCTCTGGAAGAAAAAGCGATTCACAACGCACTATTGGGCGGCGAAAACGCATTGAACCCCAGGCAATAAAGGGCGGAGAAGCCATGCTTTCATGCAGGCGTGGATGCTATGGGACTTCAGGAATGATTGGCAAAAGCCGTTCTCGCAAGATTGCGGCGCTGATTGCGCTCATAGGAGCTGCCGTCCTAGTCCCCGGACTGCCCACATCTATTCCGGCTCTCGCGGTTTCCGACACTCCCGATGAGAATACATGGGTCACCGACGGGCCGGTTATTGCCGTTGCGACCGATGGAACTACCACTTATATCGGTGGTTCTTTCACCCAGGTTGGGCTGTACCAGGGGTGCGGCATACCCATAGATATGACTAGCGGACATGCCCTCGCGCTATTTCCTAAGGTGAATGGCAAGGTCCTGGCCGTTGCCCCGGATGGGTCCGGCGGGTGGTACGTCGGGGGAAGCTTCACCAGGGTTGGGAAAAGTATCCGTAACAACATCGTGCATGTTCATGCTCATGGCACGGTCGATGCCTTCTGGGACCCCAATGCCAATGGCCCGGTAACGACGATTGCCGTGAGCGGCAGCACCGTTTACGTGCTCGGAAATTTTTACATCATAGGAGGGCGCCACCGGTTCGGAATAGCCGCTCTCGATGCTTCAACTGGGTTGGCTACATCCTGGTATCCCGCTGTCTCGTCCGGCATGGTGTATGCCTTGGCGGTGAGCGGCAGCACCCTTTACGCGGCTGGATCTTTTGACGGCATTGGAGGGCAGAGCCGAAAGGGTATAGCCGCTTTCGATGCTTCAACCGGAAAAATTACACCCTGGGGCCCTAAATCCAATGAGGGTGCTGCCGTAGTCGCTCTTGCCGTCAGCGGAGGTACCGTGTATGCTGGGGAATGGGTCAACGCCGCTGTTGGGTTCCAAAAGCGCGTAAGCGCCTTTGACGCTACGACAGGAAAAAATATCTGGAACGCCGAATCGGATGGGGCACTAAGTGCGCTTGCGGTTAGCGGCAGAACGGTTTATGCGTGTGGGTACTTCTACCAAATCGGTGGGAAGTATCGTAACCGCATAGCCGGCCTTGATGCTTTAACCGGATTAGCCACGTCCTGGAACCCAAATGCCGATGACGCGATATACCCCTACGCCCTTGCTGCGACCGGCGACACGGTTTACGTGGGAGGATGCTTCGCCAGCATTGGAGGGCAGAGCCGGAACAACATAGCCGCGTTGGATGCTTCAACGGGAAAAGTGACATCCTGGAACCCCAACGTCCGTGCCGATAGCGATGCCGGGAGTGGGGTGTTAGCCCTCGCAGTCAGCGGCAATACGGTCTACGCTGGAGGTATATTCTCAGGCATAGGAGGACAGGCACGAAACAACTTGGCCGCCATCGATGTTTCAACCCGACAACTTTCCTCATGGGATCCCAATGCCAATAGTCCAGTGACCGCCCTTGCCGTTGGCGGTAACCTTGTTTACGTGGGAGGGGACTTCACCAATATAGGTAGGGAGAACAGAATCAACATAGCCGCACTCGATGCCTCGACCGGCTTGGCCACTTCCTGGAACCCCAGTGCTAATGGTCGGGTAGAAGCCTTTGCCGTGAGTGGCAAAATGGTTTACGTGGGAGGGGACTTCACCAACATAGGCAGGGAGAACAGAAACAACATAGCCGCACTCGATGCCTCGACCGGATTGGCCACTTCCTGGAACCCCAATGCCGACGGTACCGTAGGCGCGCTTTCAATAAGCGACAACACGGTTTACGCGGGAGGGTCGTTCACCAACATTGGAGGGCAAAACCGAAACCGCTTGGCCGCCCTCGATGCTTCAACAGGAAAAGCCACCGCCTGGAACCCCGATGCCGACTATTCCGTATGGGCGCTTTCAGTAAGCGACAACACGGTTTACGCGGGAGGTCTGTTTACCAACATAGGAGGGCAGAGCAGGAACAACGTAGCCGCGCTGGATGCCTCAACAGGAAAAGCCACCGCCTGGAACCCCAACGTCTGTGCCGATAACGATCTCGGGAGCGGGGTCTTAGCCCTCGCAGTCAGCGGCAACACGGTCTACGCGGGAGGTATATTCTCAGGCATAGGAGGACAGGCACGAAACAACTTGGCCGCCATTGATGTTTCAACTGGAAAGGCTAGACCCTGGAACCCCAATGCTACTGACTATTATGGCGGCGGCTGTGTCGAGGTATCGGCCCTCGCCGTAAGCGGTGGCAAGATTTACGCGGGAGGAACCTTCACAAGCTTAGGAGGTGAATACTGGCCTTTCTTTTCCGAGTTCAGGTAACCTGCTCCATGTGAGAATACCCAATATCGAACAATAAAAAGAGAGGGGGCAAACCTTTCGACACCCCAAGATCCCTTTCAAACATTCCAATGGACTCGTGTACCGATTCGCTGTTTTTTATTTCCTCGGCAATCCGCCGGCTCGCCAGTGCTACCGCTGACTCTCCCACCCCGTATGCTGCGCCGATTTCTCTTAGCGTGAGCCCTCAGTAAAGCCGGCATAGATGCATTCCAAGCCGTCATGCAATTGCCAGCTCTCTCGTGCGCAGCGCCTCAACAGCGGCAGGAGAAAACGGGGTGGCACCTGCGCTTTTCACAACCACCTGCTCCCTCCCAATTTGCTCTAGGCGCTTCCCCATTCCTCACCACCCCTTTTGGTCATTGTTTGCTTTCCCTGGCGTCAAGAGGTGCGACCCCGGTCTCCACAAAAGAAGCTGCGCAACGTCGAGGAGCTTCCATCCGAAGAACCGCAGGCGCTGCTGAACCTGGGTTTTTGCGAAATAGGCACATCTAGCATAAATTGCTTTAGTTAAACCTAGATTTCATGCGGGTTTAAGCTACCCTGGCCTCATAAAAAGTTCAAAAACAGTAGGCACACGATATTTAATTTTTGTCTTGACAGAGACGAGTAGTACATGCTAATCGAGTAGGCATGTATCTACGAACTACAAAACGCAAAAACTCGGATGGATCGGTGGTCGAGTACTATCAGCTTGCCCACAACGTGCGGCATGCCAAGACAGGAAGTCCTGTCGCCGAGATCATCCATAACTTCGGGCGGGCAGATGAACTCGACCGGGATGATCTGGTGCGGCTTTGCCGCTCTATCGCCAGAGTCTGCGGCGTCGAGGTCCATGACCCACTGGAGCGTGTAAAAACGCCTGTTGTCGATGATCGACCCCCGGCTCTGCCTGAAGATGTCAAGCTCATTCGGACCGTCGAGTTGGGTGTTCCCCTTGTCGTCGAAACGCTCTGGGAGCGGCTGAAACTGGGGCCAACTTTGCGGAAGGCCATGGAGGAATCCGGCGGCAGTGATCTCCATGAGCGTGCTCTGCTTGCCATGACCGCAAACCGTCTCAGCGACCCGGACTCCAAGCTCGGGGTTTGGGACCGCTGGCTGCATTGGGTTTACCTGCCTTCGTGCAGCGCCGTAAAGCTCTACCAGATGTATGAGGCATTGGACCTTCTGAATTGGAACGTTCGCGGCGTTGAAGATGCGGTCTTTTTCCACATCGCAAATCTTTTCAATCTCGTCGTAGACGTCATCTTCTATGACACGACGACTGCCTCTTTCTCCATTGACGAAGAAGACGAAGACACGGACAGCGGGACTGGCTTCCGAAAGTACGGTCATTGCAAAGACGGAACCTGGAGTCCACAGATCGTGGTTGCGCTTGCCGTAACCCGGGAGGGGCTGCCCGTAAGAAGTTGGGTTTTTCCGGGCAACACATCCGATGTGGATACGGTAAAGAAGGTCCGGGAAGACCTTCGAGGATGGAAACTTGGCCGGGCGCTCTTTGTCGCCGACTCCGGAATGAATTGCGGCACAAATCGGGACGAGTTAGCCAAGGCCTGCGGTAAGTACCTTCTGGCCACCCGCATGGGAAGCGTTTCAGGGGTCAAGGAAGATGTCCTTACCAGGCCTGGCCGGTTTCGAACGATTGCAGAAAATCTCCAGGCCAAGGAGGTGATCGTAGGAGATGGAGTTCTCCAGCGCCGGTATATCCTTTGCTACAATCCCCGTGAGGCTCAAAGAGAGCGCAAGCATCGCGAGCAAGTTGTCAAAGAGCTGGAAGAAGAACTCAAAACTCATCCGGATCACCAGGCCACAGCCAGATGGGCCATCGATCTTCTGGCATCGGGCAGATACAAACGCTACCTTAGAATCGATAAGCAGAATCGAATCCGACTTGACCGGGAGGCCATCGAGCAGGCTTCAAAGCATGACGGCAAATGGGTGCTCCAGACTAACGACGATACGATCACCGTGGAAGATGCAGCCGCAGGTTACAAAGGACTCCTTGTGATCGAGCGTACCTTCAAAACCTTGAAGAGCACCCGCATCAAGATGGAGCCTATGTATCACTGGCTGCCCAAACGCATTGAAGCGCACGTTAAGCTCTGTGTTTTCTCGCTTCTGATCGAAAGGGTCGTTGAACTGGAGTGCAAACGACCCTGGTCACATATCCAAAGGACGCTTTCCACGCTCCAGGCAACTGAGTTTCGGACCGAAAAAAACCTATTTTTTCAGCGCAACGAACCCACCCTTGAACTCGTTTCCATACTAAAATCTCTAAAGATTCCAATGCCTAAGGCAGTCTTGGACATCAAGTCGATATCCTCGAAAACGTAGGCACACGACAAATTTGGCTCCCCTGTGTAAGTCTCTAGAATTATAGCCTTTTTATAACTGTGTTTGCCTACCCCGCAAAAACCCAGGCTGAAGCGAACTAATGCACTATAGCAAGCGTCAAAAGAAAGCTGACACGATCTTACGGCCCGCGGCATGCTTTTCTCTGTCTTCCGACATCCGACCCCCGACTAGATACACTTCGGGGGCCGGCTTTCTGTCGTCCGTTACAGAAGCATGCTGACCGGAGAATTCTTCATGGAAAGCTCGGACGTGATCGAACAAGGGCCTCAGAGCTGCTCAGGCCTGGCGGCTAAGCTTAAATATGATCCGCGGATGGAAACCGTCTGGACGATACTCAGCATATCGAGAACAAGGAGTTATGCTGAGATTTACGAAATAAATTTCCCGCCTTAAAGGATATTCCGTGATTTAGATCACCGGGAGATACTGGAGGGCCGTTCCACACTACAGAATCCAGGTTGCCCCCACGGCCTCCTCTATGGTTGAGACCACCAGGGAGCTATCAGGGGGGTCCACACTAAAAATCCTGGTCGCCGCCTGAGGGATATTCCATGCCTGAGACCACCTGGGAGGGTCGGGCATGAGAGGCGGTGTAGGGGTAGAAAACGCACAGCACTTCTATTACCCTTGGCCAAAGTTACTCCCGTCGTTTCTTATTGATGCTCTCGTTAACGACTGCTTGGAACGACAATTTTTGTTTCGAAATGCACGTTTAAGCCTGCCAAATAACTATTTCTTGCATACCAATCTTGGTCTGTAGCGCATTTGGCATATCGCGGTAGGGATGCCGGTCACCCGGCACCCCCCGCACAGATCCGTACGTGAGGAATTATCTCATACGGCTCCTACCTTGGGTTGATGACGTAAAGCCGCTCATTTGGATAAAGGTGTCTTATCTTCGCAGTGGGT
>DASPQK010000430.1:0-6188 GCA_035624985.1 Syntrophobacteraceae bacterium | reverse complement strand
ACAACGTAGGTCACAACAGGCTGGGCATGCTTCTGGAGGCGCACATCGTGAGCCGCCCCGCCAAGCGTATGAAAATCTGCGCTCCGGTAGAGCTCCCAGGCCTGATCGATATTTAACCTGCCGTTTTCAATCATAATTTAACTGTGCAATGTTTGATCCTGATTATGATCGCCAATCAGGAAGCCGGGCTTCCAGCCACCCTGCGGAACAGGCCGTCCCGTTCCACCGGCTCGAAACCAGCATCCCGGATAAGCATCTCTATCTCCCGGCGGGTCATTCCCTGCTGAGATTCGGCGCCCGCCATGTGCCCGATCTTCTCCTCGACCACCGTTCCGTCGAAATCGTCCGCGCCGAAGTAAAGGGCAGCCTGGGCCAGCTTAACGGAGAGCATCACCCAGTAGGCTTTCACGTGAGCAATGTTGTCGAGCATCAGCCTGCTTACTGCAATCGTTTTCAGGTCATCGACCCCCGTGGTGGGCGGTAGATGCGCAAGGCCGGTATTCGCAGGCTGAAACGTAAGAGGGATAAAGCAGACGAAACCGCCTGTGCCGTCTTGAAGCTCGCGAAGCGCAGCCATGTGTTCGAGCCGCTCCCTCACAGTCTCAATATGCCCATAGAGCATCGTAGCATTTGTCTTTATTCCCATTTTGTGCGCTTTGCGCATAATATCCAGCCAGCCTTTGCCGTCAAGTTTCTCCGGACAAAGGCGCTCTCTTATGCGTGCGCTGAATATCTCGGCCCCGCCACCCGGGAGCATCTGAACACCGGCTGATTTCAAACGGGCAAGAACGTCTTCCACAGAGATGCCCTCGCTTTTTGCGAAATGAGCGATTTCAACCGCGGTAAACGCTTTGATAAAGGCATCCGGCCTTATTTCGCGGACCCTGCAAAGCAGGTTCTCAAAAAATGAAAGGGATAGCTCGGGGTGGCAGCCTCCAACTATGTGTATCTCGCTCAGACCGTTTCCACTCGTGCGGATTCTATCCAGGATTTCATCCTCTGAGAGTTCGAATGATAGCGGCTCGCCCTTCTTCCTGCTGAAGGCGCAGAAGCGACAGCCGTTGACACAAATGTTGGAATAGTTGATATGTCGGTTTACGACGTAGTAGGCAACGTTTCCGTATAGCCTTGTCCGCACCTCGTGAGCGAGTGAGCCGACAGCGTTCATGTCAGGGCAGGCAAAAAGCCTCTCGCCCTCTGAAATCGTTAGCCTCCGCCCCTCCGCCACTTTCCGGGCGATTTCTTCCAGGCCTAATCTTCTAAAATACCGTGGTTCGAACATATTCCTCCGCGCTCCCCCGCGAACAGGAGCCCATTCCTACGCGGAGCAGCTTTATGAACTCATCGACCTTGCGCTCCAGCTGCTCCACCGGGGCCCGGTATATTCTGGCCCCCGCATCGAGAAAGGAAACGCAGTAAGCCTGGAGGAACCGGTCTATGAGTGCGTCCAGCATGAAAACGGTCATTTCGATGTTGGTGTCCGCCCTGAGGTCGCCCCCGGCGATCCCGGCCTCCACCACAGGACGTAGATATTCCGCCGAAAAAAGATGCACCTGCTGCAAAAACTCTGTCCTGAGAGGGAAGTCCTCCTGGAAAATCATCTTGAGGTAAATTCCATAGACCTTGGGGTGGCGCGCGATGAAGTCTATTCCGGCAAGCATGCTCTTCCTTATTCGTTGAAAAAAATCCGCGCCGGAAGTCTCCTTTTTCACCTGACGCAACGATTGCCTTACAAGCTCCACGGCATGGTCGAAAATAACCCTGAACAAGCCTTCCTTACTTCCAAAATATTGAAAAAGGGACCCCTTCGCTATGCCGATTCGTTCCACCATGCGATTGACGCTCGCCTGCCGGAACCCGTGGCGCGCAAACTCGTCCACCGCTGCGTCCAGGACTTTGTTTCTTTTTGCCTCATCAAGTTTGTTGAAAGTATCGCGTGGAAACATCGATCGCCAGGCATCCGGAAAAATGACTACGTGGTCATTTCCGCATTATAGATCAGGGAATTGCTTTGTCAACCCGATGAAGTGACCGGTTGCTCAATTTTTGTCCGCAGAAGAAAGCGGAATTCTTAAGTGCGAGTAAACAGGATGCATAGGACCTATTAGAAATACAGAACCCATGGATATTTGCTCTTTTGGGAGGCTCTGATTATTCCGCGCGCTGAAAGAACACGAACTCACGCAGGCATTGAGGGCATTTCATGATTACTATTTTATTGCCTTCGCTATGAACGACAATCCTTGTCCCGCACAAATCGCACCTTCGGCGCACAACCAACCCTCGGAACCGGGGCAGAGTGCTGCTGTTCGCATCCACAGGCTGCGCGCCGGGGTCCTCTGCCATTTCGGAAGAACCTATGCTGAGAGGAAGTGTATCTTGTTTGGTGGTCAAACTTTTATAGTCCCTTTTACTTAAAGAATGTTGCCTTATGGCCTAAAAACTGGGAAAAGTAAAGAAAAAGCTGCCTGTCGGTCACAGCCTAACCCAATTCCCGGCAATGGACCCTTAAACTTTAAGATACAGACGCTGGGGCTATGATTTTAGTCGACGCGGCGCCTGCCCATCCGGCCGCACCGCAGAAGCGCCTGGCAGAGCCTAAGGCTTATTGATGGCAGGTAATATGGATCAGGATAAAAGGGAGAATGAGCCAAAGAATGCAACAGCCGTTTAAGCCAACCAGGGAACAGATCTCGGCGGCAAGGGGCAAAACGGTTCCCGACGTCATCACACACGGACTAAGGGTGCTCTTTTGCGGAATAAACCCCGGCCTCTACACGGCAGCGGTCGGGCATCATTTCGCCAGGCCCGGAAACCGTTTCTGGCCCGCGCTCCACCGGGCCGGCTTCACGCCAAGACGACTCACGCCCTTCGAAGAAGAAGAACTTTTGAACTGCGGATACGGGGTAGTCAATATCGTCGAACACGCAACACCCCGGGCGGACGAGCTGAGCGCCGAACAACTCGCCGGAGGCGCAGATGCGCTTGTGGCCAAAATCCGGATTTATAAGCCCCGTTTTTGCGCAATCCTTGGACTGGGCGCCTACCGGCTGGCTTTCAAAGACCCAAAAGCCTCTCCGGGCCCCAAGGCTGAAAAACTAGGCGGGATATGTTCCGCTTGGGTGTTGCCTAACCCGAGCGGTCTTAACGCCAGCTACCAGATGGATGACCTGGTCCGCCTGCTGAAAGAGCTAAAGGCCGCAGTGGACAGCGAATGCGCACCTTGGCGGCGATGAAAATGCGGCGGACTGACGGGAACCAGACTATCCGTCCTATCCATTGGGAAGGCTCTTCCTGGAAGAACCGGAGGTGGATCTGCTCACCTTTCCGCGTTTTGATTGTACCTTTGAAGGAGGCTGGGTTGGCCCTCCGGCAGGAAGCTTCAAAGTACGACCGACTTTGAGAGGCTGTGAACGCTTCATGCCGTTTATGGCAGCCAGAGCGGTAACGGAACATCGGTGCCTTTCGGCAATGCCGGACAGTGTGTCCCCGGATTTTACCCTATAGGAGGCCGGAGAAGAGCCAGATGCCTTGCGCACCGGTTTCCCCTCCTGTGGGGGATGTCTGGCAAGAGCCGTCAGAAGATCGTCCCCTGTTCCGATAGGCAGGCGTAGCTCATATTTGGAGTATCCCGGCGGTGTGATGGACTGGCACAATTCGGGATTGCTTTTTTCCAGGAGCTTTTCAGGAACCCCTATTTGTTTGCCTACCCAGGAGAGCTTCAATCCTCCCGGAACCAACACCGTTTCGTTCAGCGCAATGAGCCGTTCCGAGTCCGGGCGAAAACCATAGAGATCGGGGTTTCTTGTTATCTTTACAGCGGCAAACACCTTGGGAACGTAATCGCGTGTTTCGGCCGGCAGAGAGCCTTTTTCCATCAGGTCCCAAAAAGTATTGAGGCCACTTTTGTCGAGCGCCCCCTGGACGGTGTTTTCGCCGGCGTTATAGGCGGCAAGCGCCAAAGACCACGATCCAAACTGATTGAAGAGCAATGAAAGATAATCGGCGGCGGCTTTCGCAGCCTTCATGGGATGGCGTCTCTCGTCGATCCATTTGTTTTGCGCCAGTCCAAACCGGCTTCCCGTCATCGGAATGAATTGCCATATTCCAGACGCTTTTGCATGCGAACGTGCAGCAGGCGAAAAACCGCTCTCAATCAACGCGACATAGACCAGGTCTTTCGGTAGTCCCCTGCGCATGAAAATTTCTTGAGCAGGAACCGCGTAGAAACGGGCACGGTCAAGCTGAATCTGAAAACCGTTGTGATTTTTTTCGGAAAACCAGCTTACCCATGAATCGACAGCCGGATGTTCCGGGATGGCCAGTTCGCATTTTGGAGCAGGTCTCTCGATAAATGTCGTTTTGCCGTGCCAAAAACGCCAGGCTGAGTAAATAAAGACCTCTTGCTGAGAATAAAAGGCGCCGCATCCTCCAAGAAGCACAAGGGTCCCCGCTTCGATCCATAATTGCAGTCTTTTGTGGCTTTTTTTCTTTTCGCCGGGCATGAAGGGACTATAGAACCGATGCCGGGAAATCACAAGCCTCTTCTGTCCCGGCGAGCCTGTATGCTTAGTAATTCTTGAACTCAGGAACTGACGCCGATGCGCACGGAAGCTGTTAGAAAAAGCGCCCTTTGCCAAGGGGAAAATCCCAAAGAGAATCGCTTGGGAGCAGGAATCCAAAAAGAGGTGAAACCTGCGCGTGATGTGGCGTAGAAGAAAAATCGTCATGGCGGGGGGGCGGCTGGATTCGAATCAGTCGCGCCAACCCTTTTGTTCACGACCGTGTTATCAGCCGGTGTCGCCTAAATTGACTCGGGACGAGCCGATTTGAACGGCCGACCTCTTGCACCCCAAGCAAGCGCGCTAACCAGGCTGCGCCACGTCCCGTTAAGCCACGAGCCTAACACCGGGGCAGGGCAGAGTCAAGATCAAAGCTGAACCTCTCACGGATCTGCGTTTCATCCCTCCTTCCCCATTTCCCATCCCTAATTCTATTCAATCATTCCTAATTCCTAATTGTATCCAATCATTCCTAATTCCTAATTCCTAATTGTATTCAACCATTCCTCATTCCTAATTCCTAATTGTATTCAATTGTGTGTGGAAATCTTTTCGCCATCGTTCGAAGCGCCCGGCGGTTATCGCCCTGCGCATCTGCTCCATCAGGCCGAGGTAGTAGTGGAGGTTGTGGATGGTGTTGAGGCGATAGGAAAGCAGTTCGCGGCAAATATAGAGGTGGCGCAAGTATGCGCGGGAGAACCGACGGCACGTGTAGCAGCGGCAATCCGGGTCAATGGGGCTGGCATCCTGGATAAATCCGTTGTTTCTTATGTTGAGGGGGCCGCAAGACGTGAACAGGGTCCCGTTGCGGGCGTTTCTCGTAGGCATTACGCAGTCGAACATATCGACCCCTGCGCGCACTCCCTCGACCAAGTCTTCAGGGGCGCCGATTCCCATCACGTACCTGGGCGTCGAGCCCGGAAGAAGCGGTGCGAGCCTGTTCATCACCTCCAGCATCTGCTCCTTCGATTCGCCTACGGACAGGCCCCCGATCGCATATCCGTGAAAGCCGATTTCCACCAGCTTCTCCAGGCATATGTCACGAAGCTCCTCGTAAACACTGCCCTGCACGATGCCGAAAAGCGCCCGATCCGAACCGGCTGCGGCTTCCTTCGACCGCTTGGCCCAGCCAATCGTGCGCATGACGGATTCGCAGGCGTACTCATAGGAAACCGGATAAGGAGTGCACTCGTCAAAGCACATCATGATGTCCGCACCAAGGTTTCTCTGAATGCCGATAGCGGACTCCGGGGTAATGAGATGGCGGGAGCCGTCAATGTGTGATTGGAACCGGACGCCCTCCTCCTCGACCTTGTTTATCCTGGCGAGGCTAAAGACCTGGAAACCTCCGCTGTCGGTCAAAATGGGGCGGCGCCAGCCCATGAATTTGTGAAGCCCGCCAAGGCGGGCGATCGTTTCGTCTCCCGGGCGCAGGAAGAGGTGATAGGTATTTCCAAGGATGATTTGTGCTCCGAGGGACTCCAGTTCGTCCGGAGAAATGCACTTAACGGACCCCGCCGTTCCGACCGGCATGAATACAGGAGTATCGACAGTGCCGCGGGCGGTTTCAATCCGCCCGGTGCGGGCGTTGCTTCCAGGGTCTTTGGAGAGAACCTGAAATTTCAT
>DASPQK010000429.1:0-28530 GCA_035624985.1 Syntrophobacteraceae bacterium | reverse complement strand
GCCGGCCTTTTCACATTCCACCTCCGCAGGTCTTCCCCCCTGCTGCACAGGCGACAAAAGACCGTCGGATTGCAACGATCGCATTATATCTTCCTTTACGGACAATTCACAAGAAATGGCAAAAAATCAACGACAACGACCTTCATCCGGATTCGCAGTATCCAACACTCAATCGGCCAAAACCATCTCAAACTCTCCAGGGGGCTCCAAATCCAGAATGTCGTCGCCAAACCTGTATTGATCTTCAGCCCACGTCCCAAACCTGAGCGCCTGGAGTATCCTGGCCGCTTTTTCCTCGACTTCCGGAATCGTATGGACAATAGCCCTCAAAGACTTGAGCACCCTCAGCATCTGTTCTTTATGAGAAACCGGCAGGCCCGGATGTTCAACCAACTGAATTACTTCATCCAACTGAAAAAGGTTGCCTGATGTTATCTGCACATAGGCAAGTTCGGACCACCGGCCCAGAAGCTCGGCAGGCAAACTGTCTATCTTCTGTGAAAAGTCAAAGTTAACGCCCGTAGACAACGAAATTGAAAGACGATCCAACAAAGACCTGATTTCGGAAGGATTCCAAATGCCGGTTTCCGAAAGAAGTTTTTCCCACTTGAGGCGAATCTTGTTTCTGACCCACTCCCGCTCCTGGTGCGGTGAAAGATAAAGCGCAGCCAGTTCTTTTTGTTCAGCAAGCAGCCTTTGACCTACCACGAACAGATCCCCCGAGGGCGCCAATTCAGGGATCCTTTCGCTCAACGCTCTGCAAAGCGCCTCAAGAATAGGCCCTTTCCACTCAAGTCCGGGAACATTCTCCTTCAACAGATTTTCCCACCTCTCTCGAAGAATGCCGATCTGGGCGTTTATCGCCGAGAATACAAACCCCAGCTTGACCAGCGTGTTCCTGAGTTCATGAGCCAGAATCTCGCTGGTCTGGAGACGCTGACGGGCAAAATCCTTACTGGCCTTGTAAAGTCTTTCTCTGAACCATAAAGTGAGCAGTTCGGAGCCAAGGCTTCGGGCCAAATCGCGCACGATTCTCGTAGAACGGCCGCCCGGCCTCAACGTCCCCGCCTTAAAGTGTATCTTTATAACGGCTGAAACCACATTCTCGCTGTCCTGCCAGATAGGGTTGCCCTGCCAGTCGACCGGATATTGAAGCTTTTCGCTGGAATAGCCGTAGAGGCTCTTCTTGCGAACCAGCACGGGCTCCATGTGGTATTCGTCTTCAGGTTCCCCCGAGAGCTGCTTCCTCACGCTGCGGGAGTCTTGCATAGGATTGTCCGCTGTCCAGCTCAACTGCTTTTCGACGCACCATCCCATTGCCTCCAGAGGGCGGCCCGGCTGGTCCCTGTAATGTTCCCATTTCTTGCCGGGAGGATTATATTCGGAAACGGTCGGCAACACCCATTCCAACTCGTCCGGACTTTGTTTCTTGACGCCCGACAGAACACGCAAAGCGGTCAGTTCCGGCATGAGGCCGATCTTGTAAATTGTGCCCTTCGTCGCGTTATCAAGGCATGAGAGGACCGTCCTGATCATGGTGCGGCAGCTTGCAACCAGAAGATCGTCAGTGTTTTCCATAGGCTTCTCCGGAACAGATCTATGCGAGAGACTGAAAGCAGAGCCAGACGGCTATTTTAGCACAATATTTTCGGACAGTCTCCATTTAAATACTAAATTACAATATTTTCTATATCAACATTATCGTAATTTCCGGACAATCTCTTTATGGCATTTTTTAATATTTAACTAATCTTTTGACCCTATCGCCCCAAAATAGTATATGCCTCGGTTGACATAACCGGACACCCAGAGACAAATTTTTTCTAAATCTTCCATGCTTCGGAAAGGCGCTCGTTTTCGCTTTGAAACCATTGCTCATCGCCACAAATCTGCGCAGACTCACCCCCTCTAGAGAGATATTCAACGTCGATTATTTCTCGATAAACAAGGGGGAAACGATCGCGCTCATAGGTCCCAATGGGGCTGGAAAAACAACCTTTCTCCTCACCTTGGCCCTGCTCCAGCAGCCCACAGCAGGGTCCATCGAATTTGACGGCATCAAGGCCGGTCCAGACAATATCCTTGAGTTACGCCGTCGAATGGCCGTCGTTTTTCAGGAATCCCTCCTGCTTGATATGTCTGTTCTGGCCAATCTCACAACGGCTTTACGAATTCGCAAAGTGCCCGGCGAACAGGCCCTTGCCAGGGCGCAAAAATGGCTCGACCTGTTTGGCATAGGGCATATTTGCTCGCAGCGGGCCAGATCGCTTTCGGGGGGCGAGGCGCAACGGGCAAGCCTTGCCAGGGCCTTTGCGCTGGAGCCTGATCTGCTTTTCCTGGATGAACCCTTCGCATCGCTTGACTATCCCACACGCAATTCCCTTCTAAACGATCTGGGCAAGATTCTTAAGCAGATGAACATGACCGCCCTGTTCGTTACGCATGATTATACCGAAATCCCATACCTGGCGGAAAAGACGGCTGTAATGTACGAGGGCCGGCTCAAAAAATACGGTTCAAACCAGGAGATCTTTGGACAGGATTTTTTCCTGAGACAATCGTGGAGTCCATGGGACTGAAAAGTTTTGAGTCTTCATTTTTCAGTCTTGAGTTTGCAATAAAAAATAATCTTACAACTGTTGGAGTATCTTCTCAAAAAGCCTGCCAAGTATTTTGCCCGAAACGGTCGCCGTTTCCATGATTTCCTCTATCACCCCCGGCTTGTAGCTATCAGGCATGTTGACGTTCGTTATTACCGACATAGCCAACACCTCCATGCCTGCATGAACAGCCGTTATGACTTCCATGATGGTGGACATCCCCACGGCATCAGCCCCCGCCGTCCTCAAAAAGCGCGTCTCGGCGGCAGTCTCGAGGCAGGGGCCGACTACCCCGGCGTAAACTCCTCTACGCACATGGATGCCCCCCTTGAGCGCCGTTTTCCCGGCAAGCTCGATCAGCCGTCTGCTGTAGGGTTCCACCATGTCGGGGAACCGCAAACCCCACTCATCGACATTAGGTCCGATGAGCGGGTTTTGCCCCGTAAAATTAATGTGGTCCGTAATCACCATTAGGTCCCCTGCCTGGAAATCGGGGTTCAGCCCGCCGGCAGCATTGGAAACCAGGAGCATCTTCGCTCCCAGCGCACGCAGGACCCTGATTGGAAATGAAATCATCAGCGGCGAATAACCTTCATATAGGTGAAAACGGCCATCCATGGCGACAACCGTCTTCCCGGCCCATGTGCCGCATACCATCCGCCCTTGATGACCTGGGGCGGTGCATACCGGATGATGCGGTATATTCCGGTAAGGTATCGAGACAGCCTCCCCGATCCCCTCGACAAGGCTGCCGAGACCCGTTCCAAGGATCAACCCTGCTGCCGGCTCGCTTGCCAGGAACGGTCTTACCGAATCGGCAGCTTCCTCAACCCTGGTTTTGAACTCGATCATTTGAGTCCTTCCCCCAATCAACGAAAAATAAACCGGAAATTTCTGCGACGATTATAATAGAATTCGGTCAAGATATTTGAAATTTTGCACAGGCGTCCACATTCGATGACACATTCTGCGTCCAAGAGAAAACATTCCGATATTGCCGCCCTCGAGCAATATTTTGTGCCCTCCTACCCTGCCGAACTGCCCATCACCCAATGGCGGCAGGAGATCGTCAGCGCCCTCCGCCAACACCAGGTTGTCGTAATTACCGGGGAGACGGGATCGGGCAAGAGTACGCAGATTCCCAAGTTCTGCCTGGAAGCGGGAAGAGGCCGAAGGGGCATTATCGGATGCACCCAGCCGCGCCGCATCGCCGCTGTGACCCTCGCTGCGCGCGTATCGGAAGAAATCGGACAAATCGGACCCCGCCTCGTCGGCTACAAAATACGTTTCCAGGACCGCACAGCGGGCACGACGGTAATAAAATTCATGACGGACGGCATCTTGCTCGCTGAAGCACAAAAGGAGCGAAATCTCGGCCCCTATGACACCATCATAGTCGACGAAGCCCACGAGCGTTCTATCAATATAGACTTTCTCATCGGCATTCTCAAACAGACGCTCCCCAACAGGCCCGACCTCAAAGTGATCATCACCTCGGCCACCATCGACCCGCAAAAATTCTCCAACGCATTTTGCGGGGCGCCTGTAATCGAAGTTTCAGGGAGGACATGGCCGGTTGAAGTGTGGTACAGGCCGGCCGATCAAACGGGTGACGACGAGGCCGCAGAGGCGAACTACATCGATCAGGCGGTGGCGGCGGCGGACACGCTCAAGCTCAGGTCCGCCGATAGAGGCGACGTTCTCATATTCATGCCGACCGAAAGCGACATCATGGAAACAGTCCAGCGCCTCGAAGAGAAACGCTATGAGAACACTGTGGTCATGCCCCTCTTCGGTAGAATGGCGGCATGCGACCAAAAGAAAATTTTCGCCCTGACCGCCGAAGACAAGATTGTGGTTGCCACCAATGTCGCTGAGACTTCGATTACGATCCCGCGTATAAAGTATGTAATCGACACCGGACTTGCCAGAACCGCCTGGTACAACGCACGGTCAAAGACTCGCAGCCTTCCGGTGGGTCCCGTTTCAAGGGCAAGCGCAGACCAGAGGAAAGGCAGGTGCGGCCGCGTCGAGGCAGGCATCTGCGTCAGACTTTATTCGGAAAGTGAATACCTTGATCGGCCCCTCTATACGCCGCCTGAAATCCAAAGGTCCAACCTTGCCGAGGTAATACTGCGAATGCTCTACTTGAGGCTGGGCAGAATCCAGGATTTCCCCTTCCTCGATCCGCCCTCTCCCTCCGCAATAAAGGACGGCTTCACGGTCCTGCGGGAACTCGGCGCGGTTGACGACCGCAACAGACTTACCCCGGTGGGCAAAATGATGGCCCGGCTGCCCCTCGATCCACGTATCTCGAGGATGCTGATCGAGGCGAGACGGCAAAACGCGCTCAGGGAACTGATGATCATCGGAGCAGCTCTCAGTATCCAGGACCCGCGTGAAAGGCCGCTGGATCGGGAAGCGCAGGCCCGGCAGGCGCAGGCTGTTTTTCAAGACCCGCGCTCAGATTTTATCTCTCTTTTAAAAATCTGGCAGGCCTGCTGGCAGGAAGATGGGGAATCCCCGGGCAGCGCCTGGGGTCGGCTCAGAAAGTTCTGCCGCGAACATTTTCTCTCTTTTAGGCGAATCCGTGAATGGCGTGACATCTTTGAGCAAATTCGCTACATTCTCAACGAACTGGGCGACTTTAACGAAAACTCTTCGCCGGCGAGCTGCGACGCCGTCCACCGTTCCGTTTTGAGCGGCTACCTGAGCCAGGTGGCGATGCGCAAAGACAAAAACCTCTACACGGCTGCAAGAGGCCGGCAGGCGATGGTATTCCCGGGATCTAACATCTTCGGCAAGGGCGGCCAATGGATCGTTGCCTCCGAACTCGTGCAGACCTCGCGGCTCTTCGCGCGCACGGCGGCCAACATCGAAGCCGAATGGATAGAGGACGTCGGCAGGCACGTAGTGAAGTACAGTTGGTCGGAACCTCACTGGGAAATGAAGCGCGGACAGGTCACGGCCTTCGAAAAGGCTACTCTTTATGCCCTTACCGTGGTCGACCGGCGAAAGGTCAACTTCGCGCGCCATCATCCTGCGGAAGCTAGAAAGATTTTCATCCGCTCGGCCCTCGTAGGAGGAGATCTGCCGCGCAAATACGATTTTCTCGACCACAACCGGGCCCTGCTCTCGGAAATCGAGCAACTCGAAAACAAAACCCGCCGGCGTGACCTGCTCGTCGACGAAGAGGTCCTCTTTGATTTCTATGATGCGCGCATTCCCCAAATCTCAGATGTCAGGTCCTTTGACAAGTTCATTAAAGAAATGGGAGGAAACGGTTTTTTGAAAATGAAGAAGGAAAACCTTCTTCGCAACGAACCTGATTTCGACCAAATCGAGCAGTTCCCCGACACTCTGAGCGTAAACGGGGCCGAGCTGCCTCTTAAATATATGTTCCGCCCCGGCGAACAGAACGACGGAATCACGCTCATCGTTCCAGTCCATACCCTGCCGGCGCTGTCCGCCGAACTCTTCGAATGGCTCGTCCCCGGCATGCTCCCGCAAAAAGTGACGCTTCTGCTCAAGGGCCTTCCCAAAGGCATCCGCAGGCAGCTGGCTCCGGTTAACGAAATTGTCCGGCGTATAATGAGGGATCTTGATTTCGGACACGGCGACTTCTTCAGCCGCCTTGGCGAGGTGGTTTTCAACCTCACAGGCGCCCGGATCACGCCCGATCAGTGGGAGAGCGGGCAACTGCCCGATCACCTCAGGATGCGCTTCGAAGTGATCGGACCGCTGGGGAATCTTCTGGCGTCCGGACGCAACATAGAAGCCCTTCGGCTGATTGCTTTCGAAAAGCACGAAGACACACTGTGGCATGAGGCCAGGAAAACCTGGGAGCGTGACGAACTTGCAGGCGCCGATTTCGACGACCTGCCGCACAGCATCGAAATTGGAACCGATGCACTCGGATTGCCGCGGTTTGCCTATCCCGGGCTGGCTGACGAGCAGGCAAAAGTCGCCGTTCGCCTCTTCGCCGATGCGCTCAGAGCGCGGGAATCGTCTCGCGCAGGGCTTATGCGTCTATACAAGAACACATTTGCCGCCGAACTCAAAGAGTTTCGCAAAGACTGGGCGTTTCCGGATGCTTTCGCTTCGACGGTCTTTTTTATGGGTGGCCTCAAGGAGGCTTCCTCAGCACTCTATGATTATATTTTACGCAGCCTTTTCGGTTTGGAGTCGCCTCAGCATCCCGACCGGACCGCTTTTCTCAAAAATTGCGAAAGGCTCAAGGGTCGCCTTGGAATTGCCGGCAACGAGGTTCGAACAGCGGTTCTCGATGCGGTGCGGCACAGGCATGACGCACGCGCCGCACTGGACCGGTTTATGCGAATGGCCGGGTCCAACCGCGCCGTCACCGACCGGTTGGCCGTGATCGCCGCGGAACTTGAAACACTTGTTCCGCCCGATTTCCTCTCGCATTTTCCGGACCGCCGTGTGAGACTTTTGCCGCGCTATCTAAGGGCGCTTAGAATTCGGGCGGAGCGGGCCTACGTTTACCCGGAAAAGGACCAGGCCAAGGAATCTCAGCTCGATGCGCACCTGGCTCAACTGGACCAGATCACGGACAGGGTTCGTCTGCGGCCCACTCGGAAAGGGCTTGATTTCATAGAGGATGTCGGCCAAATGATCGAGGAGTTCAAAATCAGCCTCTTCGCGCCCGAGATAAAGACCCTGTTTCCGGTCTCCGGCAAACGCATAGACAAAAAGCTGCGTGGATTTCCGCTATGAATGACCCGCGCACCGACCCGGTATTCGATGCCGCTGTTTTGCGCAGGCGCGTGATTGACGCGCTCTCAGACCCCTGGAGCCTCCAGGCCCCTTCACACAACGGAGATTGTTCGGCTGACGAGCGCATCTCGAGCGTATTGCTGCTCCTTGGAGAGCTTCCCTCAGAGCAGGGCGTAACTCCCGAGGTCTGCATCATCCTCAACAAACGCTCAAAGCAGGTCAGACAGCCAGGAGACCTGTGTTGCCCCGGCGGGGCCGTCGAAAAACTCGACCGCTTTCTTGCCCCCCTTCTGTCGTTTCGGGGATCAAGCCTTTCAAGATGGCCCTGCTGGACTAAATTGAAAACAGATCAGCCGGCAACTGCCCAATTTCTTTCATTGCTTTATGCGGCAGGCATTCGAGAGGCTTGGGAAGAAATGGGGCTTAATCCTTTTAGGCTGACTTTTCTTGGCTCGCTTCCCACGCATTGCCTCGCTTTCTTCGGCCGCTCGATCTATCCGATGGTTGCCTGGGTTTCCCGCCAGAAAAGGTTCCGCCTCAGTTGGGAGGTTGAAAGAATAGTGCGGTTTCCTCTGCGTGCTCTTCTCAATCCGTTTAACTACGCCATGTACAGGCTGTACGTTCCCGCCCGTTTGAAGTGGAGATTTGAAGGAGACGCGACAAGAGATTTCCCTTGTTTCATCTATAAAGTCGCGGGACGGGCAGAACTTCTGTGGGGGGCCACCTTCGCGATAGTCAGTCAGTTACTGGAATTGGTCTTTGGGTTCCAGGTGCCTGATATCCAAAAACTGCCTCTGGTCCCGGCAAGCGTAAACGACGAATACGTGAGGCTCTGATGACTAAAGTCGGCGATGTCGTTCTGGTATACATGGATAATAACCCGGCCTTTTTCGCCAGGGTCGAACAAATATGCGACGACGTGAAACCGGATTGGTTCCAGGTGAAATTACTGGTGCTGCAAGTCCCACTGCTGACGGTTACATGGATTTTACGCGAAGCCTATTACAACGGCCGGGAATTCACCATGGCAGGCCGGCCCGTCCGAATTGAAAAAGTCGGCGCTCCTGCCGAAGAAGACCCCGGGGCTCAGCCTGAGGGCACGGGAAAAAGCCCCCCAGTACCCGAACCGGGGGCGCCGGAAAAACAAAAGGAAGGTAAAACCGGCAATCAGGGTAAGGTGATATCGATAGCCGATCGCCGTAAAAAGGACCCCGAAGGGCAGTGAATCGTGAACCCGGCGAAGTGCGGGGCAGGCCCATGAACCATGAATCGTCAGATGGAAAGTTAAGATGCTATCCCAAGCCGCTTGCCGAACCATGATTCCAAAATCACCAACTGCCTGATTGACGCTCTAGTACTTGCTTGCATAAATTAGCGCAACGTCTTAGAGGTGCTCGAAACTCGTCATTCCGGCACGCTTTAAGCCGGAATCCAGCTCTGATCTCACCCCAGGAACCCCCTGGACCCCGGCTCAAAAACCCTGCCGGGGTGACGAACACGAATGCTTGTTACGCACACTTTTGCAAGCAAGTACTAGCTTGCAAGTTTGATTTTAAAATCGTAAACCTCTGGGCTTCAGAGGTTTGCTCGGAAAGTATTTTTCTGGCAGGATCTGCACTCCAGTTGAGATTCGACGTATGTGGGGAGTCAGATGGCGGGTAAATTTAATTTGTGCATACAGGGAAACCATATGGAACATCTCTCAGTAATTCGCCGTCTATGTATCCATCTTTTTTTCGTCAGTTTCTTGGCCGGTTGCGCGGCTCCCTATGTCGTCCCGCTTAAGGAGCATGCGAGTTACACTGCCCCAGGTGATCCAAATAAAGGGATCGTCTTTATTTATAGGGAATCTTCCATGATGGGCGTTTTGCGTGGAATATATATCAAGGCGAATGGAAAGCGCGTCGGAGCTCTCAACAGTGGCACCTATTTTGTCTACCAAGCCGACCCCGGACCCGTAACGTTCGCCGCAGAGGATTGGATACAGGGAGATCGTACTCGTACCCTTGACGTAGAAGCTGGCAAACAATACTACATTCGGGGCACTCTTTCACCTGGCGTTCCAGATGTTGAGCCACGCATCGAGATTGTCAATGACAATGAAGGCAAAGAAGCAATTAAGGGTTTGAGATACTCGACACTGGAGTGAAGATCCGATGTGCTTCAGAAGCTTGCTGCCTGAAAACCGACGGAGCAAAAGGAGGGGCTGAAGAAAATCGCATTCACGAACCGTTATGAACCGCTGGATGGAGGCCGGATCCTGAGTGGGTTACACCCAATGCCGCTAACTTAAGGAAAAAACCTATTCTTTCGCGTACTTATGCACTGAACGTGAAGGATGGGTGAGCGGAGCGAAACCCATCGCTTTGCATAAGCGTTTTGGCTTGAGTGCTCTGCGGTCATGGTATCCAGGCCGTGTATTGTCAGCAGCATGGTTGCACCGACGGAACAAACCAAAAAGCGCTCTGAATTCAATAAGTTGCTTAAGTTAGCGGCATTGGGTTACACCACCGGCGTTAGCGTAAATAGTTCGAGATATTCTCAGTTTTTACCCCACCAGCCGTCGTTGCCCTTGAACCACCAGTCCGTGGAATCAATCGCAAGGATTTCTTCGGCGATCCGTTTTGCAGTCGAAGTGATCAGCCGCTGCCTGGCGAAATGTATCCATTTTGCGGCGTAAGCGTTTCCGAGATCGTTTTGTTCCTTGAGTTCCACGATCAGGTCAAGCTGGTCGGCATCGTGAACGAGTCCGGCTTCGACAGTCTCGGAGTCCCTGTACTCGTTGAGAAGCTCCTTGAGCTCGTCGGCAAATGGAAGGGATCCCGCAAGATCGGCCATTGCCCCGGTTTCGTCAACGGAGACGTATCTCTTATTGACATAGTTCCGGTCCCCGGTCCGCGCTTCGGGCAGATCGTGAACCAGACACATGCAAACGACTTTGAACGGGTCAACCCTTGAATCCATCCGCGCAAGAGCGAATCCGATCATCGCCGTCCTGAACGAATGCTCGGCAACCGATTCGCAGCCCGAACCCAGAAACTGAAAGCCCGAACGAGGAGTCCTCTTGAGCATTCCGATCTCAAAGAAAAAGTTTATTAACTTGCAGTATTCCAATTGAATCTCCTTGTGTTATATTCCGGCGTTCCATATACAACTTAGGATGCCAAAACTCAGCTGGAGGTTTCGGATAAATGGATAAGCACACCCTTTCGGTACTGGTTGAAAACGCTCCGGGAGTTCTGACTCGAGTTGCGGGACTGTTTGCTCGCCGCGGCTTCAATATCGACAGCCTGGCGGTGGGCCGCACCGATAGAAATGACGTGTCCCGGATGACCATTGTCGTAGAGGGAGACAAACCTCTTATCGAGCAGGTCACCAAGCAACTTCACAAACTTATTGATGTTATCAAAATCAGTAATATAACGGAAGACCAATATGTGGACCGCGAACTTGTAATGATAAAAGTCGCAGCCGAACCGGGCCAGCGCGTGGAGATCATGCACATCGCCGGAATATTTCGGGCTAGAGTCGTTGACCTGGGCAGGAAGACCATTACTTTCGAATGTACCGGCAATGGCGGCAAAATCAACGCATTCGAAGAATCCCTTAGGCCCTACGGGATAAAGGAGCTCGTTCGCACAGGAAAAATAGCCATGCTGCGCGGAAGTAAATATGTCGCCCTGAGCGGCGCATCGGCGCGGGAATCCGAAGATGAATACGAATAGACAGGCGGAGGTGTCTTAGTGGAAATCACGGTTGCCGAGGCCCTGGTCGAGTGCCTCGAAAGAGAAAACGTGCAAATCGTGTTCGGCTATCCGGGCGGAGCGATTCTGCCGGTCTACGACGCCCTGTATCATTCGACCAAAATCAAGCACGTGCTTGTGCGCCACGAACAGGGAGCCGTGCACGCGGCCGATGGATATGCCAGGGTTACCGGCGGCGTCGGTGTGTGTATCGCCACCTCGGGCCCCGGTGCGACCAATCTGGTTACCGGCATTGCAAACGCTTACATGGATTCGGTCCCCCTCGTCTTGTTCACCGGCCAGGTCCCTACCATGCAAATTGGAACCGATTCCTTTCAGGAGGTCGATATCACCGGCATTACACTGCCTATAACCAAACACAACTACCTCCTTAAAGACCCGCAAAAACTTCCCGTCGTTGTCAAAAACGCTTTCCACATTGCATCGACCGGCAGGCCGGGACCGGTGCTCATAGATATTCCAAAGGACGTGGCCGGGGCCAGGATCGGCTTTAAGTACCCTTCCACAGTTAAACTCAGGGGGTACAAGCCGACCTATAAAGGACACCCGGCCAAAATAAACGAGATCGCCAAACTCATAGCAAAGGCAAGGAGGCCGGTTATCTACGCCGGTGGTGGAATCCTCGCCTCTAATGCGTCCGAAGAACTCTTGAAGTTCGCCGAGGCGATATCGGCCCCGGTCACCAATACCTTCATGGGACTTGCCGGCTTTCCGGGCGACCATCCCCTCTTTCTCGGCATGCTTGGCCTTCATGGCACCCGCTACGCCAATCTGGCAGTTACTGAATGCGATCTCCTCATCGGCCTCGGCGCTCGGTTCGACGACCGGGTCGTTATGAACGTCAACACCTTTGCCCCGCAGGCTACAGTGGTCCACATCGACATCGATCCCGCCGAAATTGGAAAGGTGATCGCTACCAATGTGCCCCTGGTCGGCGACGTAAAACTCGTTTTGAAGGCGCTGCTGCCCCTTCTTGAAAAGATCGACCGTTCCGAATGGCTGGCCCGCATAAAGTCTCTCAAAGCTGAATATCCTCTAAGCTACAATCGCGACAACGGCTTAAAACCCCAGTTCATTATCGAGCAGCTTTGGAACTGCACCAGGGGCGAGGCCATTATTGTCACCGACGTCGGCCAGCACCAGATGTGGGTTGCTCAGTACTACCATTTCAAGAAACCGCGCACGCTGATTTCCTCCGGAGGTCTGGGCTGCATGGGATTCGGCCTGCCCGCCTCCATCGGGGCTGCCTTGGGCGCCCCCGGCAGCAACGTCATCCTCGTTACGGGGGACGGCAGTATCCAGATGACCATCCAGGAGCTCGGCACCATGATGGAGCAGTGTATCAGCGTCAAGATCATCCTGATCAACAATTCCGCCCTGGGCATGGTGCGGCAGCTCCAGCAGTACTACTGCGAGGGCCGCCATATGGCGACAAATTTCACGTTCCACCCCGATTTCGAAATCCTTGCTAAAGCATACGGCATGGCCGGCTATACTTTCCGCACCGAGGAGGATGTGGTCAAAGGCTTGCCCGGGGTGCTCCGGGAACCCGGACCGGCAATTGTCAACTGCATCGTTCCCCCGGATGAGAATGTCCTGCCGATGGTTTTGGCGGGCAGGGGGATCCACGAGGCAATCGACTGCTGAAATGAAAACTTTGCTTCTAAATCCACCGTCATTCGAAAAATTTGACGGGGGCGCCGGCGCCCGGTGGCCTGCGCGCCGCGAAATTGCATCCTACTGGTACCCTGTCTGGCTGGCCTATCCCGCCGGCTTGATAAAAGAAAGCCGGCTCCTTGACGCCCCGCCGCATGGGGTGAGTCCCCGGGAAACCATCCGTATTGCAGCCGATTTTGAATTCCTGGTCCTGTTCACCAGCAAGCCGGGTTTTTACAACGACATCCGCCTTGCAGAGAAGGTAAAGGAAGTCAATCCTTCGATTAAAATCGCCTTTGTCGGACCGCCCGTTTCGGTCCAGCCCGAACTGGCCCTCAACTCCTCCCCGGCGATCGATTTCGTCGCCAGAAAGGAGTTCGATTACACCGTGGCCGAATTCGCTTCAGGCATGGACCTGAAACAGATCCAGGGGGTCAGCTACAGGGAAAACGGCAGGATAGTTCACAATGCCGACAGGCCGCCCATCCAGGACCTGGATTCACTGCCCTTTATCGTTGAAATATACAGGCGGGACCTCGATCCGGCCAAATACAACATTCCTTTTCTAAAGCACCCTTATCTTGCGTTTTACACCTCACGCGGGTGCCCGGCCAGATGTATCTACTGCCTTTGGCCGCAGACTTTCACCGGACATCCCTGGCGGGTTCGCAGCCATCGGAGCGTTGTCGCCGAAGTCAGGCGCGCCCTTGAACTTTTCCCGGAAGTAAAAGAAATCTTCTTCGACGACGACACCTGGGCATGGGGCAAAACGCGTGTTATCGAACTTTGCAGCCACCTCGAAGAACTCGATTTCACATGGTCCTGCAACAGCCGCGTGCATGCCGACTACGATATGCTCAAGGCCATGAAGCGGGCCGGCTGCCGTCTCCTGGTGGTGGGCTTCGAATCCGGCGTTCAGGAAGTCCTCGATAACATGAAAAAGGGGATCACCCTCGATCAGTCCCTGACATTCATGAAGAACTGCCGCGAACTCGGCTTGACCGTTCATGGGGACTTTATGATAGGCCTGCCCGGTGAGACAAAAGAAACCATAATGCGTACAATCGAATTCGCCGAGCGGCTCGATCCGGAGACCATCCAGGTGTCCCTGGCGCACCCCTTCCCCGGCACTGAATTCTACGACTATCTTCAAACCGGCGGCTACCTGACTGAAGACGACATGTCGGACGAACTGGGTCATCAACTCCCCAATTACGAGTACCCCTGGTTAAGCAGGCAGGAAATCGTCGATGCGGTCGAATACTTTTATGGCCGCTACTACTTCAGGCCGAAGGTGGTCTACAGAATAGTGCGGCGGGCAATTTTCGACAGGCGCGAGCGCTCCCGTCTTTTCCAGGAAGCGCGGGACTACCTCAGACTGCGCTCGCGGCGCAAAAGATTTACGGGCAATGTTTTCGAAAAGACCGCCGGTACGCTCGCCGCTAAGAGTGCGAAGGGAGAGAAATAAATGAGAGCTGAATTGAGCCATTTGGACGGCAACATATCGTCATGCCGACGAAAGTCGGCATCCAGTCGGTTCTTGGCCTCGCCACACTCCCGCTTTTACGTCCTCAAAAACGGGAGTCGGTACGGAAAGGATCGCTCAATTCGGGTGAGAATGTGTCCCTCGCGCTCCTCGTGCCCTTCCTGGTGAAAAATCATGCCCCGCCGCCTGATCATAAACGGGGATGATTTCGGCTCTTCCAGGGAAGTCAATGAAGCCGTAATCCTTGCTCACCGCCGCGGAATTTTGACAAGCGCAAGCCTTATGGTGTCCGGCCCGGCCTTCGAACACGCGGTGGCTCTCGCTAAAGACAACCCGAGTCTGGCTGTGGGACTTCACGTCACCTGCGCCGACGGATTCCCGGTTCTTCCGCCGTCCAAAATCCCCCACCTTCTCGGAAGCAATGGAAACTTTCCATCCGACCCGGCCGGCGCAGGTCTGCGCTATTTTTTTTGCCGCAGCGCCAGGAAGGAACTTTTCAATGAAATTGCAGCTCAATTCGAAAAATTCAGCCGGTCGGGCTTAACTTTTTCACACGTGGACGGCCACTGCCACATGCATGTGCATCCCGTAATCCTGGATGCAATAATCGAAATTTCCGCCGGCTGCGGCATAAAGAAAATCCGGGTGCCCGCCGACAGTTTTTCGGCTGCCCTCCCCTTCCTGCGCTCTCCCGTTCTATCGGCCGGGTATGCTCTTGCCTTCAAACTCCTGACCGAAAGGATGAAACGAAGACTTCAAAAAAAAGGCTTCATTTTCCCCAAAAGAGTATACGGCAGCCTGCTGACGGGCAAAATGAGCCTTGAATACGTCCTGTCGATAGTGAAAACCCTGCCGCAGGGGGCCTGCGAAATCTATTTTCATCCCGCCCTGCCCGGTTCGCCGGACCTGGCGCGTCAAGCCGGGCATTTGCAGCGCCTCCGTGAACTCTCCATCTTGATCGATCCCGATCTGCGGTCTACAATCGATCGGCTCGAAATAATCCTCTCAACCTACTTCGACCTGGAAAAAGAATTATGAAAACTGTGTTGGTAGTGGCCCTGGCAGTCATTGCCCAGGCGGTCGCAAATACCCTGCTCAGCAAAGGGATGAAAATCATCGCTTCGATGCCTTCATTCAGCGACGGCTTTTCTCTCATCATGCTGGCATACGCGCTCAAAAGCCCCTTCATTTGGGGAGGCATAGTTCTGCTGATCGTTTTTTTCGCCTGCTTTCTTTCCGCCGTTTCGTGGACCGACCTTAGCCTGGTTCTTCCGGCAACGGCGCTCGGCTACATTCTAAACGTATTTACCGGCCGCTACTTTCTGGGAGAACCGGTCTCACAGGCGCACTGGTTCGGCGCTGTATTTATCGTTTTCGGGGTCTTCCTGGTCTCGCTCTCAGGCGCCAGAAAGAAAGGACTGAGCACTGAGGACTGATGCTAAGTTCAAGATTGAAGTAATGGAAAAGAGCGGGGGAATGTTCCCCCGCACCCTCCAGGATTTCGGCCACACGCGCAACCGCGTGAGGCCGAGTGCTCGGCGCTGAGGGTGACTGGCCACGCGGCGGCGTGTCGCCGCAGACAGGTTGGCCGCTGCCTTCGGCGGCGGCAATGCAGGCCGGCGGCCGTGCCGCACGCCGCAGCGCCACGGTGAGCCGCGCAGCGCCGAAGGGAGTGTGGGGGGCCATGCTCCCCAAGCGCTAAAATAAGGATCAGCAACTAGAAGGAAGAACACCGTCATTCCGGCGCAAGCCGGAATCCAGAGTGGCGCCATGAATAAGCAACCTGCGGTATACATTTTGGCAAGCCGAAGAAACGGTACTCTATATATAGGCGTGACCTCGAACCTCGCCAAAAGAATCTGGGAGCACAGGGATAATCTGGTTGGAGGTTTTACTGAACGCTATGGCGTTCACCGGTTGGTCTGGTACGAAGTCCATGAAAGTATGGAGTCAGCTATTCAGCGCGAGAAGCGGTTGAAAGAATGGAAACGAAGATGGAAATTGGAATTAATCGAGCGGACAAATCCCAACTGGGAGGATTTATACTCTACGCTCGTTTGATTGGATTCCAGCTTTCGCCGGAATAGCGGCGCACTTAAGTTGGCGCTTATGCGCTTCCTTTGCCCGGCCTTTAGGACTGAATTTTTGTTGTTCACTATTCCCGGGCCTGCCCCGCGCTTCGCGGGGCTCACTGTTCACTGCTCACTGTTTCACCCTTCACGGAGCTTACATGCTTACCGCTTTCATGGTTCTTATGGTCGTCTTCTCAAACGCCGCCGGCGACGTTTTTCTCACCAGGGGCATGAAGCAGGTCGGGGATGTGTCCGTGCTCGGCACGATCCAGCTTTTCCAAACGATAAAACGAATAGTGTCCAATCTGAACTTCGTTCTGGGTGTGGCATGCCTGGCCGTAAGTTTTTTTTCTTTCCTGACCGTGCTTTCCTGGGCCAATCTGAGCTTCGTGGTGCCGGCCACCGCGATCGTCTATGTGGTTACGGTCCTGGGAGCAAAATTCTTTCTCGGAGAACAAATCGACTCGATGCGTTGGGCGGGCACCTTCCTGGTATGCCTTGGAGTGGCCCTCATCTGCCTGCCGGAAGACAATGCCTTGTCCGTGTCGATGCTCATTGGCCCTGCCAGGATGTTTCTCGGTATCCTCACGGCGGCTTCAGTCTGTTATTACATTGTGAGCGTAATCGCCGCCGAAAGGTTTTTCGCTGTTCCACCCGACCGCCCTTCACCCCCCTTCTCCGGCGGGGAACAAGACCCCCAACCACCCCCCTTTTCCGGAGGGAAACAAGACCCCCAATCACCCCCCTTTTCTAAACCTGTCCCGGCAGGCTTTAAGCCGGGAGGGGGGCAGGGGCCCTCTGTTTCCATCCTTGTTCCGCTTTGCGGAGCCGATTTTCGGGCTTATCAAAACTATGCCTCCCTCTGCCGCCAGGATTATCCTGAATTCGAAATCATATTCGGCGCTTCCAATTCAAAGGATTCGTCTCTTCCGGTCATCTCCAGGCTCCAGGCGGACTTCCCTCACATTCCCATCCGGGTCGTGATAGACACAGGCAAAATCGGTCCGAATCCCAAGGTCAACACATTGAACAACATGGTCCGGCAAGCCGGCTACCAGGTTCTGTTGCTGCTCGACAGCGACATCCGGGTTGGACCGGACTTCATCAGGGTCGTCTGCGACGAAGTTGGACCGGGCGCTGAAGGCCTGGTCACCTGCCTCTATCGCGCCGGGGAGGCGCCGGGAGTCCCCTCAAAACTGGAGGCCGTGGGGATTTCATCTGAATTTGCTCCGGGTGTGCTGGTGGCACAAATGGCCGGAGGTATTTCTTTCGCCTTTGGAGCGGCCATTGCCCTTAGCAGGAAAACTCTCGACGCCATAGGCGGATTTGCGGCGATTGCTCCATATCTGGCCGATGATTATATGCTTGGCAACCTGGTGCGAAAAGCCGGATTGCCCGTAATGCTTTCCAGGTACGTGGTCGAAACCTTTCTTTCGAAGCTGACGATACGCGGTTTTGTCCGGCATCAGTTAAGGTGGGCAAGAGGAATACGCGCCTGTGCTCCCTGGGGACAGACCGGCTCACTGATTGCCAATGGGACCGCCCTTTCCTTCCTCTATCTCACGTTTTCGGGCTTTTCGTCGTTTGGATTTTTGGTATTCGCATCGGTGACTGCTTTGAGGCTGTGGATGGCCTGGATGGTTGGGGTCCGGCGTCTTGGAGACGACATACTGAGAAAAAACCTGCTGCTGGTTCCCTTAAGAGATTTTTTCAGCCTCTTCATCTGGGCGGCAGCCCCCTTTGGCAACCGGGTGCAATGGAGAGACCGGGTGTTTCTGCTTGAAAAAAACGGAACAATCAGTGAACTTTGATGCCAGGTTGCGTCCAAGACGGGCGGGGAATAACCCTATAAGCGCTCAAATAAGGATGAGGCAGTACAAGGAAAAGGATCGTCATTCCGGCGAAAGCCGGAATCCAGATTTTTGTTTTTTTACTGAAAAATCAATAAGTAATGCACTGGACCCGGCTTCCGCTTGGGTGACGAAAATCCCAATCGTGCCATCAGTAACTTCAATAACCTGCACGCTTAGTTGACCGCTTATGAGGGTAAACACCGTCCCTACGTAGGGGTGGGGGAGCGCAGCGCTGTATGCCCTCCCAAAATGTTTCATCTTGAACACAACTTGGTATGAGTTGAGGAATCTATGGAACGCCCCAGGATTTTGCCGCTTATTCTGATGACTATGCTCATACCCCTTGCCGGTTTGGCTTCAGGAACCGGTCCGCAGGCCGACCAGACTATGACCGTCACAAGAGACTATAACGGCAAAGAAATCACCGTGGCCCTGGGCTCGATTTTCGAAGTCCGCCTTCAGCAGCACGCCGGCACAGGATACCTTTGGCAAATAGTCGACCTGGACGAAAATCATCTTAAAGTGCTTCAATCCACGGAAACTCCGCTCTCTCAGAAGCCGATTCTCGGCGGCCCGTTGCTTAGAACATGGCGAATCGAAGCGGTAAAGGCGGGGCAAACCACTCTCAAGATACTTCTCTACCGTTCATGGGAAGGCCCCGAAAAAGCCGTGGAGCGCTTCCACGTCAAAATTCAAATCAGGTAAAAAGACCCAGGCCAATGGGTGATCCGGCAAGCTCTCTTCGGCTGGTCCGAGCGCTTGCAGTGGAAAACCATGAGAGTTGGCTTGAGGCAAGCCTTTATCTGAATATGGATTTACTACAGCAAGCGTCACAAGAAAGTTGACACGATCTTACGGCCCGTGGTCTGTTTTTCTCTGTTTTCCGACATCCGACCCCCGATTAGATACACTTCGGGGGCCGGCTTTCTGTCGTCCGTTATAAAAGAGCGCAAAAAGTTGGTCTTTGCGGTGCCGTCGGCAGCCTGATCGCTACGGGCCGCCTCCGGGGGTGACGGGTGGACCCACTCTCGGCGGCCCTCCCCTTGGTTTGCTATTTAACGCGGCTCTTAAGAACAAAAACAAGAAACGACAACTCACTATGCCTAATCGAATTTGCAGCACTTGACACACACAACCCCGATCTTGCCCTGAGATTCCTTAAATTCCTGTTGAAGAGCGGTGCAGGGGCACAGTCTTCGGCCATGCTCGTCTATACCACTCTACATCCTGAAGGGGTTGATTACAAGTGTTTACGCTTATGATAGAACGGTTCAGAAGCGAAAAAAAGGAGAGGCATTTTGCTTCGGGAATCAAGTGAATTCCTAATAACTCGGGTCCATTTCAATGTGGACAATAATGCCTTTATCACGAACCTTTCTGGTCTCCCTGGAACCTCGCCACCTTTCTGGCAAAACTACATGCCGTCCAAGCTCTTTATATTCGTCGATTGCAGGTACATTATTCACATGTACGACACCGAGTTGAATATTTGTAAATTTGGAAACAAAAAATTCGAAGCTTCTGTGTCCATTAACTAACAGCAAGTCGTGGAATAGCTGAAGAACATCATAACTCACTTTAGTTATTGGACCCCATAGTCTATCAAGCAGTGTAATACCTAAATATACCTGGTCTGTCCTAAACACCCCAGGAAGAGTTTTATACGTTTGGTAAAGTTCATCAACTTTATCTGAACCAGCAGCAACCTCTTTTCTTAACTTACTAAGCAAATCTAACAATTGACTGCCCTTATCTTGAATTTGATCGAGCTGGATAATGGGCCCATTGATCCTTGACACGAAATCAGATCCCTTGTTGGTGCCATTCTTGTCACTGCCGACCAACCACTTAATTGAAGCGGTAGAAGCAAAAACCCATACTGCCGGCAATATGCGGTACGTCTTACCGTCTCGGATGAACGATCCATCCCAAATAGGACTCAAGAGTAGGCTCATAGCTGGGTGTCCCTGTATGTCGCAGTTAATTTCGTCCATAAAAATCAGTAGCTTTTTATTTACCATATTCTGAACAGAACAAATTGAGTCAAAACAATTAATTAGGTCGTTCGTATTTGCCATTTGAGATAAAGAGAACTCAAGATAATGAAGGTCGAAATACTCGGCTAGGCATTTTGCTAAAAAGCTCTTCCCCCAACCCGGGCTAGATACGAGTAGACAATTGAATGGATATCTGGATGTTTTCTCTTTCTTAAACCGATCTATCTTCACAAGCAGATCGTTTAGATCGTCTCTCTTAGGGCCACCCACACAAATGTATTTTCTCAAAGCGCCTTTGCTTCTCCAGATTTCAAGTTTGCGAGTACCGTCTTTGTTATCTAGAACCCCCAAACCACTAGATGAATAATTCCATCGCCTCCACGTTTCATCGTAACTGCTAGATGTGGAAGTAAGATTAGCATAAGATCCCACTGCGTCAATGTCGTTTAATGCAGTCGCATACTCTCCGTAATATCTAAAGCGTTCACATTTCCACGCATCGCTTGCTTGTTGAGTCCACCTGTAGGCTACATGAGAAGCGATACTACATTGTTGTGCGAAAGGCGTGCTAGTATACTTGGTACTCAGGTCTAGGGCAATTAGTGTATTAAATAGCATCGTTGTCCTACCGATGTTAATTAATTGTTTTGGACCAGGGCAATCATACATATTGACTGTCTTATTATCCTTGGAAATACACCGATTGTCATCAAAAAGAACTACAGCTCTATCACTTGTCCATTTATGTAGTGAGTCTTGTTGAATTCCGTGTTGATAAATTGTATCTCCTGTCAGATCACCTAAGAGTTCAAGTGAGGCTCGACCTAACTCCCTGCCGAAACCCCAGCTCCTCTCACCATGCCAGTGTTCTGCGAGTTTAAAATCGATCACTGTTAATTTCGCGCTAATTTTGTTCTCAGGGAGCACGTTCATCCATTTTGGCCAGTCCAGTTTGCTGCGAACGAACCATTTGATCTTGTTTGGAGACTTAAGAGATTTTATCAGCATTGATATGGACTTTTCTTGCACGACACCCTTGCCGTGATCCTCGATGATAACGGATCGTATATCTAAGTTCTTCAGCGAATCAAACATGCGATAATTTAATTGTGAGTCAGTCAAAGGAAGTTGCCAGTCAAATCGATAGAGCAGATTTGGAATCCCGCCTCCATGGCCCTCATAGCACCGGATGATCCTGTTTGTGGAACATTTGGGGCTAGATGTCAAATTTTTGAGATGTAAGTCTCGTAATTCACAATCCCTACCGCTATACGGGCACCGTCGTTTTCCTTCTTCTGTATTAACATTAGCTAATCCTCTGAGTCTTAATGGTGTCAGGAGCTTGCTCGGACTATGGTTGGGACAGAGGAGGCATTGGAGGATTTCATTATCGTCCTCATTCCAGGCGCCAAAGCCGAAAAACTGGTAAGAATCTGGCTCTTCCCGGTCAAAAAAACTTTTTAGGACGGCCATAATTTCAGAAGCTCCGCAAAGAGAGACCATGCTTTCCTCTGGATCATCATGCTTTGTGATGTAATGTATATTGCCGCGATGTGAACTACTATATGAATCGTGCTTTGCCACTAGCCAGTTTTCATCAAGAAACCAATCTCCGAGGACCACTATCGTTTTTTTCCTGTTCCCAGACCTTTTAGAACTGCCACCGGCCATGCGAGACCTCCATTGCCATCTGAATCGTATTGAGCGGAATAATGCGTCAACTTCTGCTCTCTGCATTCAGACTGCATGTTGTGATCGGGTTTTAGACCCGATAGGCCTGCGTTCTGCTCCTGGAGCCCTCAACAGAATACAATTTTCCCAATACAATACGCAACTCAAAAGTGCGTGACTGGTTTTTCGATTTCCCGACACACCTCGTCCCACAGTTGGATACTTTGTCCCTGTCACGCCAGGTTACAGGCTCAGGCAAATAGGATGCGATAGTATCGGGTGAGCGAAAAAGCCGACGCAATGTGCTCTCGCCATCTCCTGGCATGGTAGACCACTTTGGTTCTTTGGCTCTGGGGTCTTTGGCTCTGGGTCTTTGGCTCTGGGGTCGGACCAGGTCAAGCTACTAAAAATGCTTGACATTAGCGCAAAATGATGCCTATTTTCAGCCTTAGAAGGCGATTTTTGATATCAAAAATAGCCTTCTAAGAAGAGGCGAGTGAACTGCAATGCCCAGAGCCAATAGATACTTTATCCCAGGATACGCGTGGCACATTACCCACCGGTGTCATAAGAAGGAATTTCTTCTCAAATTTGGCAGAGACCGAAGATCATGGATAATGTGGCTCTTCGAAGCCAAAAAGCGCTACGGGCTGCGGGTCCTCAACTATATGGCCACCTCGAACCATGTTCATTTGCTCGTACTCGACAGCGCAGAAGGCCATATCATTCCAAAGTCAATGCAACTGATATCGGGCCGAACTGCACAGGAGTTCAACCAGAGAAAAAAGCGCAAAGGCGCCTTCTGGGAAGATCGTTATCATGCAGCCGCAATCGAAACGGGCCATCATCTTATCAGTTGTCTGACATACATCGATTTGAACATGGTTCGCGCCGGGGCTGTGGCCCACCCTTCGGACTGGCCAACCTGCGGATACTCGGAAATCCGGAAACCGCGGGAAAGATACTCCATCATAGATCACCAACTCTTAATGGACCTGCTGTGGATACCCTCCATAGAAGCCCTTCAACGTGCCCATAGAGCTTGGACGGAGCACGCTCTTGCCACGGCCGAGCATGTCCGGGAGAGCAAGTGGACGGAGAGCATAGCGGTCGGCAGCAGGCAATTTGTTGACACAATAAAAAGCAAACTCGGGGTCAGGGCTAAGGGCAGCCGGCTTTCCGGAACGGATGACGAAGCCCGCCTCCGCTACCCCAAGGCCACTTCATAGCCTCAATCCCGGTAAGCCCCACCGAGTCCCGTCCCAACATGGGGGAAGGGGTCACCCATTAAAAGGCAGCGGTCAAGAGCAAAAACTCTTCCAACGCAGGAAAACTGTCTTTTTTTCGAGTTGCTTCTTTACCGTGAGAGCACCCGGTTATCGGTGCCCACGATTAGCTGGTGTCCACCCGGAAACCACCCGAGGGGCACAACAAAAAGTGCCTGTGTTGGCCGGGGATTTGCGAATGCACATAAACTAACCGATCCTCGGCGGCGGCAGTCGCCGTTCCTGCCCACCGGCATTAGCCTGCAACACCTTCGTGCTCCCGCAGTTTCTCAGGTTTCGATCTCAGCCTTGGCTGCAAAGTAAAGCAATCCTTCAACGGGAAGGTCGCTTTCGGATCGATTTGAGGAGGACGCAATTCAAAAATTGAAAACACAAACCTCTCTTCGCATGGAGGTATGAATTGCGATTTAGTGATTCAAAGCACGATTTGGTAGATGAATTACGTACTCGGTGATCAAGCTCATAAGGGTTTATGGACCAAGTTGGAAGAATTCAATTATATATATAATGAAAACAACTAGTTATAAAGCGATTCGATTCACTCCTCCAATGTCCCCATGGCACTAACCTTGCCTCTCGCAAAAGTTACGGGCTCGCTGCTGTGCTGAACGCAAACCGGAATAACTTCCACCAGGTCGGTTTACGAAAAGCGCGCTGCCGCCGGAAAGCAAAATCAAACCGAGGCGAGTCCTGACCCGGCCCTCTCGACGTGACGGGGAATTTCCTTTTCATGCCCTAAGGCGGCAATCGGGCTGATTATCAAGAAGGGGAAGTTATGAAAAATGCAATTGCGAGCCCGATTAAATTCTTCACCGCCTCGGTTTTCTTGTTGATCCTGCTGTGCCATTCAAACGAACTCTTCGGATCGGGATCTTTAAATCCATATGACGGCAGCATAAGCTCCTACGACATCTATCAGGACTCTCTCAAGGCCGAAGATTTGAATAAGTTGATTCAAGCTCGAAAAGCGCGATGGATAGCGAAAAGTAATGATCTAACCGTTCTGCCGCCTGAACTTAAAAAGAGACACCTTGGCCTCTCCGCGGGCAGGCTGGCAACGGCCTCGGCAAGCTGGGCCAATCTGAGAGACATTGCAGCCACGCCCGGCAAGATGGGCGCTTCCGGAACCGAACCGCCGCTGTCCGCCGATGGGACCCTGCCGGCGCAATTCGATTGGAGAAATTATAACGGCGGAAATTACGTAACGCCGATAAAAGACCAGGGAAATTGCGGCTCGTGTTGGGCGTTTGCAGCAACTGCGGGATTGGAGTCCAGAGTTCTTATAGATAGACAAATGCAGGGTCTGGATGTCGATTTATCCGAACAGATACTGGTCACGCTCGGCAATTCCGGCTCCTGCTCCGGCGGCAATCCGTATCCGGCAACGGAGTTCCTGGTGAATACGGGTTTGGCTGTTGAAGCATGCTACCCGTATACCGCGACGAATGGTTCGCCGGGCAACGCCTGTGCAAATTGGAATATCGACACCTATAAACTGACGAGCTACCAGATAGTAAGCGATTCTCCCATTATTCCCACTCCCGATGACATCAAAACTGCAATTTACAATTATGGCCCACTCGTAGTGACGTTCTCTGTCCACGAAGACTTTTTTTACTATTCCTCCGGAGTCTATGCGTACACTTACGGTCCTTGCTGCGGCGGCCATGCCGTCCTGGTGGTCGGATGGGATGACACAAATCAATGCTTCATAGTGAAAAACAGTTGGGGAGATTCATGGGGAGAAAACGGCTATTTTAGAATAGCATACACCGAAATTGCAGACGTCGTCCAGTTCGCGTGTTTCTCAATCGCCTATCCTGCCTCTATTATGAACAGCACGACCGTTCCTTTGTCGGATTTTTACATCGCAGCGCCAAACTTTGACAATTATGAAACATTGCTTGTTCAAGGCGATATGCCTTCAACGATAACGTTCCGGGATACATCGACCTCGCCTCCGTCCATCGGCCCCATAACATCATGGTTATGGGATTTTGGCGACGGGACTCAGAGTTCTTTGCAAAATCCCACTCATACCTATGCGAGCAAAGGGACATACTCAGTGGCGCTCACCGCCGGAAATGCGAACGGAAACGACACAACCACTTATACCGATATGATAACCATGTACGAACCTGCGGCAGCGAGTTTTACTTTTTATTTCAACGGAGGCCCGACCGCCTTTTATATATTCACCAACACTTCCACTGGAGATCTCAACCGGAATGGATTTACCTGGAATTTCGGGGATGGAAGTCAGCCATTGGTGGCAGATAATAACGCAAATGTCGGCCATCAGTTCCCGGGGCCGGGAACTTATACGGTGACACTGACGGCAACGGGTCTTTCAGGAATTACCAACAGTGCTTCCCAGACACTCACGATCCAGCCTCCGGCCATCAGCATATCGGCTACCCCCACGACCGGGGCTGCGCCTCTGAAAGTGCAGTTTACCGCCGCGAACAGCGGCGGTGCCGTCACCTCGTGGTCGTGGAATTTTGGGGATGGCGCGACCTGCATTTTACAAAATCCGAGTATTTGGTATTATAATCCCGGCAAGTATACCGCCACGCTCTCTGCAACGGGCCCGGGAGGATCGAGCACTGCGAGCGCTACGATCACGGTCACAGCTCCTCCACAAGCGCCGGCCATCAGCATATCGGCGACCCCCACGTCCGGGGCTGCGCCGCTCAATGTGCAGTTTACCGGCGCAAACAGCGGCGGGCCCGTCACTTCATGGTCATGGAATTTTGGCGGTGGCTCGACCAGCGCGTTACAAAATCCAACTCATGCCTATACGACGCCCGGTATGTACAGCGTCATACTCTCTGCAACGGGTCCGGGAGGATCGAACACTGCGAGCGCTACGATCACAGTCACGGCTCCGCCGCCGGCCATCAGCATATCGGCTACCCCCACTACAGGGGCTGCGCCGCTCAATGTGCAGTTTACCTGCGCAAACACCGCCGGGCCCATCACCTCATGGTCATGGAATTTTGGCGACGGCTCGACCAGCGCGTTACAATATCCAACTCATGCCTATACGACGCCCGGTACGTACAGCGTCACACTCTCTGCAACGGGTCCGGGAGGATCGAGCTGCAAAACAACATCAATTACGGTGCTTCCACAGCCTCCGGCCGTTTCTGTTTCCGCATCCCCCACATACGGCTTTGCGCCCTTGGCTGTTAAGTTTTCGGCCGAGAACGGCGGTGGACCTGTAACGTCATGGTCTTGGGATTTTGGAGATAATACGACGAGCACCTCGCAGAATCCTGGTCATACATACGCCACAGTTGGGACATACGTCGCCAGGGTCACGGCGCGGGGACCGGGGGGATCGAACGTCCGAACGGTCGCCATAGGAGCGGCTTCTCAACCTCCGGTTGCGGAATTTACTGCGGCGATGGTTAAAGGGAGCAAATCTCTCACTGTCGATTTCTCGGCAGCTCCATCGTCGGGTCAGATTTCTGCCTATTCGTGGAATTTTGGCGACGGCGGCGCCGGCAGTGACCTGGAGAATCCGGCGCATACCTACAGGAAAGCCGGCACATACAAAGTAAGCCTGACGGTTAGCGGTCCAGGAGGCTCCAGCACCAAGACCCTCTCTCTTGAAATAAATTCTGTGACTGTGAAAGCGATGTCGCCTCATCAGCTCGACCAAACCTGACCGGACGAGGCGCTCCGGGGAAGTGGAGGTCAAACGCTCACATACCCCGCCGCAGGGATCACTATCGACAGTTCCCGCCCATCCCCCGCCTGAATCGAGCTGAATCAGGCCCCCCGCTCGGTCCCTCAAGCCGCGTCAGCAGATTTTCATCACCTGGCGTCCTGCTCTCAGAAGAATTATGCAGTTTTCCGAAGATTCCATTTGACATTCAAACCTCACAACAGTATAGGTGTTATACCAGTCATAAAGTAGTTTATACACGACAATCTCTTTCCGAACTTGAGACCCCGGCGGAACGCAGGGTTGGTCCGGCGGCTCACCTCCTTGAAGAGATAGGGCTCTAACCCTCTGGGAGAGGAGGTGGTCCCGAAAGTAAAGAGGGCAGTGGCGCGTCATTCAATTTTCAGCCGTTTATCATCAGAGGAGAGGAAAAATCATGAGGAAAAACTTCGTATTTGTATTCGTATTCGCGATGGCTGTATCGATTGTGCTCTCCGCAACTACCGTCCCGGCCTTCGCCTACACGGTAACGGGCGATTTGTCGTCGTCGGGATTCACCGCTTTATCAGGAGACCAGAGCTACGCAGGTTCTCTGGCCGGCCTGTTTGACGTAAGCGGCAATCAAGCGCTGTATATCAACAACGGAAGTCCGTATAGCGATATGTGGGCCAACCAGGACTACATAGTCGCAACAAACGCGAGCGGCCAGGCTGTAACCTTCGGAGTCGGTGAAATCAGCGTCGGCAACCAGGGTTCAAACATCACTATCACGGGTAACGCTACAACCGGGTACACTATATCCGGCTACGGCCAGACGCTCTCCGGCGTAACCAACCTCAACGTCGTGCACGTCCCCGGCGTGTCGAATGGAAATGTCACTTATACAACCACATTAACCATTACGGGCAATTTTACCGCTGCCGGCACTACCACGTTCACCCCCTCCAACTTTCCGGGGTCTTATACTCTGTACACGGAAGCCGAATCTCAAGTCTCTACAGGCAACCATTATACAGGCGTTTGCCTTTACACTCTGCTCCAACAGGCAGGCGTGAACATGAGCAACTACAACCAATACTTTGTCCTGACCGGCTCGGATAATGGAAAGACGGTCCTGACGATGGACGAGGTCCTTGCCAACAACACCCCCGGCAACTACGATCTGATTGCCTACGAACTGAATGGCAGCCTGCTGAGCAGCAGCAGGGGATACTTCCGGTCAGTCGAAACCACGGACGACTCAAATTCACGCTCGCTTTTCACGCTTGCCAATATAGACGTGGAAAGCAGCGTAACCCCCATCCCGCCTTCCGTGTATCTCTTCGGGACGGGCCTTCTCGGCTTTGTGGGCTTAAAGAGAAAATTCGGTTTCATGCGTTAGAAATGCTGGTCTGACTTGAGGGCGAGGCCGAATTGGCCCCGCCTCCGACAAATGGTCCAAATGGGTTGTGCAAATGGGGTCTGGCTCAATGCCGTTAACTATGGAAGCCCTTCAACATGCCCATAGAGCTTGGACGGAGCACACTCTTGCCTCGGCGGAGCATGTCCGGGAGAGCAAGTGGACGCAGGGCATAGCGGTCGGCGGCAGGGAATTTGTTGACACAATAAAAAGCAAACTCGGGGTCAGCGCTAAGGGCAGCCGGCTTTCCGGAACGGATGCCGAAGCCCGCCTCCGCTACCCCAAGGCCGCTTCATAGCCTCAATCGCAGTCGGCCCCACCGAGTCCGGTCCCAAT
>DASPQK010000428.1:0-5318 GCA_035624985.1 Syntrophobacteraceae bacterium | reverse complement strand
GTGATGCTTGCCGTCGACTTCCATCACCGGTCCGAGAGCACAGCAGCCGAGGCAGTTAACTGTCTCCAGGCTGAACTTCATATCGAGGTCCGTTTCGCCCGGTTTAATTCCCGTGAGGTCCTGGACCGAATCCAGGACGCGGGGCGCACCACGAACATGACAGGCCGTACCCATGCAGATGTGGATTTCATGACGTCCTTTAGGGACTAAACTAAAGGCTTTATAAAACGTAGCTATATGCTGTATTCTGGTCAAAGGGACCTGTAATCTTTCGCTGACTCTCTCCAACGCCTCCCCGGGGAGCCAGTGATTTTCGCTCTGAATATCCAGTAATATTTGAATTAGATAACTGGATTCGCCATGATATTTATCAATAATTTGATCGATTTTGTTCATGTACATATCTATATCCCGATACTCATCATCTTATACTATAGAATAGCGTTTCAGGTCTACATCATACTTGACTAAGCGATGTCTTGATGAATTGATTAGGTGCCTTGATACTTCAGATGGGCTTAAGCCCAGTGCCTCAGAGATTTCTCCAGTTGAAAGAGGTCCATCCCGGAGGAGCAAAATAATCTGGCCTATTGATAATTTGTCTTCAATTGTTTCACTAAAGACCTTGTTTACCTCGTCACTACCGAAGAACTCATTATACTTTTCCTCTGTATCAAAAGGCGCTCTCAGTCTCTCTCTTTCAACAAGTCTGATATAAGGGATGATCGTAGCAACCGTCTCAAGCTTCAGCTTCAATGCTTTCTTGTCTATACCTTCCTTTTTGCCGAGCGGCCCCAACTCCTTTATATGCTTGACAAACTCATTAGTCGATTCGACAAAAACGTTCGCTTCGCTGCCAGACATAAACTTGAGTCTTAACCTTTCCGGTTCAAGACCTATATATTTCATTATTTTCTTACATATATTGACCATGCTCAAAGCATGATAGTTCCCATGAGTAACGTAATTACATTCATTCAGGTGGCAGGCGCCGATATACAGACCATCGGCCCCTTTTAAAAAGGCCCGGAGCACGAAAGCCAGGTCGACTCTGCCGGAACACATGACACGAATGAGCCTGATTTCAGCTGTATATTGAAGTCTGGAAACTCCAGCCAGGTCAGCGGCGCCGTATGCTCACCAGTGGCATACGAAACCCAGTATTTTGGGTTTAAATCTAAGCCCTGTATCCATTCGTTTTCACCTCATAATCTATTCGTCCGAAAGCGCAGCATCGACTTCGCTCAAGAGTTCTTCATCGGTAAAGTGTTTGAGGCAAATGGCATTTGTGGCGCATTTGGTGTTGCACAGGCCATCTCCTTTACATAGGACTGGATTGACCCAGGCCTTTTTGCCATACGGCGTATCACAAAACTCTATAGCTCCGTAGGTACACGCGCTGATGCACGCCCCGCAGGAGATGCACTTATCTTGTTCCACCTCGCAAACCGAGCCGGAGGCGGTGACCGTATCGTTAGAGAGAAGCGTCAGGGCCCGGCCGGCGGCCCCGTAGGCCTGGTTGACGGTTTCCTGAATAAATTTGGGATAATGAGCCATCCCGCACAGATAGACACCGTCCGTGCCGAATTCGACGGGCCTCAATTTGACATGGGCTTCCTTGAAGAAGCCGTCGGGGTTCAAGGTCACCTTGAAAAAGGCGGCTATTTCCCTGGTTGTTGCGGCGGGAACGACAGCGGCGGCAAGGGCAATCATATCGGCGTCTATTTGAAGCTTTTTCCCCAAAATATAATCGGGGGCCGTTACCCTTAGAACGCTGCGACCGCCCTCACTCACGGCTTCCACCTCAGGTTTATCCTGCGGTTCGTAACGGACGAACCTGACATCCCTGTCTGCGGCTTCCCGGTAATAATCCTCTTTAAACCCATAGGTTCTCATATCCCGAAAAAGAACATAGATGTCCACCTGTGGGTTTATCTTCTTGAGTTGCAACGCGTTTTTTATGGACTGGCCGCAACAGATCCTGCTGCAATAATTTTTTTCTTCGGTTCTACAGCCCACGCACTGGATCATCACAAGGGTCTGGGCGTCCATTACCCTTGGGTCTCCATTGGCGATCAATTCCTCCAACTCGAGGTTGGTCACGACCCTGTCATCTTCTCCATAAAGGTATTCGACGGGCGTATATTGATCGGCGCCCACAGCGATGACGGCCGCGCCATGAATTATCTCTGCGATCCCTCCCGGAGACTGGATCCTGGTGACGAAATTGCCCACATAACCGGCGGCATCCACGATCTCGGCATCGGTGTGAACATCTATCAAAGGGTGTCTATAGACCTTTCTTATCAGGTCGCTCAGGAAGGCCTGAACGTCCAGCCCCTCCAGGGTATAGTGCAGTCTTCGCGCAATTCCGCCGAGCTCAGAGTCCTTTTCCACCAGGTGAACCTCATGTCCCTGGTTTGCTATGGAGAGGGCGCAGGTCATGCCGGCTACACCTCCACCGACCACCAACGCCGTTTTGCCGACGGGCAGTTCGAATTCCTTAAGGGGTTTGAGGAGCGCGGCGCGGGCCACGGACATCCGTATTATATCCTTTGCCTTCTGTGTGGCTTCTTCCTTTTCTTTGGCATGAACCCAGGAGTCATGCTCCCTGATATTAGCCATCTCGAAGTAGTACTGATTAATGCCCGCCTCCCGAAGGGTGTCCCGGAATAAGGGTTCAAGGGTCCTGGGGCTGCATGCGGCGACAACCACGCGGTTGAGGCCTTTTTCCTTTATCGTGTCGGTTATTTCCCTGGCTGAATTAGTAGCGCACGAAAACAACTGTTCACGGGCGTAGACGACATTGGGCAGGGTCAGGGCATATTCGACCGTGGAGGGTACATTTACTATCCTTCCGATGTTAGCCCCGCAATGACACACAAAGACGCCTATCCTGGGCTCCTCTTCGGACAGGTCCATTTCAGGCGGATATATCCTCTCGGTAGTCAGTTTCCCGCGCCTTCGGTCAAGGAGTTCACCGATCTGGGAACCGGCCCCGCTGGCGCTAAAGACCGACTCGGGGATATCCAGAGGGCCCTGGAAACCACCGCTGACAAAGATCCCGGGCCTATTGGTCTGCATGGGATTGACGGGATTGAGGGCGCAAAAGTCGTGAGCATTGAGTTCGATGCCGAATTTTTTCGCGATGCTTTTCACCTCGGCGGGGGGATTGAGCCCAACGGACAACACCACCATATCGAATTCTTCTTCTTTTACTCCATCCTCGGGTGTAGAATACCGTATGGTGACATTTCCGGTTTGCGGGTCTTCGTTTACTATCGATGCGTAGCTTCTGAAAAATCGAACTCCCGGAAGTTTTTCCGCCCTTTCGAAGAAGCGCTCAAAATCCTTTCCATAGGAACGAACATCGTTATGGAATATCGTACACTCCGCATCCGCGTCATGATCTTTTGTCACGATCACCTGTTTTTGAGCGTAGGTGCAGCATACGGCCGAACAATAGCTGTTGGCGCCCGGCAGAACCTGCCTGGAACCGACGCACTGAATCCAGGCTATCTTATGGGGATGCTTCATGTCGGAAGTACGCAGTATTTCACCCTGGTAAGGCCCTGTTGACGCCAGCAAGCGTTCATAGTCCATGCTGGTCACCACGTTTTTAAACACTCCGTAGCGGTATTCCTCCCTCAACGCGGGATCGAACGGCTCAAGGCCGGCGGACAGGATTATCGCCCCTGCGTTTATTTCCATCTTCTCCGGCGTTTGATTTAAATCTATGGCCTTATTCTTACATACTGCTTCACAGATACGGCATTTTTTCTCTTTAAGGTAAAGACAGGTCTCATCGATGTATGCGACGAGGGGAATCGCTTGAGGGAAGTATATGTGGACGGCTTTATTCTTCGAGATATCCTGGTTATAACGGTCGGGGTATTTGGCCGGGCAGTATTCCACACAGGTAGTACAGCCCGCACACTTGCTTTCCAGGATATATCTGGGCTTTCTGGTGAGCGTTAGCTTGAAGTTTCCCGCTTCCCCTTCCACACTGTCAATTTCAGTATAGGTCAGGACCTCTACGTTGGGATGCCGGCCGACCTCGACCAGCTTGGGCGCCAGTATTCACATGGAACAGTCATTGGTGGGAAAGGTCTTGTCGAGCTGGGCCATGTGGCCTCCGATGCTCGGCGCTTTCTCGACCAGGTAAACCTTAAAACCGGCAGCGGCAAGATCGAGAGAAGCCTGGATGCCGCTGACGCCTCCACCGACAACCACGACGTCACCAAAATTGCAGTCTGCGGGACTTTTAAAAAATCCTTCAACCTGTTGTTTTTCCACTTCTCCGGGTCCTTATCAGTCTTCTCGATGGGTTGCGCTTCGCTCCACCCACCCTACATCACCTCTGAGATGATTTCCGTTATGTCCTTGATTTCTATGACATCACTATCGTCGCGGTTCAACCTGCTGTCCTCGAAATTCGTGATGCAATACGGACAAGCCGTTGCCAGCACCTGAGCGCCGGCCGCAACAGCCTGCTCCACCCTTAAGTCGCTGAACCTTTGACCCCTGGGGGTTTCCATCCAGATCCTGCCCCCTCCGCCTCCGCAGCAAAGACTGTCCAGGCGCGAATCCGCCAACTCGATCAGTTCCAGACCGGGCACCTTCTTCAACACCTCGCGGGGTTCGTCAAATATGCCGTTATGCCGCCCCAGGTAACATGGGTCATGCCAGGCGACCTTTTTCGGATACTCCCCGGCGAACTCCAGCCTTCCCTCCTTAAGCAGGTCGAAAAGCAACTGGCAAATATGTTTCACTTCGAAGTTCACCATGAATTCGGGATACTCGTTTTTGAAGGTGTGGTAACAATGAGGGGATGAAACCAGGATTTTTTTCACCCCATTATCGATAAAAGCCTTGATGTTCTCCCTGGCCAGACGTTTGAACAACTGCTCGTCGCCCGTCTTGCGGATGCTTTCTCCGCAGCAACTCTCCTTTGGTCCCAGTATGCCGAAGTCGATCCCGGCCCCATTGCTGTTGAGAATGTTGGCCGTGGCCCTGGCGACCTTTTTCAGTCTGGGGTCGTAGCTTAGGTAGCAGCCGGGGAAATACAAGAGGTCCATCCCCTCGGTGAATGTTTTGACCGAAAGACCTTCAGCCCAGTTTGCCCTCCTGTTGCGCTCTTCGTTCAAAGGGTTTCCTTCGCCGATGAGGCTCGAAGCGATCGTGCGGATGGGACGCACAGGAGTGGGAAATATCCCGTATTCGGTGGCGATTCTTCGCAGCGACACCCCGGACTCTATCTGCTTTACTCCCCTGGGGCAGCACTGAGGGCATTTTCCGCAGGTAGTGCAACGCCATAT
>DASPQK010000427.1:0-20295 GCA_035624985.1 Syntrophobacteraceae bacterium | reverse complement strand
ACCCCGGCTCTTGATCCCGGCTCAAATGCACTGCCGGGACTGCCGGGGTGACGAACACGAATGCTTGTTACGCACACTTTTGCAAGCAAGTACTAGTGAGTTCGGGGGCACTCATGGACCCTGATTGAAAACCTTTAAGGGAAATTATATATGCAATGTTCGCACCTATATCCGCTACAACAGTTCTGAAAGCATGAATGATCGTTTGCGGAACTTTTCTTTTCCAGTATTTACATTCACATACAATCGAATATTTTCTGCCCTTCACCACCTCCTCAGCATATACATCGAGTTTTACTGTCCCTCTCGCAGTGGATACCAATTTTTCAACTTCAACCTCAAAACCACACTCGCTGAGTATATAACCAACCATCTTCTGTAGGTGTTTCCAATCTAGTGGTACTTTAGATGTAATCATTCTACCTCACGCTAAAACCTATATTACTAGGAATCAGTTGTGTTGATGAAATGGGGAAGTCTGACACCGTCTAGACCCTGGGGTGTGGCGACGGCTAGTCTCTACGCTCGGGGCTGCGGGTTCGAATCCCGCCTCAACCAGCTCATTACTTCCCCGATAACCGCTTTATTGAACTCACTAGAAAATTCGGCATAGCAGTCAAGCCTTTCGCCCGGTACGCAACATTGAATACACCGAAAGCGAGGCCAGCTATGGCGCACGCGTACCGGAATGACCATGAACGAGTAATCATGAACTTTAGCGCGACATAAGAGATAAAGAACCCGAGGAAACCTGCGAAGCAATAGAAACCGACAAGACCAAACACTAGCCCCCACGCCCGGATTATCGTTATCACCACTCGGATGTAATCGTTTACTGTCGGTTGTCTCCGGCGCATGTCACACCCCACCCCGGCGAGAGACGATAATCCGAAGTGGAGCAAATTGTCAATGGTGCGATACTTTCAGGAAGTCATGTCGAAAAGCGAAGACCGATAGGATTCGAGGACAGGTCGAAACCGAACTGGACAGCCCTCCAGGAAAAAGATGTTCCGGAAGGCCAATATCAAGCGTTACATCTGGAATTCGAAATGGCGTCAAGTGAAAAACACCTGGAAGGCCTCAAGGAGCTTTAAGAATCCATGGGCAGCCTGTAAAGATAAGAGCGGATGAATTTGCTTTTGAAGCTCCGGAACGAGACCAGGAGGAGGAGGATTTTAGACTGCATAGAGGTCTATCCTGAAGGTGCTGCCCGGATTAAAGGCATTACCCGTCCCAAGTACCTAGAAGTCCATCTTCATTTTCATTCCTGTCGGCATCATGTATCTTTACCCATGCGGTCCAACCAACGTCGAATTCCCTGAGAACTACGAAGGCGAATTTTTGCCTAAGTTATTGATAGTATTAAAATAAAAAAGACGACTATCAGTGAGATCATCTGGGACGCGCCGCGGCATATGCGACCCTCGCAGGGTGCTCCAAAGCCGGTCACCTTCCTGGACTCGCTCACCCCGAACATCCTTACCGAAGCCGCACTGGTACACGGAATCGACTCGCTGCCAGGCAAAATCATCAATCAGAGGTTTTTGGCCTTTATTGGCAGTGCTCAGGGTCAATATCGAGAATAAGCGCGATAGCCTTTTTCATCTCATCCATATGCGCTTCGGAGGCTGACCCGATCCTCTCTAAGAACCTGTCGTGGCTGATGGCTCTTAGTTGGAAGAAATCTACCGAGGACTTTTTTACAAGTCCATTGGTTTGGGTTGGATTCAGGGATACGAAGAACGGATGTTTTTCCCACTGAGCTTTCCAGCCTGTCACCGGAACGACAATGGCGAGACGCAGATGTTTAACGTGGCCGGCGTTGAGGACTATGACCGGTCGTTTTTTCCTGACCTCATCCCTTATGCTGGGATCGAGATTTACCCAATAAATATCACCGTTCCTCAAAATCCTCTCCTTCGATTGACTCGAACAAGTTATCCACCGGGGCTTCGGCAAACATCTCCATGGCGGAGGCCATCTTCTTTTCGCGAATCTTCCGGCGGTCCTCGCGGATCTTGGCGTTTATCGCATCCCGCACATATTCACTCAGGCTCTTGTACTTCAATTCCTTGTGGGTCTTCTTGATAAAATCGTAGCTTTCCTTTTCGATCTGAACCTTGGTCTGCACCAGCATGGCTTCACCTCCAATGCATTTTCGAATATTTATATCACCGATTGGGGTGAAAACTCAACCCCAGTTTCCGGGGCAATATTTTGGGGATTGGAGTAATAACGGTGAGCAATCGGAACTTTTCATTTGCCGTGCGGAAGGTGAGGGGCGAAGGTAGCAGAGAATAACCTGGATGCAAACATTCCGGTTCTCAAAATCAATGAGAAGCACTCATGTTAGTTTTATCACTTGCTTGAACCACTCCCAGATTGTATACGTTCGCTAAGTTTTTCTGTTTGGGGGAATATCGAGGCTGTCCCATGAGGCAAAAGAAAAGTAAGGCTTTGGCGAGCAAACCGCTGGGGGCGGTTTTTTCCCTGTCGGGTTTTATCGTCGCTCTGGTCGTCGGATGGATCGTGTTTCCGAACCTGCTGTATTCCAAGAAAGCCCAGCCTCTCAACTTCAGCCACGCCGCGCACCGGAGCGAGGAGTGCGAGTCATGCCACAGCTTACGCGCAGACGGCACCTATAGCGGGATTCCTGGTATAAGCAGATGCAGGGAATGCCATGAATCCGCCCAGGGCAACAGCCGGGAGGAGGCCAGCCTTATAAGCGACTATGTGGAGAAAAACCGGGAAGTGGTCTGGAAGGTTTACGGCCGGCAGCCGGACAATGTCTATTTCTCCCATGCGCCGCACAAGGGACGGGGTCTAGAGTGCACCCGGTGCCACAGGGACGTCTCAAAAGAGGAAAAGCTCCCTGCTTACAGGCAGAACCTGATTACCGGGTACAGCCTATCCACGATGAAGATGGTTGAATGTGAAAAGTGTCACGCCAGCAAAGGGGCCTCGAACAATTGCGAGATCTGCCACAAGTAAGGTTATGAGACGGGAACAGTAATGAATTTTGGCCGGAGAGCTTTCATACAGGCGGCTGGTGGAGCAATCGGCGGCATCTTGGTCTCACCTCTGCCTTGGCAGTTGGCCGCAGACTCTGCGAAGTGGTCGCAGAACTGGTCATGGCGTCCTTCACCCGAGCGCGGTGAGATCACCAGGGCAGCCGGCGTATGCACCATGTGTGAAGGGGGCTGCGCCGTACAGGTGCGCCTGGTAAACGGAAACAGGGCCATTTCGATCGAGGGAAATCCGGCGAATCCCTTGAGCGAGGGCGGCATATGCCCACTGGGCGCATCGGGGCTCCAGTTCCTCTATGCTCCCTACCGCATCGCCCAGCCCATGAAGCAGACCGGGAGGCGGGGGGATATCTCGGGCCTCAAGCCGATCTCGTGGGAAGAAGCGCTGGGCGAGCTTGGAAAGAAACTGGGGAGGATGCGGGCTGAGGGCAAATCCCGTGAGCTAGCAGGCATCATTTCGAACAGCGCGAGCAGCATGTCCGATCTGTGGCTTCAGTTTTTCACCTCATACGGGTCTTCCAACCTGTTCAGGATGCCATCGGCCGCCGACGGTCTCAGGCTGGCCGCTCAGCTCACCACCGGGAAAGCGTCCCCGTTTGCTTTCGGACTTGGAAACGCCGAATACATCCTGAGCTTCGGGTCGAATCTGTTCGAAGGCAGGGGAGTTGCAAGCCTGGTGTTTGCGGCGCTGCGCCAGTGGACCAGGGAAGGGAAAAGGTCCGTAAAGCTTGTTCAGGTTGAGTCTCGCTGCTCGATGACGGCCGCCAGGGCCGACCGGTTCGTTGCAGTGGAGCCCGGCACCGAAGCTGCGCTCGCTATGGGAATAGCTCACGTAATGGTGCGCAGAGGATGCTATGATGTCGATTTCGTGAAAGATAAGGTCTTTGGTTTCGAAGACTGGAGCGACAACACGGGAAAGAAGCGCCGGGGATTCAAGAACCTGGTGAGTTCGGCGCCCTACACTCCTGAAGAGGTCGCTAAGGTGACCGGTCTGGAGGCGGCCAAAATCGAGGAGCTAGCCGAAGAATTTGCCTCACGGCAAAAGGCCCTGGCAATCTGGGCGATCGGTCAGGCTGACAATGTCAACGGCGCTTATCATCACCTTGCATTTGCAGCCCTCAATGCTTTGAAGGGCAATCTGAAGCCCAACGGGCTGGTGAGCCTCGCTCCCGCTGTTCCGCTTGCCGGCCTGCCTCCGGTTCAGAAGGACCCGGGAGCGGACGAAAGTGCCGGGCCGCCAGGGCTCGATGTGGTGAGATCCGGGTCTGCGCCGTACCGGCGGTACGGTTTTTATGAGTTTCTTGACGACGTCCGTGAGGGTTCCAAGTGCTCTGTGGAGATGCTGTTGGTTCATGAGGCCAACCCGCTCTACTCCATTCCGGAAAACAAACTTTTCGAGCAAGCCCTGGAAAAAGTGCCGACACTTGTTTCGTTCTCATCTTACATGGACGAGACGGCGGCTAAGGCCGATCTGATACTGCCCGACCACACGGCTTTCGAACGCTACGTTGACGTTGTGGGTATTCCCTGTGCGCCTTTCTCCTACTATGCTCTCGGGGCGCCCGTAATGAAACCGCTGCTCGACACCAGGCACACCGGCGAGGTGCTGCTGAGGCTGGCGGGGAGCATTGGCGCTCCTGTGCGCGCGTCCATGCCGTGGAAGAGCTATGAAGAATATCTCAGGTTCAGGGTGCAGGGTATTGCGCAATCCCGCAAAGGAGCGATCGCCGATAAGCCGGATGTGCCGATCATAAAGCTTTCATCGGCTCAATCCGTTCAGCCGAATTATTCCAGCGGCGAAGAGCTTTGGAAGAAGCTCAAGAGCGGTTGTTGCTGGTATGATGCGCCTTCGCCCGTAGCCGGCTTCGAGACCGCTTCGGGCAAATTCGAGCTTGCCTGCCGGTCAATCGGGGCCGAGGGCGCCCTTGGGGACGATAAGCTTTATTTGCCTCACTTTGCTCCTGCGGAGCTATCTGGAAGCGAGAGCGAGTACCCTCTGCTGCTGGTTGCCTACAAGCCTTCCTATACGACGGTGGGATATCTTCCGACCCCGTCTTTCATGAATAAGCTGATCCCCGATAAGGTTCTTCAGGGCGGGGATATTCTCATAGAATTACATCCCCAGACGGCGGCCGAGCTTAAGTTTGCGCATGGCCAACGCGTCTTTCTGAAGACGACGCAGGGGGGGGCGGCCGTGCGGGTAAATATATCTGAGGCGGCTCGTCCGGGAGTCGTCTACATGCCCCAGGGATTGGGGCACTGGGCGTATGACCTCTACGTGCGGGGCAAGGGAGCCAATGCGAACAGCCTGATGGAAGTTCATCTGGACCCAGTGGGTCTCATGGGGACTCTATTGCCTTGCCGCGCTCAACTGCGCAGCGAGGAAAGAGGTAATCTATGAGCGAAGGAAGACATGCGCAAGGCGGCGTTCGTTTCGGAATGGTGATCGACCTGGACAAGTGTACGGGCTGCGGCGCATGCAGCGTTGCATGCCAGGCCGAAAACAATATATCTTTCAGGCCCGACGAATCGAACAAACTACGCTCCATAACCTGGATGTCAATCTTTGAGTTAAATAACGGCGGGCATTACCCTGATTACAAATACGCGTTTCTGCCCCGCCCGTGCATGCATTGCGACTCGCCCGGCCACGCCCCCTGCACTTTTGTCTGTCCCGTCAATGCTACGACGCGGGATGAGAACAACGGGATCGTCACGATGGTTTATCCGCGCTGTATCGGGTGCAGGTATTGTATAGTCGCATGTCCGTATCATGCCAGGAGTTTCAACTGGTGGGACCCCAAATGGCCCGAGCCGATGGAGAGCATGCTCAGTCCTGAAGTAAGCACGAGGATGCGCGGTGTGGTTGAGAAATGCACGTTCTGCCATCACAGGCTTCTTGCGGTCCGCTCGAAAGCCTATAAGGACGGGACCGATCCCGACAAGGCCACATACACGACGGCCTGCGCAGATGCCTGCCCGGCAAAGGCCATAGTTTTCGGCAACCTGCTGGACCCTCAATCAGAGGCGGCAAGACTGTCAAAGGACCCCAACGCGTTTCAGATCCTCAAGAAACTCAACACCAAGCCGAAGGTCTACTACATTAGCGCTCACGACTGGATAAGGAAACTTTCCGATAATGCGGTTGCGTAAAAATTACAGGGTTAAAAATGAGCCGTTTGTAAGTCCGTTGCGAGGTGCAGGGAATGGATAGAGCATTGATTCCGGCAGGGTTGAAACGTTGCTCGCTTCCGGTTTTCGGGCTCTGGATGCTGCTTCTGTTTGGAGTGATCGGCTGGGGAGTATTTGCCGGCGCAGTGGTGCTCTTGAAGGCCATGAATGTTACCGGGCTAAACGATTATTTTGGCTTCGGGGCCTACATTACCGTGGACCTGGCCATCATAGCCCTTGGCGCCGGGGCGTTCTTTTCCGGCTTTCTCTACTATGGACTGTCCCGTTTCTTTCCTTCGCTCAAGGAGCTCGGAAAGATAATAAATCTTGCTGTTGTTGTTGGATTCGTATGCTACACGGGGGCGCTGGCGATCCTTGTTCTCGAGATAGGGCAGCCGCTGCGGGCCTGGTTCGGATACTGGCATGCAAATGTCCACTCGATGCTGACGGAAGTTATATTCTGCATCAGTTGTTATGCTATCGTGCTGATCGTCGAATATGTTCCCGTAGTCCTCGAGAACCGCAAGCTGTGCGAAGTGAAGCCGATCAAGGTCTTTGGGCGCAGCTTGCATGACGTGATGGCCATTTTCGCCCTTACGGGCACATTCCTCAGTTTTTTCCACCAGGGGTCACTGGGCGGCATTGCCGGCGTTCTGTTCGGCAGGCCCTATGCGTACAGGGCCGGTCTTTTCATATGGCCCTGGACGTTTTTTCTTTTCATTCTCTCAGCGATAGCCTCCGGGCCGGCTTTCACCGCCCTTATCTGCGGTGTTCTCGAAAAAGTCTCGGGAAAAAAGCTGGTGGACCGGAGCGTCTACGATCTGATCGGCAAGATAGAGGGCGTGCTCTTGAGCGTCTACATCGTGCTGAAGATTGCCGATACGGCGTACTGGGGTTTGGTTCAGTCACCCGGACTGGGCTTGAAGATGGGTGATTTTTACTGGGGCCCGTACGGAATCTGGCTTTTGATAGCCGAGATCGGCGTTTGCGGTGTTCTTCCCGCCATGATTTTGCTCTGGCCAGCAGGGAGGAAAAGCAATTTCTTGCTTTTCGGGGCCTTTTTTCTCGACATCGCAGGCGTGTCGCTCAATCGTTTCGTGATGTCTATCCCGGCCTTTGCGGCTCCCGTGATGCCCTTCGATAAATGGCAAGTGTATATTCCAACGGTCTATGAGACGGCGCCCACCCTTGCGATGCTTGCCTACTGCGCGCTGATAATTTCGCTCTCGTACAGGTATCTGCCGCTTTTCCCGCGTGAAAAAGAGCTTAATCGGGCCTGATAGGAACTTGCACCCATACGGGCAAGAACCGGATTAAACCGGAAACTCAAAGACAGACGGCTGTTCGATTCCTGCCTTTCCAGCCTGGGGGGTTTTCGTTTGACTCCCTCCATTGCACAATGTTAGCTTTGTGCGGTCACCTCCCCTGCGTGAGAGGGGTGAGAACCGAAAATATCGACGAAAGCCTGCTGGGACCGGATATCGCCAAAAGGGTGTCTCTTTCCGAGTTTTTCGAAGACTCAAGATATCCGAAGCTCGTATTGGCAGTGGGGGCGATTTTGCTTCTTGTGCTCCAGTATGGAATTTTTATTGCCCTTTGCGATCAGTCGGGTCTTATCTCAATGCTTATCTTATGGCTGATTCCGTCGATCCTCGGCGACCCGGCCGCCGATTTCTTTTGCACTGTGAAAGATTATGCGTTTTTCTTCGCGGGGGGGCAATATTTGTTGGAGCAAGTATAGTTTGGGTTATTTTTCCGCGTTGCGGGCTTTCGAAACAGATGCTCTCCGGTGCGATTGCGATGGAGATTGAAAAGTACCGATAATATGTGGTTCCGCCGCTCAAACAGAACAGAGAAAGAAAAGGGCAAGACGGAAGCGGCCAAAAGCCGCCCAGAGCACGAACCATCGATTGATCAAGGTTTCCGTTACCTGTATATGATCATCAGGTTTCAGGTTTTGCTTGTTCTTGGGATCATGGGGATAATCATGCTCATCGGAAAGGTCATCGCGACGTCCGGATGGGTTTTCCTTCTTATGTTCGTAATCTTCGCGGCAGTCATGGCGTATATATACCGAAAAGCGAAAAAGCAGCTTCGAACGATGAAAGAATCGTTTGGCAAAGCGGGCAGTAATTATGAGATCAGCATAATGGGGGGAATGCTCACCATGAGGATAGAGCAGGGTTCCAATGCCCCGAAGCTTCTCGATGCCCCTTTCTCGGTTTCCTCCGAGCCGGTCATGGATGCAGAAACGCAAGAGGGTAATCCTGCTCGGAAGTCTTCTCAGCTATCTTGAACCGCAGCGTCGGGAGGAATTCTTCTGCCGGACTTTTTCTGACGATTGTGTCCTTAAGCCAGTTGCTGTCGTGCTTTTCGGGATGATCGACATTAAAGTGAAGTCCTCGGCTCTCTTTTCTCTGGATGGCGCACCGGATGATGAGCTCGGCCACCAGGGCGAGCGCCTGGAGCTCCACCAGGTCGCTGTTGAGCGGAATGTTGGGCATATGCTCCTTTAACTCCATCCTTATCTGACGGATGTGCGTCAAGGCCAGAGCAAGCCGCTTGTCCGTCCTGACGATACCGACGTAGTTCCACATCAGCCGCCTGATGAAATCCCAGTTATGAGCAATCATGACCATTTCATTGTTGGGTGAATTCTGGCTGGCGATGCTTGCCGAACAGTCGGGCACCTCCGGAAGCCTGCGGTTTCGCCAGGATTGCATGCGTTCCATGCACTCCTGGGCCGCCGCATGAGCGTAGACCATGGCTTCGAGCAGCGAATTGCTGGCAAGGCGGTTTGCGCCGTGCAAGCCTGTGCAGGCGCATTCGCCGAGCGCATAGAGGTTGTCAATCGTCGTGCGCCCCGAACTGTTGGTGACGATCCCTCCACACATGTAGTGGGCGGCGGGGACAACCGGGATAGGGTCTCTGGTGATGTCGATTCCCAGGGACATGCATTTTTGGTATATGTTCGGGAAACGATCTTTGAGGAATCCGCCATTCCTGTGGCTGATGTCCAGGAAAACGCAGTCGTCTCCGCTCGTCTTCATTTCCGTGTCAATGGCGCGCGCCACAATATCGCGAAACGCCAGGTCTTTGAGCGGATGATAATTGCCCATGAAAGCCCGTCCGCAGCGGTCGATCAGTATGCCTCCCTCGCCGCGGACCGCTTCGGAGATAAGGAAGTTTTTCGCCCTCGGGTGATAGAGGCACGTAGGATGAAACTGAACGAATTCAAGGTCGGCAAGCTTTGCGCCAGCCCGATAGGCTATGGCGAGCCCGTCCCCGGTGGCCACGTCGGGGTTGCTCGTATAGAGGTAGACTTTCCCGGCCCCCCCGGTGCAGAGCAACACGGCATTTGCCTCAAAGGCATGAATCTGTTGCCCGGCAATATCGAGGACGTAAGCGCCCCGGCATGTGTCGCGGTGATGTAAGTCCAGGGAGCCGGTCTTCATTGCCCGTTGCTGGATTACGAGGTCAAGGACGATATGGTTTTCGAAGATAACTATATTTGGGTGCGATTCGGCGGCGGCGACCAAAACTCTTTCAACAGCCTGTCCTGTGGTGTCGCGGGAGTGAAGAATGCGGTTGCGGCTGTGGCCGCCTTCTCTTCCCAGGTCGAATGAGCCGCCGTCAGATCCAAGGTTGAAAGCCACCCCCAGTTCTATAAGGTCCCGGATTCGCTCCGGGCCCGTTCTTACGACAAAATCCACCACTTCAGTATGGCAAAGGCCGTCTCCCGCGTTCAAGGTGTCCTGAACGTGGAGGTCGAAGGAGTCGTCCTGGCCCAGAACGCACGCTATTCCGCCCTGTGCGTAGTTCGTATTGGTTTCGAGTTTGTCTTTTTTTGTCACAATTGCCACCGATCCGCTCCGCGCCGCTTTCAGAGCGAATGAAAGACCGGCGATGCCGCTGCCGATGACAAGATAATCGAATTGATTTTTCATCACTGATTCCCCATATTGAGGTCGAATGCAATTATTTTTAGTCCTAAAATCAAACAGCGGCAAGTAATGTTTTGGAAGCAGGCGGGAAGCGGGAAGCAAAGGCCGATAAGATGGATAAAGAGGCCCGCAAGAGAGCGTGCGAAAAATTTGTCTCTGAAGTCCCGATCCTCAAGGTAATCGTACTGGATCTGGACGGGGTTCTTTTCGATTCGCGAGAGGCCAATATTCAATTCTACAGCCATATTATGGAGACGATCGGAGGACCTCCGGTCAGGGAGGATCAGCATGAATTCATACACATGCACCCGGTCCGCGAGTCTCTCATATATTTGACAGGGGGTGAAGGCCGGGATTTCGACCGCGCTTTGGACTATTTCAAAACCATTGATTTCGGCCCGTTCAACGGCTATCTTCGCTGTGAACCGGGAGTGGTCGCTTTTCTAAAACGTGCAGGGAAACATTTCCACACCGCCCTGGCGACAAACCGTACCGTCTCCACGCTCGAACTACTGCGGCAGTTCAATCTGAGAGACTATTTCGACCTCGTGGTGTGCGCCTCCGACGTTCGCAACCCCAAGCCTCATCCTGAGACAATGGAAAAGATATTGGCCGCATTCGGCACCATGCCTGAGCATATCCTCTACATCGGCGACTCGAAGGTGGACGAGGAGCTTGGGCATAGGACAAGGGTTCATTTTATCAGCTACAAAAACCCTTCTTTGAAGGCTGAGCTGCATATTAACCATTTTGAGGACCTTGATTGCCTGTTTCCAGAATGTTCGAAAGAATAGTGAGTCGTGAATGGTAAATCGTGAATGGAAAAGTTCGGGTTGCCTTTCACGGTCCTGCCCCGCGCTTTTCGGGGTTAACGGACTGGTGCTTCTGGGGACCGTTCACTGCGACCCGAAAGGTCTTTCCAGGACCCGCTCTTTCCTTGAACTGCACAAGCCGGACCTCGTCCTGGTCGAAATCAGCGACTTCGCCTTGAAATTCCGGATTGAGCGTTCAGCCGGGCTTAGAAAGATTTTCCTCCATCGGCTCCGGATCGTGGCTGATAGAATGCAAATCGACTTCGACACCGCCCTCAAACACGTTGAGATTGCCTCGATTTTTCGCCAGATAGGATTTCCTTACGAGTACAGGGCATCTGCCGCGTATGCAAGAAGAGCCGGCATGGATCTTGTGGCTGTAGACAAGTCCGGGTTTAGCCGGGAATGGATTGGAACGTGGCCCGAAATGATTTCAGCCGAGAACATCGAACGGCTGTTGGAGCTTGAAAGCCCCAGGCCGAGTGTTTCCTCCCTTTATGCTCATGCTGCAAGAAGAATCGCCGCAAGGCCCTTGCCGAACGAGGCCCCTCCTGCCGATGCGGAGCGTTGGCGTGAGCGCGAAAAACAGATGGCCCGGCGAATAAGGTCGGCGCTCAAACGGCACAGTCCCGAGCGAGCGGTCTATATCGGCGGATGGTGGCATCTTTCATGGGGCGGCAGTATCAAGACGATTCGCGAACTTCTTGGAGTTGGGCCCGATTCGTGCATGCTGCTTGACCGGGGAGCGGCGGTATCCCGACAGGGGGATGCACAGGGGCGGTGAAAGGCAGGAAGTTTTTCCCCTTTGGTCCGCATGCAGCCGCCGAATCAAGGGGTTGCGTCTGCCTGGGGTTTGGTTTTAGCCTGTTTGCATTTATTACTTGAGTATGTTAGCATTCATTTGCTGAGTGCTGGAAATAGTCTTGGCCGTGCTAGACGGGGAGCTAGCGGTGCCCTATAGCCCGAGATCCGCTTCAGCGGGGTTGAATCCCCTTGCGAAGGACCCGGAGCCGGGCGGGCCGTATCTAATTCCGGCGCCGGCTGGACCCCGCGCAACAGACGACTACGAACCCCGTCAGGTCCGGAAGGAAGCAGCGGTAAGTACCACCGGCTGTGTCGCGGTCAATTCCAGCACGGTTGCCGGAAAGTGAGCGGTCCGTGTCGGCCGGTTCGACGGAGGGTGCACGGCCAAGTCTTTTTACACTTCAATTCTTCGCGCCGGTCTTAACTTTTTGAAATCCTGCCCTGGTTTCATGGCCGTAACAAAATACCTGAAAGTGGATCGCTGCTGGAGCGCCCGAGTAGTTTTTACCTTTGAGTTTTTAGTTCGCAGGCCGCCGGACCTCTGTCGGACAATTTCTCGCGTCCTTTCACGGGTCTTGCCACGAACAGCAGCTGGAGCGGGTCTTCTTTGATGCCGGCTTTTGCAAGGCCTCGCAGGCCCCGCCACAGCTTCGGATAGCACCTTGCATTCGCTTACCGTTTAGGTGACAATACCCCCAGCTTTTTGAAAGCGGGCGCCGTTTTAATGTTCCGACGGCCCTTAGATATTGGGCTTGCGGGGAAGGTATGAAATTTTGCCGGAGAAAAAACCGCTATGAGACTGCATTATATTCAGCACGTTCCGTTTGAGGGGATCGCCAATATCGAGGGCTGGGCCCAAGAACAGGGTTGGCAAATATCGGGGACCCGCATTTACGCGGGGGAAAAGCTTCCCGGTCCCGATGAGCTTGACTGGCTGGTAATCATGGGCGGCCCGATGAACATATATGAAGAAAAGGAATACCCTTGGCTTGCCTCTGAGAAGAGGCACATCGAAAGAGCCGTAGAGAAGGGCAAAATTGTGGTGGGCATTTGCCTTGGCGCTCAGTTGATCGCCGACGTCCTCGGAGGCCGCGTGGTCCGCAACCGGTGGAAAGAAATCGGCTGGTTTCCGGTACGCCTCAGGCCCGAAGGACTCGATTCAGCGCCTTTCCGCGGCTTTCCGGAGCAATTTCCGGCGCTCCACTGGCACGGCGACACCTTCTCCCTGCCCCCCGGCGCGAAAATGCTCGCCCAAAGTGAGGCCTGCCCTGCCCAGGCATTCTCGTTCAAAGGCGACAGGGTGCTCGCCCTTCAGTTTCACCTGGAGTCGTCGGTAGATTCCGTACGCGCACTTATCGAAAATTGTTCCGATGAACTTGTAGATGGTGAATACATCCAGAGTGTGCAAGAGATAATGGGGAAGAAAGAGAATTTCTCAGCCATCCGCGATTCCATGAGGCTGCTGCTCGATAATATGAAAGGGGTTTGAGACGACTTATGGTCAAAGACGGCAAACTCCTTGGCGAATTTGAAAGGGCATATGCCGCTTCGCAAAGGCCTGACTACTTCGAAGCGCTCAAAGTCTTTGAGGCGATGTGGAAGGAAGGCCTTAGCCTGGGGGTGTTGCCGTTGAAAGATCCCCTCGACGGTATTGAAGTCGATATAAGGATCGCAAAGATATTGAACCATGTTTGAAGACCTCATCGTCAGAATCGCGCTGACGCTGAAAGAGAGCGGGCTGCCCTACATGATCATCGGGGGGCAGGCGGTCCTGTTGTATGGTACCCCCAGGATGACCAAGGATATAGATGTCACTCTCGGCGTGGATATAGATGATTTGACTAACGCAGTTGAGGCTGTGAGGCGGATTGGCCTGGTGATCATTCCGGAAGCCTTCGAAGCTTTTGTCCGGGACACGCGCGTTCTGCCCACAAAGGATGAAAACACCGGCATACGGGTTGATTTCATCTTTTCATATACTCTTTACGAAAGGCAGGCCATAGAAAGGGCGAAACCGGTCTTTTTGCGGGGGGCCGCCGTCATGTTCGCCTCCGCGGAGGATGTGATCATTCACAAGATCTTTGCCGGAAGACCAAGAGATGTAGAAGATGTTCGCTCCATAATGCTCAAGAATCCTGATTTTGACCGTGACTACACAGGTAAATGGCTAAAAGAGTTCGACCGGTCGGTTGGATCGGATAGTTTTACGAAGCTTTTTTTCGATCTGCTCAGGGATGTTGAGTGAAGACTTCTTTTTACACGGTTCCGCCAAGAAGGCGTTTTCGCGGCAGGCACATATTCATTGTTTTGCTCGTGATCATGATCGCCTTGGGCGCTTACAGAAAGGTTATTCGGCTAAGAGCAAATCCGCCTCATCAAGAGGCGGCGTTCGTAGCGGCGTTTTCGGAACCAATTGAAGAGCCGCCTCAAGCACCTGTGCCTGCGCCAAAATCCCAGTCTTCCGAACCTTTTGAAGTCCGCCGGCTTGTCCTTCATTCCGGCGACGATCTGGATAAGATTGCTAAAGACTGCGGCATCCCCGAGACTTATCCATATGCCTGGCTCAAGGCATGCAAATCCGCCCCGCTCGACCGGTTAAGTGAGAATGACGAAATCATTTTCATCCTCAGCCAAATGGACGGGCTTCCGGTGGAGATGGTTTACCTGCGGGCCAACGGAGCTTCCTTCACGCTGCGGAAAAACTCCGATGGCTGGGAATGCCGCTCCGATGAGAGCGCTGCCCGGGAGCGCGCCAGGACGGTTCGGATCTCCTGGTCGGATAACTTCTATGATTCCTGTATCTGCGGCGGGCTGCCGGGGCCGCTTATTCCAAATCTTGCCGACATTTTCTCCTATGATATGGATTTAGCCTCGGACCTGAAGGATGGAGACCGTTTTTCGGTTTTTTTTCAGCAAGACCCGATCCGGTCAAGCGAAGGGAAACAGTATCTGATCCTTGGTGCCCAAATGAGCGTCTCGGGAAAGCTCTACCAGGCTTTTGGATTTCAGCTTCCGGATGGATCGTGGGATTACTATGACGCAAAAGGGATTTCGCTCAAACGGGCATTCCTCAGGACTCCCATAAATTTCCGGACGTACTTATCTCCCAAAACATGCGGCATAAAACCGTTTGCGAAGGTCTCTCGCCCGCGCCAGGCAGTAGGCTATATCCTCCCGGCCGGGACCAGAATCTGCGCGGTTGGAGATGGATTGGTTTCATCTGTCCGCAAGGACGCCAGGGGGAACCTGTCGATTGAAATCCTTCACCGGGGAGGATACTCGAGTTTGTATGGAAATCTCTCATCGAGCGTGCGCGGGCTGAGGCGAGGCTCGGCGGTATCCCAGGGCCAGACGATCGGATCGGCGGGATCGGCGGGGAGCGGAAAAGCTTATCTCGATTTCCGTTTCTACAAAGACTCGAAGCCCGTCAACTTCCAGAGCGCAGAGTTTGCGGGCTCCAGGTCGGTGCCTAAACCGATTGCGCCCGAATTTGAAAAATCGCGGGATTTTTGCGCGGCCGCTTTGCGCCAGGTAGACTGATAATGGCCGATCTATATGCAGAAGTCGTTATTATTGGAACGGCTCTGAGTAAGGGTCTGCATTATTCGATTCCAGGCCGCCTTGCCGGAAAAGTGCAGGCAGGGTGCAGGGTTTTGGTGCAACTGGGCAACAGGAAAGCGGCCGGGATCGTGCTGTGCGTGGTGAGTTGCCTTCCGGAGCTGCCGCAGGCAATAAAAATCCGCCCCATTCTGGACGCAATGGATGAACTGCCTGCCGTCCCCTCCGATCTTCTTAAGCTGTGCCTTTGGTTATCCAGCTATTATTTTTATCCTCCCGGCGAAGTATTCGATCTGGTGGTTCCCTCTGGAAGCGGCAATCTTATCCGGGCAGGGGACCTGTTTTGCAGCTTTGCTGAACCTGCCCCGGCAGACTTTAAGCCGGGAGTGGGGGAGAGCCCGCCCCGGCCCCGATCCCGGGGGGGATTCTCGAATCACGGGCCCGCGGAGCTGAGCGCCGATCAGTGCGCCGCCCTTGCTGAAACGGCCCCTTTCGTGGATAGTCCGAGTTTTCTGCCTTTCGTCCTCTACGGAGTGACAGGCAGCGGAAAAACGGAAGTCTATCTTCATTTGATTGAAAAGGCGGCCCAATCCGGAGGCGGGTCCCTGGTCCTGGTGCCCGAGATTGGGATCAGCGCACAAATGGAGTCAATCTTTCGCAAGCGTTTTGGCGACAGGGTTGTCGTTTGGCACAGCGCTTTAGCCGAAAAGGAGCGAAGGAGCGCATGGTCGGATATCCGGACGGGCAAAAAAAAGATAGTGCTGGGGGCAAGATCGGCGGTTTTCACGCCCGTTCAGGACCTCAGGCTCGTCATTGTAGACGAGGAGCACGATACGTCCTACAAGCAGGAAGACCATCTTCGCTACAACGCCAGGGACGTGGCGCTCATGAGGGGGAAGATCGTCGGGGCCCCGGTGATCATGGGGTCCGCCACCCCATCCATCCAAACGGTATACAGATGCTATGAGAAGAGGTACCGCTCCATTGCGCTTCCAAGCCGGATCCAAAACAAGACCCTGCCCGGATTTGAAATCGTGGATATGAAGCTTGAGGCGGGCCGCCGCGGAATCTTTTCATACAGGCTCCGGGAGGCAATCGGCGAGACTGTCGGTTGCGGTCGGCAGGCGCTCCTGTTTTTGAACAGACGAGGCTACGACACTCACTACCTTTGCAACGCATGTGGACATGCGCTCCAGTGCGGGTCATGCAGCGTAACCCTTACCTATCACAGGAAAGATAACCGCCTTCTGTGCCATTACTGCGGCCGGGAAACGTCTCTGCCTGAGAGGTGTCCGGTTTGCGCCCACGCTGCGCTCTTTGCGCATGGGTTCGGGACCGAAAAGGTGGAAAGGGAGGTAAACAGAATATTTCCCGAGGCCCGGGTGGTGAGAATGGACAGGGATACCGTGAAAAAGCGCGGCGGGCTGGCAAGCGCCCTGGATGCCATGCGCTCGGGCAGGGCGGATATTCTGCTGGGCACGCAGATGGTGGCAAAGGGCCACGATTTCCCCAACATAACGCTGGTCGGCATAATAAACGCCGACGCCGGTCTTCAGGCGCCGGACTTCCGGGCCGGCGAGGTCCTCGTTCAGCTTCTCATTCAGGTTGCAGGACGCGCCGGACGAGGAGAAGATACCGGCAGGGTCATCCTGCAAACCTACAATCCATCGCATTTTACCATTGAATCGGCGGTAAAGCTTGACTACGATGCTTTTTGCCGCCAGGAGCTAAAGTCGAGGGAAAATCTTCAGTATCCACCGTTTACTCGCCTTCTAAAGATTCTGGTCACTTCGGCGGATGAGCGCGCCGCTCGCGAAGGGGCCGGTTTGGTGGCAGGCATTTGCCGTGAGAGAGCCCGGTCTTTCAGAGACGGGGGAAGGCACGTAGCAGTGCTGGGGCCCTCGCCGGCAGCCTATGTCAAGCTCAAAAACAGGTTCAGGTGGCAGGTGTACATCAAGACGTGGACAAGTTCGGATATGCAGAGCTTCACCGAATGTGCGCTCGAATCGATCAAAGCAGACTCTGGCCTGCGGGCCGTGCAGATTACCGTGGACCGCGATCCGGCAACGGAGCTTTGAAGGCCGTGAAGGGTGAAGAGCGAAGGGTGAAGCGTGAATCGTGAACCGTGATCCTGCGAAGCGCGGATTCCAGAAGTTGCGTATCGAGGTCCCAATTTGTCACTGCGAAATTCATATCTAAACTGAAGGGGGCAAAACTATGAAGATAAATCCGGATTTTATTTCTCCCTGCGGTCTTTATTGCGGAGTCTGCGCCATCTACATCGCAGACCGCGATGATAACCGCAAATTCAAGGAGCTGCTGGTGACCCTTTTCAAGGGAGAATTTCCCGGCAAAGGAAAGCTTCCTAACAGTGAAAACCTCTCCGTAGAAGATATTCGATGCCGAGGCTGCCTGTCGAACGAACCGTTTATGTATTGCCGACAGTGCGAGATCAAGGCCTGCACAAAAGCCAAAGGTTACTCCGGATGTCATGAGTGCCGGGAGTTTCCTTGCCGCTATATTGAAGATTTCCCCATGACTATCGGCAAAAAGGTCATTTTGCGGGCCGTTCCGTACTGGCGGGAGGTGGGCACCGAAAAATGGGTTCAGGATGAAGAGGCACGCTATATTTGTCCCGAATGCGGCAATAAAGTTTTCCGGGGCGCCGCAAGATGTAATGAGTGCAAAGCGAGTTTGGATCTGGACTAATTTTAATGGAATACCGTTAACCATGCCGCCGCTTGCAAGGGTCGCTCCCCAGAGTCGTGCTGTCTTCCAGGCGCGCAAGAATAACAGGCGTTGGACAATAAGACGCCCCAGATGGAGGCAATCCTCATCCATGAGCGGCTGGGACGACTGAAGCAGGCTTGATCGAGTGATCACGGTCCTTGGAAAGCTCGATGAGGACGTTCTAGTTGACGTTACCCCCCGACGTCGCAGTTATTCCTTGTAAGACTGACGGCGTGCCCGCGAGGCAAAGGGACGTGGAAGGCGGAAAGCGCCTCGCCGATGCCGAGTAACAGATGCTTTGCGGGTGGAATTCGGCGCCTTTTTGGAGCAACAGGCGTTTCTTTTCCCGGGATTTTGTCCCGTCCGGCGCCCACAAGTCTTTTCGGGTGAGCCCTTTTGGGGGCATGAGTTATCTTAGAAGGCGGAGGTTTTGCGTATGATAGAGGATGAACAATCCGGCGCACAAGCCGAAGCGTGGGAAGAGGTGCTTGCATCGCTGTGCCGACTACAGAAGGTATTGCCGGATGCTGTGCTTGTTGGCGGAACGGCTTCGGCACTTTATGCGGGACACCGGTTCTCGTTTGACCACGATCATGTTCTTCCCGATCTCCGTGAGCGATTCGATACCGTTCTGGCCGAACTGGAATCGGTTGCGGGTTGGGAAACAGCGCGTGTTAAACGACCGATTTTAATTTTGGTGTCGTTGGATGGCGTCGAAACCGGCGTGCGTCAGTTGCGCCGCGCACGACCGTTGGAAACCACGGTTATGCACGTGGGCGGCCACGACGTGACCTTGCCCACATTGCCGGAAGTGCTGCGCATCAAGGCCTTTCTCTGCCTTGAGCGCAACGCTGCTCGAGATTACCTTGATTTGGCGGCGCTGGCCTCGCATATGGGGATTGCCGCTGCCGGTGACGCCCTGTGGTCTATGGATGAACTCTATCCGCAAAAGGGGGGTGACCCTTGGGTCGTGCGCACGCAGCTGGTCATGCAGCTCGCTGCGCCGCAACCTTACGACATCGATAATGTTAAAATTGCTGAATACAAAGGCGTTAAGCCTCCGTTTGACTGCTGGAGTCATGTGGCCGAGGTGTGCGGTAAAGTCTCAGACTCGCTTTTGAACGCTTGCGTGCAGGCCTTGCGTGCCGATTCCTCGCCGGAGGCTAAGCGAACACGAACGAAAGTAGATGCTTGGCGCAAGACGCGCGCGGAGGGTCAAGCGCCTCAACCTAAGAGATTGCCGGGACTTGAGACATGAAGCATCGGCATTTGACGCATGAAGAATTCACAAGCGCAGCCATTGAAGATATTCTGGCCCGGGGCCGTATGGCCGATTGGGCGCCTTTGATTACTGCAATCCAGGCTGACCCTTACGGCGATGTCGCCGAGAAAACAAGCAAGCTCTGTGAGCGGCCTTTGTTTGGTGCGCCTGTCTTTCGTCGCGTACTCGCAGCCGCGCGCCAGCCGCGTTCTGAGCCTTGAACAGCACCCTTATTTACCGCCCCGCCCCTTTTGCGCGGGGCGCTACGCTCGTCCGCCGATATTGATATTTTCCATGATCGTGAGGAACGGGTTGCCCGCGCTTGCACCGAAGACAGTGGAATCCTGCAAGCTCAAGGGCTTGAGGTCACCTGGGTTCGGCGCGACCCCGCCATTCATAGGGACTAGATACGAGTCGGCAACGAACGCAGCCTTCTTGAATGGGGCGCGATATGGAGGCCCGATTCAGCGGGCCTCCAGTTCTTCCTATGAAAGCCATGCCGGTGTGACGAGCTTAGATGCTGTAGCCGACTTCACCGTGAATTTCCTGGTCAAGCCCCGCAATTTCTTCGTCGACACCCACTCGCAGACCGATCGTCTTTTCGAGCACATAGGCGATCACGTAAGTTGCCGCCAGGCAGTAAAGGGTCACTGCAATGACTCCAATCGCCTGTATTTGCAATTGCTTCGGATTTCCTGCGGTGAGTCCCGCCGCGCCTGCCGTGGCGAACAGACCCGTCGCCAGGGTTCCCCACGCGCCGCCGACCCCGTGGACCCCGACCACGTCCAGAGAGTCATCGTAGTTAAGTGCGAGTTTCACCCGGACCCCGTAAAAGCAGAGCGCCCCGGCGACAACTCCGATGATCATCGCGCACCCCGGGCTTACAAACCCGGAAGCCGGAGTCACTGCGCCAAGGCCGGCAATAATTCCGGAAGCAAATCCAAGCGCGCTTGGTTTTTTTACGATAAGCCACTCCATGCCCATCCAGG
>DASPQK010000426.1:0-14407 GCA_035624985.1 Syntrophobacteraceae bacterium | reverse complement strand
ACGGGCTATGTTGGACTCGTTAGCGGAGCCTGCTTTGCTGAATTCGGGCACGAGGTCACCTGTATTGATAATGATGAATCGAAAATTTCGAAACTGATGGCCGGGCAAATCCCCATCTATGAGCCCGGTCTTGAAGTATTGATAAAGAAAAATTCGCAGGCGGGCCGTCTGATTTTCACCAGCGATTACGACCCTGGGGTTCCGCAGGCGGAGGTCATATTTATTGCAGTGGGGACGCCGGCCTCCAGGCGCGGTGACGGTTATGCGGATCTTTCCTATGTCTATGAGGCCGCCCGCCTGATGGCGCCCTACTTTCGCGATTACACGGTCGTGGTAAACAAAAGCACGGTTCCGGTGGGTACGGCTGCGCAGGTCAAACGGATTATCTCCGAGGCTAATGGAGAGGCCGATTTCGATGTGGCCAGCAACCCCGAGTTCCTTAGGGAGGGGGCCGCTATCAATGATTTCATGCGTCCCGACCGGGTCGTTCTGGGAGTGGATTCAAAAAAGGCCCAGGAGGTGCTCCAGTCGGTCTACAGGCCGCTTTACCTGATCGAAACTCCTTTTGTGATAACTACAATAGAAACCGCAGAACTCATAAAATACGCGGCCAACGCCTTCCTGGCCACCAAGATCAGCTTCATAAACGAGATTGCCAACCTTTGCGAGGAAATAGGCGCTGATGTCCAGGATGTAGCTCGCGGCATCGGTCTTGACGGCAGAATAGGCAAAAAATTCCTTCATGCCGGCCCGGGTTATGGGGGATCGTGCTTTCCCAAGGACACTCAGGCCCTGCTCAGAATAGCCCAGGAAAATGGAATGGCCTTCCGTATTGTTGAGGCGGTAATAGAAGTAAATGCCGCTCAGAAAGCGCGCATGACTCGAAAAATCCGCCAGGCGCTCGGAGGCCATGAGGGCGGTAAGACCGTCGCAGTGCTTGGCCTTGCATTCAAACCTGAAACCGACGATGTAAGAGACGCTCCCTCCATAACCATTATTTCCAAGCTGGTCGAACACGGCGCATCGGTTCGCGCTCATGACCCGCAGGCGATGAATGAGGCAGCCAAATTACTGGCGGGCGTAAAGTTCTGCTCAAATCCGTATGAGGCCTGCCAAGACGCTGATGCGGCGGTTCTTATGACAGAGTGGAACGAATACCGCGCACTCGATCTGCTTCGCATCAAAAAAGCCCTCAAAACCCCTGTGTTCGTCGATCTTCGCAACGTTTACAGGCCGGCCTCGATGAGCCGGCTTGGGTTTAACTACCACAGCGTAGGAAGAGCGACGGTAGATGGTTACAACCCTGAGACCTAAAAGCGCCGCTCTTGTTTGTTTCTTTATCGTTCTTTTACAATCCGCCCAGGGCCCTGGAGGGGAAGAGGCGCCGATTCACCCCTGCCGACGGCACTTTGCCCCTTTGTTCAAGGTTGGAATAGTGAAAAAGTACCCCCATGATCCGGAGGCGTTCACTCAGGGGCTGATATTTGCCAACGGCTTCCTTTATGAAAGCACGGGCCTGAACGGCAGGTCCAGCCTGCGCCGGGTGGAACTGGAAACCGGTCGCGTGCTAAAGAAATACGATCTTCCGGCCAGATACTTCGGAGAGGGGCTGACGCTATGGAATGGGTCTCTGCTCCAGCTCACATGGTACTCCGGTAAAGGGTTCATCTATGACCTGGAGAGTTTTGCGCCGGAAGGCGAATTCAGCTACGCCGGTGAGGGTTGGGGGCTGACACATGACGGGACCAGCCTGATAATGAGCAACGGCACCGAGGAGCTTATATTCCTGGATCCCGCGACAATGGCTCCCGAACATTCACTGCGGGTGCGTGACGGAAGCATGGCCGTCCAACGTTTGAATGAACTTGAGTACATAAAAGGTGAAATCTTCGCCAACATCTGGCAGGAGGATTTCATAGCAATAATTTCTCCGAAAACGGGTGAAGTCGCCGGGTGGCTGGATATGTCGGCTTTACGGGACCAGGTGCCGCCCAGCGCCGAGGCCCTCAACGGGATCGCCTTCGATCCTGGGAAAGGCAGAATATTCGTTACAGGCAAGCTGTGGCCGTTTGTCTTTGAAATCGAAGTCCTGAGATAGTAGATAATGTGTGTCGGGTACACCCCGAAACCTGAAAAGACCTTACCGTGCGCCGACAATTACCCCAAACCCGCTATCGCCCAACCTCCATATTTTTTCCTTTTCGGAGTAATACCATCTCTGAGTAACAATAACACTCTTTAGGACCGGCGATTCGGGCCGCCAGTATTGGAAATGCAGGATTGCTAGGGCCGACTCGCCCTTGCCTTTACTAAAATGGACTTCCCTCAGCTCGTAGTCTGAGAGCCGGATTTTGCCTTTAAACCTGTCCACCTCCGCCCAGAACTCTCCTTTCTTATTGTGGGCTATAAAGGTGGACGCCCCCTCGTAGTCCTCCAATCTAAAAGAGTCGTTGAAGGTTTCGACTGATTGCCTTAGCAGGCTTTCGCCTTTTTCCCCGGTCGAGGCGCAGGATGCCCCGATCAACGCAATTAACAGCATTAACGTGAGCGTTACCATTCTCGGGCCGGCTTTTCCAGTTCTTTTCATAATCTCTCCAGGTCGGATCGGTCAACAGCATTTGGGCCTCACCCCGGTATTGTCATACAGAAGATTCGCCGGATCAAGCTAATTTCAAAAATCTGCTCCTTGCGTGCTATTTAAGTATTATTCGGTCGGTCGATCGGGTAAAATACCGGCGTCTCAACTACCCCCTCACAGAGTGAATTCAATGACCCAATACGTCTGGTGCAAAAATGACGAATGCAGGATTCCTGCATTCCGATGCATTCTGTGCCGGCTGGACTGCTACGAAATGCGCGGGCGCACCCTGGAGGGTGAAATAAGCCGGGCCTTGGAGGTCTTGAAGAATTCCGGAAGATGCAAGGAGTGTTTTGTCATGAAACGCAAGGACAACGCCGAGGTTATCAAGAATAGCCAGCTTTCCTTCTTCGCAAACAACGAAAACGAGCAACGCACGGAGACGTCCGAATCCGCACAAAAAGAGGGCAACAACATCTTCCTTCTCACCAACGGCAGGATCGAACCCTTTCCGCCGGATGCTTACACGGCTTCCACCCTGTTCCAGGCGGTCGATTCCTTCAGCGTCGAATGCAGACTGGTACGCCCGGAAGAGTCTGGGAGCATGGTTTTCGAAGGCAAGAGACCATCCAGAAAGACGGTGCCCATCCTGGTCAGCAAAGATGGGGAGTGCGTCCTTTTGGACTCCTGGGATGAGCTGGAGTCGGAGCCCTCTCGACTTGCCGCCACCCGGGAAGTGCTGGGAGCGTTGCCGGTCAAGCAGATTTTCGTTCTTAAAAGGAAATGATCCTTTTAAGAAGCGATCTTTTACTTAGAACTCCGCGTGTCCGGGTGTTCTCGGAAAGGGGATGACTTCGCGGATGTTCGGGATGCCGGTAATAAACTGCATCATGCGCTCAAGTCCCAGTCCGAACCCTGAGTGGGGCACGGAGCCGAATTGCCGGAGTTCGATGTACCATTGGTAGTCCTCGGCTGAGACCCCCTTAAGGCGCATCTGTTCGAGCAGCACTTCGGGCCTTTCTTCCCTCTGTGATCCGCCAATTATCTCGCCCGTGCCCGGAACGAGTATATCCATGGCAGCCACGGTCTTCTCGTCGTCATTGACGCGCATGTAAAAGGGCTTGAGCGACCTCGGAAAGTTGATGATCCCCACGGGTTTGTGAAAAACCCTTTCTGTGAGATAACGTTCGTGCTCGGCCTGAAGGTCATGCCCCCACTCAATTGGAAAGCTGAATTGCTCCGTCGATTTGAGTAGAATATCGACCGCTTCGGTGTAGGAGATCACTTCAAAGGCGGATTCGGCTGCGGTTTGAAGGCGCCCTGTCAATTCGGGATCGATAAAGCGGGTAAAAAATTCCAGATCCTCCCGGCAATCGTTGAGAGCTGCTGAGACCAGCTTCTTGATGAAAGCCTGGGCTAGATCGAGGTCGTCGTCAAGGTCGAAGAAAGCCATCTCCGGTTCCACCATCCAGAACTCGGCAAGGTGTCGGCTTGTATTGGAATTCTCCGCCCTGAAAGTGGGGCCGAAACTATATACCCTTCCCAGGGCCAGAGCATAAATTTCGGCCTGAAGCTGGCCGCTCACGGTTAGAAAGGCGGGCTTCGCGAAAAAGTCGCTCTGGTAGGGGTCCTCAGCCCCAAAGATGGGGTGAGCCGGATCCAGCGTGGTTACGCGAAAGATTTCTCCGGCTCCTTCGCAGTCGCTGGCGGTAATTATCGGGGTATGTATATAATAAAAACCCAGGTCCTGGAAGAATTGGTGAATTGCGTAACTCAGACGGTTGCGCACCCTTGCCGCCGCTCCTATAGTGTTGGTCCTGGGACGAAGGTGGGCAATCTGGCGCAGATACTCGAAAGAGTGCCTCTTTTTCTGAAGAGGATAGAGTGCCGGGTCTGCCCAGCCGTAGAGGCGTATTCGTTCGGCCCGCAGCTCCACACTCTGGCCTTTGCCGGGAGAGACGGACAGAGTCCCTTCGGCCAAAATGGCGCTCCCGGTTGTGATTCTCTTGAGCAGTTCGCCGTAGTCCGGGTGCTCCTGTTCGGCTATCACCTGAAGGTTTTTCAGGCTGGAACCGTCGTTGAGTTCGATGAAACCAATGCCGGCCTTCGAGTCACGTTTGGTCCTGACCCATCCCTGTACGAGCGTCGTTTTGCCGATATATTCATCTTCGTTTCGGAACAGGTCGGCAATGCGCACACCTTTTTCCATATTAGTATCCTGAAGCGTCCTGGGTTTACGTCAATGATCTCCCTTTGACGTTTGATCGCGCGTGCTTATCTTTATGGTGCGAATGGTTCCTGGGTTGCGGCCTATTCGTTTAACCAATGTGAAGATGACATATTATAACGCAATGACGACGGAGATCGACAATGGAAAACGATAATTTGCATGAACTTAATATAACGGAGTTAAGAAGGCAGAAAAGACCCTTGTGGATGAGCGACTTGGACATAGAGAATTACGCGGACCTTGTTGGCGGTGGCGGCGACATATATTCGGACAGGCTGCCCCCGGCTTTTCCAAGGTTTGAGGGTATGGAACTCAGCGAAGACGAAGAAAAGGAACTGGGCCCTTCCGCGCTGAAAAATGAATGAGCCGGAACCATGGTGACCTCAGGCGAATCGGGCGAAAAGAAAGGACCCATCGGCCGACCGATCTGAGCGGGGATGCTTTTAGCGGGGCGATTTGCCGGGGGATTTTTGTATTGCCATCTTCCCGCGCGGGGTTTATATAAGCGTTACCAACGGTTGAGTATTCTAAGTCTTAGGCTGTCCGGCCGGTTCACAATTGTAGTTTTCTCAAACGATTGATTCTATCGAACTCGGATAGCCTCTGTTATTTGTTGTAAGTGTTACGCAGAGCTGGTTGACAGAGGGGAGATTGCGATGGCTCGGATAACGGTAGAGGATTGCCTCACAAATGTGGAAAGCCGTTTCAGTCTGGTGCACCTTGCAGTCAGACGGGTTTTGCAATTGCGCAATGGGGCGCCTCCGTCACTGGAAAACGTCAAGGGTAACAAGGAAGTTGTTTTGGCGTTGCGTGAAATTGCAGCGGGTACAATAAATGCCGACAACATTCGTGAGATTGAGGAATCCGGACCCCTTCCCGTAGAACGTGAGTTGCCCGGGGCAGACGCAGCGAGAGCGGACCTCCAGGAAATACTTGATGAAGTTGGCTCCTACGGTGCTTCAATAGAATATGGGTCTTCAGAAGGGTATTTCGAAGAAGACCAGTCGCCGGAGAGCCATCAGGGTGAGTAGGCGGGGTGTGACCACCTCCGGGGTGCCGTCCCTGGCCGTTTTAAGCTTGACAAGGACGCTCATAATGTTTAGCAATTGGTCGCCTGCCAAATAAAGTATTCCCTGTATGTAACTGTAAGGTCTCCAGGAGGGAACCGGTCTAAATGGGGAAAAGAGATTACTACGAAATCCTGAGAGTATCGCGGCAAGCGGGTGAAGAAGAAATCAAGAAATCTTACCGGCAGCTTGCGCTCAAGTACCATCCTGACCGCAACCCCGGCGATAAGAATGCCGAGGAAATGTTTAAGGAGGCCGCTGAGGCTTACGAGGTCTTGCACGATCCCCAAAAAAGACGCCTCTATGATGCATACGGTCATGAAGGTTTGCGCGGAACAGGCTTCAGTGGATTTAGAGGTTTTGAGGATATCTTCAGCTCGTTTGGGGACATTTTTCAGGACTTTTTCTCATTTGGCGGCTTTGCCGGTCAGACGCGCCAGCGAACGGCGACCAGGCCGGGTGACGATCTTCTGGTTACCTTGAACTTAAGCTTTGAGGAAGCGGTTTCAGGAACCGAAAAGGAAGTCGAGATAGACACCTTCCTCAAGTGTGAGCGTTGCGGCGGCAGTGGGGCGGAACCGGGGACCAGGGAAACGACCTGTCCTCCCTGCCAGGGCTCCGGACAGGTGGTCCAGTCGCAGGGCTTTTTCCGAATAAGTACGAGCTGTGCCAGGTGCCAGGGTACTGGAAAGGTTTTGGTCTCTCCCTGCAAGCAATGCCAGGGGCAGGGGCGAACGAGGCAAAAAAAGCGGGTTCAGGTAAAAGTGCCTGCAGGAGTCGATTCGGGCACACGACTGAGGCTCCGAGAAGAGGGTGAAGGCGGATACCGGGGCGGCCCTGCCGGAGATCTTTATGTAAGGATCGAGGTGACTCCGCATCCGCAGATCGAGCGCGACGGCGACAATCTTTACTGCAAAATCTCCATCTCCTTCTTGCAGGCAATCCTGGGGGACACGGTCGAAATGCCCACATTGAATGGGGTAAAATCCTTGCGTATTGCACCCGGGACTCAGCCTGGGGCCGTTGAGCGTTTTCCGGGAGAAGGTGTCCCAAAATTGAGAGGCTACGGGCGAGGCGATCTTTTTGTCGAAATCGAGGTAAGGATCCCGAAGGACATTACTCCCCTACAGGAAGAATTATTGAGGGAATTCATCAACTTAGAAAAGGACAAAAGCGAGAACAGGGGTAAGAAGTGGCCCTGGAACCGGCGCAAAGATCCCGACAAGGAGGCGGCATCCGGCATTCGGCCGGAAGCCGGCGGTTCCTGAGAAGGCTTGGGGGCTTCGAGCGTGATGCCTGCCGCCACTCCAAGGCAGTTTGAAGAATTCAGAGCATCAGCCCTTTACTGTCCGAGGTGCAGGAGAGCTATGCCGGTTCGCAGCAGGCTTTTACTCATCCTGCCCGACGGCGAGTTGCATGAATATTTGTGCCAGGCATGCTCGACCTCCCTTGGGACCAGAACGGTTCGCGACATTCGACAGCAGGGGATTATCCTTCCGTAGCTTCTTAAAACCTTATAGACCCCTATCATTGAAAAGGTTAAAATGTGCGACCCTTTGCGCGAACGAGGATCCCGTGCGGAGGGTCTTGCACTTATAGGGCCTGTATCTCCTGTAGGTCCTATTCGGCCTATCCGGTTACGTTTTTGAAGAGGGCGCGAGATGATCGAAGCTAGAGGATTGACAAAATTCTTTGGTTCCATTGGGGCCATAAAGAATGTCTCGTTTCAAATCGACAAGGGTGAAGTGGTCGGCTTCCTTGGGCCCAACGGGGCAGGGAAATCAACCGCCATTCGCATTCTGACATGCTATATGCCTCCATCGGCAGGCACGGCCGCGGTTGAGGGGTTCGATATTATGGAGAATTCTTTGCAGATCAGGCAAAGGGTCGGCTATCTGCCTGAGAGCGTGCCTCTTTACCACGACCTGACTGTGAACAGGTTTCTTCGTTTCGCAGCCGGCTCCAAGGGCGTCGAGGCGAAAAGAATGAATGCCGAAATCAGCCGCGTCATTTCAGCATGCGGACTGGAAAAGGATGCCAACAGAATTATCCGCAATCTCTCAAAGGGTTTTCGGCAGCGGGTCGGGCTGGCCCAGGCCCTTTTGAACGACCCCTCGGTGCTGATTCTCGACGAACCTACAATCGGGCTGGATCCGACTCAAATAATCGAGATTAGGCGCCTTATAAAGGAATTGAGCCAGAGACGAACAATCCTTTTGAGCAGCCACATTCTGCCGGAAGTCGCCCAGCTTTGCCGGCGTGTGATCATAATAAACAAAGGCGAGATCGTTGCTACCGACAGTCCGGAAAACCTTACCAGCCAGCTTCAGAAGACGGTTAAAATCGTGCTTGAAGTCACCGGCCCAGGCCGGGAATTTGCGCAGGCAATTGAGAACATGGCCGGTGTTCAAAAAGTCTCCCTGGAGACAAATGGAACCAGCAGGCTTGTAATAGAGACCGACCCGGCGACGGATATGCGTCCGGAGATTGCGGCGATGGCAGTGCAGAGGGGATGTGGCCTGCTTGAATTGAGAACGATGCAACTCAGCCTTGAAGACATATTCATGCAGCTTGTGACTGAAGAGCCTTCAGGGGAGGGAGCCGAATCATGAAAGGTTTTTGGCCGGTTTTTGCAAAAGAGCTTTACGTGATGTTCATGTCACCCATTTTTTACGTAGTGGCTTTTTTTTTCCTCCTGGTTTCGGGTGTTTTTTTCAATTACATTCTGGCCCAGGTCATTATGGTCAGCTTTCAGATTGCGCAACGCCCGGAGCTCGCTCGTGAGTTCAGCATGATGGAGTTATTCCTGCGCTCATTCCTGTGGAACCTCAGTGTAGTCATGCTCTTTGTCGCTCCGCTTTTGACAATGAGGCTTTACGCCGAAGAACGCAAGAGCGGCACGATCGAACTGCTCTACACTTACCCGGTGACCGATGCGGCGGCGCTCGCAGGTAAATTCGCCGCCTGCGTGACCACTTTCGCACTCCTGATCGCGGCGACCCTTCCCGGTGTCATAGCAGTGGCATTGGTTTCAGCACCGGCCTGGAAGCTTATTCTTTGCGGATACATTGGCTTGTTCCTGCTCGGATCCGCCTTCCTTTCCCTGGGCGCTTTCGCTTCGACGCTCACGCGAAACCAGATCATCTCGGCCATTATTACCTTCGGACTCCTGCTCGTACTCTGGTTCATAGGCGAAGCGCAGTCAACGGCAGGTTCCCTGCTGGGAAGCATTCTTGAATATGTGTCTATGTCAAAGCATTTCGAAGGACTGTCCAAGGGCCTGGTAGACTCCAGAGATATTCTCTTTTACGTCGTCTTTTCAGCCTTTTTTCTTTTCCTTTCGCTTAGACAGATAAGTTCTTACCGCTGGAGAGGTTAAGCATGCATAAATGGGCTTACGGTGCAAACACCATAATTTCAACGGTCATTTTCTTGGGCATCATGGTTGTGCTCGTTCTTATCGCCGAGCAGAAACCATTACGGGTTGACCTGACTGAAACGCGGTCTTTCAGCCTTTCCGCACAGACACGTAATATCCTCAACCAGATAGACAAGCCGGTAGCGGTCAAAGTATTCATTTCGGCCAGTGGTCCCGGCGCTCAAAACAAGGATAAAATCAAGGACCTGCTGGACACCTACTGCTACAACAGCAAAATGATCAAATACGAATTCGTGGATCCCGACAGCCAGCCTGAGATTGCGCGCAGCTACGAAGTAAAGACCTATGGGACCATTGTGCTGGAAGGATATGATAAGAAGCAGGTCGTCCAGAGCGCCGACGAGGAAAACATCACCAATGCGCTTCTGAAGCTGAGCCGAAAAGAACAAAAGAAGATATATTTCCTTTCCGGCCATGGAGAGCATTCATTTTCTTCAGATGCGCGGGACAGCTTTTCAAACGCCAAGACCGCCCTCGAAAAAAATCTCTTTCAGGTCGCCCAGTGGAACCTCCTTGAGCAGGCAGATATGCCTTCGGATGCCGCCGCAGTCGTAATTGCAGGACCTCAAAAAGAAATTCCCCAGCGGGAACAACAGATTATCAAGGGCTACCTTGCACGGGGCGGCAAAATCATGCTCATGCTCGATCCGCTCACCAGGACCGGACTGAAAGGCTTTCTTAAAGACTACGGGATTGAAATCAGTGATGACGTTGTAGTCGACCGGCTGAGCAGGCTGTTCGGCGCAAGCGAGCGTGTGCCTGTAGTGATGGAATATGGCGAGCACAGGATAACCGATAATTTCAGTCAGCCGACTTTTTACCCGGACGCCAGGTCCGTGGTTCCGTCCGGGAAGCCGCCCGATGGAATCGACGTGCAGGTGCTCGCCTCTACTTCTCCTAACGCCTGGGCGGAACGCGACCTGGAAGCCTTGAAGCAGGGCAGGGCCACCTTCGATAAAGACAAGGACATGGCCGGTCCTGTTCCCCTGGTGGTGCTGGCCACCATTAAGGCACAGCAGGAACACTCAGGCCAGACGCAAAAAGATCAGACCGTTCCTCCAGGAAAGGATGGCACACTCGTTGTCTTCGGCAACTCTTCCTTTGCGTCCAACCCCTATTTCAATCAGTATGGAAATGGGGATTTCTTCCTCAACACGGTCAGCTTCCTTGCCGATGAAGGCAACCTGATTACCATTGAAAGGCCAAACGTAAACAAACCTCTGCTGCTCACCAGGACGCAGGGGACGGCGATCTTCTGGATCGTTCTCGTAATAGTCCCTCTTTCGGTCGTTATCGCAGGGTTTTTTGTCTACAGGGTCAGGAGGTCGCAGAGATGAAGTGGCGGTCGACTGCGGTATATTTGCTGGTTCTGCTGCTGGTGAGCGGAATTTATCTGGTGATGGAGGCCAAGAAGAAGGAAGCCTCCCGGAAGGAAAAGCAATCCAGGCGCGTTTTTGTCTTTGACGCAGCGGCGGTTAAAAAAATTGAAATCCGGTCCGGGGAGGGCGAGGAGAAAAAAGTGATCCTTCTTGAGAAGGCAGATAACTGGAAAATCTCCGAGCCTGTTGAAGCGGATGTCGATAGGGCGTTGTTCGCGGATTTTTTTTCGTCCCTTGAAGACCTCGAACAGGAGCGCAAAATTGGCGAATCGGCGGGTAATCCGGGGGTTTTCGGGCTCGATAAGCCTTCTCTTGTCGTCCGGCTGTTGACAGGCGGCGACTGGCTCGATCTGCATGTGGGAGACCGAAATCCTGCCGGGACGGCGAGGTATGCAAGGGTAGGGCAGGGGGGCGACATCTTCATGATTTCCAGCGCAACATTCAGGGCCCTCAACAAGAATCTGAAAGATCTGCGCAGGAAGGAACTCTTCTCGTGGCAGCCCGACCAGGTTAGCGAGGTGGATGTGAAATGGCGGGACGAAAAGGAATTCAGCCTTGAGCGGCAGGGAGGCGCAAGGCAGTGGAAATGCTCGGCCACGCCCGACCTCGCGATCAAAGCGCGTAAGGTGGAAAATCTGCTCGATGAAGTGCATTGGCTGCGGGCTGTCGATTTCGCCGAAAAAAACTCCATGCCGTCCCAAGCTTTGCTGGAGGTCACCCTTAAGCTGAAGGACGGGAAAATATCGAAGTTAAAGGTTGCCAATCCCGACGAGGCAAAAAAGGAGGCGGTTGCCGACTGTTCCGAAATTCAAGGTCCGGTGCTGCTTGCCTCTCACATCCTTACCTCTATGCCGCGCTCTGTCGTTTCGCTGGCCGACCGTTCTCTTGTCCCGGCGGATGCCGCCGACATAAGGAAGATTACATGGAAATCGGAAAGCGGGGGCGGGAACCTGGTGTTGATGGAAAGCAAGGGTTGGGGGACAAAAGAAGGCGAGGCTCCTCCCAGGACTGTCGAGAATTCCGGCCCGGTCAGGGGTTTTTTGGCCTTCATGGAAAATGCCGAATACGACAAGGCCGTCGAACCCGGCTCCCCTGGCTCGACTCCTCCCCAGGGGGCGCCTGATTCGGTTCAGTTCGAAGATGTTTTTGGCAGAAAGAGCTCGCTTACCTGGGATCGACTTCCCGCCGAAACGACCGGCCTTGTCTCCGTATGGATGCAAAGTGACGGTGCGCCTCGCGAGGTGAGGGTAAAGTACGAAACGGTGAAACGACTCAACGAGTCACTGGCCCGATTGAGCGAAAAATGACGACTCTTGAAAACCTTATCGTTCAGCAAAAAAACCTGAAGAGTGTTCTCGATAACCTCATGGAGGGTATAATCGCCCACGATCTCAATCGGAAAATCCTCTTCTTCAACAGGGCGGCTGAAAGGATCACGGGATATTCCTGCGAAGATGTCCTCGGGCGTGACTGCCACCTCGTATTCGGGTCCCCATTCTGCGGTAACAAGTGTTCTTTTTGCGGCGAGCCGCCGGGGTCGTTGGAACACCACACCTACACCATAAATGCCGCCACCCGTTCGGGCGACACACGCCGGATCGAAATGTCGGTAACCGGCATGTATGACGATGAGGGTGTCTTCGTTGGCGTTCTGGCCGCTTTTCGGGACCTGACCGAGATCGTGAGCCTTCAACTCCGGCTGGGCGAACTCACCTCTTTTGCAGGCATCGTGGGCAGGGACCACAAGATGCTCGAAGTGTTCGAGCAGATCAAAAATCTTGCCGCAACGGATTGTCCGGTTCACATAACCGGCGAGACCGGGACTGGAAAGGAGCTGGTGGCCGCAGCCATTCACAACGAAAGCCCGATGGCCGGCGGACCGTTCGTGCCGGTAAACTGTGGCGCGCTCCCCGATGGGCTGTTGGAGAGCGAGCTTTTCGGCCACGTCAGGGGTGCGTTCTCAGGGGCGATCAGGGACAAGAAAGGCCGGTTCGAACTGGCTGATGGAGGCACCCTTTTTCTTGATGAGGTTTCAGAGCTTCCCAGGCATATGCAGGTGAAGCTGCTGCGCGTGCTTCAGCAGGGAGCCTTCGAGCGGGTTGGGGGCGAGAAGACGATCTATGTTGACGTCCGCATAATCAGCGCGACCAACAAGAACCTCAGACGGGAAATGGAAAGAGGAAATTTTAGGGAAGACCTCTATTACCGCCTCAGCGTGGTGCCTCTCAGCATCCCCCCGCTGCGCGAACGCAGGAACGACATACCGCTGCTTGCCTCCCATTTTCTTAAACAGGCCGCCGAACGGGGACAGAAGGCCGCTCAGCTCGCAAAAGAAGCTCTGTCTCTCATGATGGATTACGGCTGGCCGGGAAACGTGCGAGAGCTACAGAACGCGATCCGCTTCGCTCTCGTGAAGTCTCGCGGGGCAAGGATCGAAGCCGAACACCTTCCGCTCGAAATCCGCCGGATGACCTGTACGACTTTGAAGCCGGGGCCCAAGCCGGTTCTTTCAACCGATTCCGTAGCATCGGCCATTCAGCAGGCTGCCGGAAACAGATCCAAAGCGGCAAAGCTGCTGGGAGTAGGCCGCGCTACTCTCTACAGATTTCTCGAAAAGCAATATAAGTAAATCGACTCCTGCGTAAAAATCTGCTATTTTCCAAGGCTTGATCAATAATAAAGCGAGGCCTTTGTAAACTAAATTGGGGCCTTGTCCGTTTAAGGTAGTCGAAAGGTTTGTTAAGGTCGATTTGGTTTTTTGACAGGGGGAAGTGCACGGAAACAATTCGGAAGGAGAGAAGATGAAAAGAAATTCGTTTCCAATCCGTGTTCTGATCGGGGTCCTCGTAGTGATTATGGTCCCCTTTGGAGCTTTCGCACAACAGGATCCCGAAGGGGCCGGCACATTCAGCCAGCAGGAGCTGGACCAGATGGTGGCCCCGATTGCGCTCTATCCGGATTCTCTGCTGGCTCAGGTACTCATAGCGGCGACATACCCGGATCAGGTTATGGAAGCGGATCAGTGGCTGAAGGCGCATCCGAACCTGAAGGGCGGGGCGCTCAATAACGCCCTGGACAAAATGAACTGGGACTTGAGCGTGAAAGCGCTGGCGCCTTTTCCGCAAGTGGTCGCCATGATGGCTCAGGAACCTGACTGGACGCAAAAGTTGGGAGAAGCTTTCCTGGCCCAGCAGGCCGACGTGATGGACACCGTTCAGAAGCTGCGGGCCAAAGCCAGGGCTGCGGGCAATCTCAAGACTGGTGCGGAGCAGAAGGTAGTTGTCAAAAGTGCGACAGAGGCTGTCGGCGGGATTACGACCGACTATATCGAGATCGAGCCTGCTAATCCCGAAGTTGTTTATGTTCCCAGTTACAGTCCGGCAGTGGTCTACGGGTCCTGGTGGTGGCCTGAGCCTCCGCTTGTCGTTGCCCCCGTTTGGCCTGGAGTGGCCCTGGGAGTCGGACTGGGAGTCGGCTTCGGTTTCTTTGGAGCCGTAGCCGTTGGACCATGCTGGGGCTGGGGCTGGGGCTCGTGGGGCTGGGGCAGTGGTTCTATGAATGTAAACGTTAATCGCAATACCAACATCAACAGTAACGTCAACAGGAACACCATGCAAACCTCGAGCCTCAGCAAGCAGGCTGCGGCAGGAAAGGTCGGTTCTCAAAAGACGCGCGCAGCGGCCAATGCCAGAGCTAAGCAGGGACCCAGCGGCG
>DASPQK010000425.1:0-2747 GCA_035624985.1 Syntrophobacteraceae bacterium | reverse complement strand
TGTGCAACTACTTCAGGTTTTTGAGTGCACGTCCTTTCCGGGCAGTACATCGGAAGCGCTTCGCCACTAAATTTTTTCCAGTGGTCAAGCCAGCTTCCACATTTTCAGGTATTATCGCTCGTACCATTGATATTATTCACTCTCATGCCTCTCTCCTTTGACTTTGATCTGTAAGCGGTTGGCGAACCCCATCTTGTAAGTCAAATCGAAGCTTGGCATGATCTTCCGAAAAAAAGGACGGGAGGTCATGTGATGGGCATCTATAAAACTGAAAAACGCCGGTTTTGGGAAAAGCACCTAGGCAAATGGGAAGCAAGCGGAGTTTCCCAGGTTGAGTATTGCCGCCTATATGATGTCAACATAAAGAGCTTCCGATATTGGAAAAGAAGAATCGGGCGGCTGGGTTGTGCGCCTGCCCTGGTCGAAGTGCCGCTGCCAAAATCCTTCCCGGTTCCCGTCTCATCGGCCCATGCGCAGTTTTGCCTTGTGGTTGATCGCTACCGCATTGAGATCGCCAAAGGATTCGATCCCGAAGATCTTGAGCGTGTCGTACGCATGCTGGGGCGTCTATGATATATCTGCCTGCCAATGTGCGAGTCTTCCTGGCGCCGGGAAGCACGGATATGCGCAAGGCGATCAACAGCCTGTCGATCCTGGTGGAAGCCACCCTGCGTCTTGATCCGTTTTCGGGCCACCTTTTTGTATTCTGCAACCAGGGGCGAACGATTATCAAAGTTTTGTACTGGGACAGAAACGGGTTTTGCCTCTGGCAAAAAAGACTTGAGAAACACAGGTTTAAATGGCCGCAGAATAGAGATGAGGTAGTGGAAATCGGGACAAGAGACCTGGGCTTTATTCTTGAAGGTTTGGAGATCAGCTCTGTCCAGCCCCATGGTTCATTGAAATACTCAACTGTGATTTAAAAATATTTTTAAAGATAATCGAAAAAAATAGATGCAAATGTGGTAAATATCTGCTAGTTTACCTCCATGCATCTTATAAACGACAATTTACCCGATAATCCAGAAGAACTTAAGGCGCTCGTCCTTGAAAAAGACGAGATCATCCTTTGTAAGGATGAGCATATAACGATTCTTGAAGAGCAGATTAGGGTCTTAAAGAAGGCAATCTTTGGCCGCAAGAGCGAAAAGCGTCCCGTAGAAGAAGAAGGTTCTCGTCAGCTCCATTTGTTTAATGAAGCCGAAGTGCTCCTGGAACAGGAAAGCCAAAAGAAGCTGGTCATCCCCGAGCACACCCGGCAAAAGCCCAAACGGAAACCGCTGCCCAAAGACCTTCCCCGAGTCGAGGTGATCCACGACATAGAGGAATCCGAGAAGGTCTGCCAATGCGGGGCCGAGCTTTCCAGGATCGGTGAAGAGGTCTGCGAAAAACTCGACATCATTCCTGCCAAGATTCGGGTGATCCGCCACATCCGGCCAAAGTACGCCTGCAGGAACTGCGAAGGGGTGGACTCGGAGGGGCCGACGGTTAAAATCGCCTCACCTCCCGCCCAAATCATCCCCAAAGGAATTGCCACTGCGGGCCTCGTTGCTCACATCGCCGTTTCAAAATATGCCGATGCGCTCCCACTCTATCGGCAGGAAAATATCTTTTCCCGCTACGGAATCGATCTCAACCGTTCCACCATGGCCGGCTGGATGGTAAAGGCGGCAGAAACCTGCGATCCAGTAATTAAGCTTCTCTATAAACAACTCCATTCGGGTCCGCTTGTAAATGTTGATGAAACGCCGCTGCAAGTTTTAAACGAACCGGGAAGGGCAAACACCACCAAATCATACATGTGGGTATTCCGTGGCGGACCTCCCGATAAGCCGGCGATTTTGTTCCGATATTCACAAACACGTTCGGGTGATGTCCCCCGCGAGGTGCTGGCTGGATACAGCGGATATTGCCAGACAGATGCCTTCTCCGGCTACGACGGCCTTGAGGCTCTAGACTCAGATATCATTCTTGTGGGCTGCTTTGCCCACGTGCGTCGAAATTTTGTGAAAATTATCGATGCCCGCGGGAAGGCGGCAAGAAATAAGCCCGGCAGCCCCGAGGTTGCACTGGACTATATTGGCCGACTCTATAAGGTCGAAAAGACCGCACGGGAATTGAAACTGTTGCCCGACCAGATCATTTGCCTGCGCAAACAAAAGGCCCTGCCGGTCCTTGAGGAATTTAAAGGCTGGATGGATAAGCGCATCAGCCAGACGCCGCCCAAGGGTTTGCTCGGCCAGGCGTTGAGCTACGCCATTACCCGGTGGCCCAGGCTGGTCCGTTATCTGGAAAACGGCCATATCACACCCGATAATAATGCCGCAGAAAACGCCATCCGGCCCTTCGTGGTCGGTCGAAAAAATTGGTTATTTAGTGGACATCCAAATGGCGCCCATGCCGCCGCCGCTCTCTACAGCCTCATTGAAACGGCTAAGGCATGCGGACTTGAAGCTTACCAGTACCTGCGTTTTCTGTTTTCAAAGATCCCCTATGTTCGGGCTGAGCAGGATTACAAGGCGCTTTTGCCCCAGAACCTGACACCCGAGATCCTCTCCCGATTCATGGCTGGCCAATAGGGCTTCAGACAGACGTCCACGCATCCGCCTCTCATGGTCTGATCAAACGGATATTGCCTCAAAGAAAATCTTTCGAAAAGATGCAGTTCGCCGAGCGCTTACTGTACGTGCGACCCCCCTCCTTTCACCCATTTACCAGTTCGCCTGCTCACCTCCTTTTTTTTCTTT
>DASPQK010000424.1:0-15703 GCA_035624985.1 Syntrophobacteraceae bacterium | reverse complement strand
GATGGGGATCTTCAAAATTGCCCTCAAGCTCCTGATAAACGACCGCGCAAAATTTGCCGCGCTGATCGTGGGAATAACTTTCGCCATATTTCTTATCGTCCAGCTCACCTCCATATTTGCGGGCATACTGTCCAAGGCTTCGGCAAATGTCATAAACATAGGGGCCAGGATCTGGGTCATGGACCCATCGGTCAATAACCCTCTTAACACCATACCGATGCCGGACTATGTTCTGGATGCGGTCCGCAGCATAAAGGGCGTAAAATATGCCGTTCCCCTCTATTCAAGTGTAGGTCTGGTCAGGCTCAGAAGCGGCGCCTATCAGCCGGCGACCGTCATTGGACTGGACGATGCCACGCTTTTGGGAAGGCCCGAACTGACCGAAGGCAGAATCGAAGATCTCTATGGTGAAAACGCCTTTGTTGTCGTCAAGGACCAGGAATACGCCAAACTGGAAAAACCTTCCATCGGGACAACCTTCGAGATAAACGACCACCGGGGATTGATAGTGGGCATAGCGCGTGTGACCACAAGCGGGCTTTTCGGGATCCCGACTCTTTACACCACTTACAACCGGGCTATCCAGTATCTGCCAAACACGCGGTTCACCATTGCTCACGTCTTGGTTGAACCCAAGAGTGATGCGGATATTGAAGAGATAAAAAATGAGATTGCAAAGATAGGCTACTTGGGGCTGACCGATCGGGAATTTCAGGAAAAGACCGCCGACTTCTATATTTTTAAGACAGGCGCCGGTGTCAACATCCTCATGATGACGCTGATAGGTTTTTTGGTGGGCCTGTCCATTTCCGGCCAGACTTTCTATACCTTCATCCTGGAAAACCTCGACAAATTTGGGGCCCTGAAGGCTATCGGGGCCAAGAATTCCGAACTGGTATTCATGATTCTCTGCCAGGCGTCGTTCGCCTGCTTTGTCGGATATGGGATGGGCGTTGGGTTGAGTTCCCTGCTCATTTTTCTGGGAAAAAGATACGTCCCGAGCTACACCGCCGATATAGGCTATTGGAACCTCGCGCTGGCGTTCCTGATGGTGCTCGTGATTGCCGGCGTCTCGAGCCTGCTGGCGGTAAAGAAGGTTATAAAGGTGCAACCCTTCGAAATTCTCCGGGGTTAGCTATAAAACGAAGGCTGAACCGCACTTCGTACCCTGAGGACTGAGTCGGAGGATTGCTCACTTTTCACGGTTCACTGCTTAGGGCCCCAAGGATCTCTTCAGCGATCCGGATCGCCTCTTTCCCCTCAGTATCAATTTCGATATCGGCAACCAGCGTATAGAGCGGCTCGCGTTCGGAGAGAACCTTTTCAATCTCCTCCAAGATGGGCAGCTCGCAGAGGGCGGGGCGCATTTGAGGCGATCGTGGGTCTGAACTCAGTCGACGGTGAATAGTATGGGGGTCGGCTTTCAGCCAGGCCGTGAAAAAGTTTTTCCGGAGCGCCTCGCGGTTTTGCGGATCGAGGATAATTCCGCCTCCGGTGGCCACCACAAGTCTTTTTTGCAGGCAAATGACCTCAAGCAGAGCGGATTCGGCCCTTCTGAAGGAATCCCAGCCCTCCTGCCCCACCCATGCGGCTATGTCTCGTCCGGCTTTCGAGATGAGACACATGTCCATGTCGATAAACGTTCTATAGAGCTTTTGCGCCAGAATTTTTCCGACCGTAGTTTTGCCCGTTGCGCGAAAGCCGATTAGTGCTATACTTCGGTGTTTCATAGTTCTTGTTAAACATCCGTGGACAGTCGAAAAATGTGCAGTACTAATGAACGCCGTGAGTCCAAATATACACGAAAACCAGACAAAGCGCCGCAATTTCGCGGAATCCATGCCGTTTTTGCCCCGTCTTGCCGCCGCAGCTCTTAGGCTTATTCACCGGACCTGCCGATTTAAGATAGTTGGAGAAGAAAATTACCGGAGCGTGCAGGAGGTGAAAGGGCCCAAGATAGCCGCCTCCTGGCATTTCTGCTATCCTTCCCTCCTCTATTTATTCCGCGATCAGGGCTACCTTACCATAATCAGCCGCAGCCGCGATGGCGAGCTCGCCGCGCGGATGGTAAAAAGGCTTGGGTACTTTCCTTTCCGGGGCTCGCCGGGAAAAGGCGGGGCAGCCGCGCTCAAAGGTATAATTTCAGCTTTTCGGGACGGTCCCGGAGGCGGATTCGTAGCGGACGGCTCCCAGGGACCCGCCCATGTGGCTCAAAAAGGGCTTCTGCTTTTGGCCCTGTATTCAGGGAGTCCTATCTTTTCGGTCAGTGTCGCCGCTGACAGGTGCTGGAGGCTTAGGACCTGGGACAGGACTCTGTTTCCGAAACCTTTTGCCAAAGTGGCTGTTGCCTTTGGCCCCCTGATGCGGATTGAGCGGGGTGCATCATCGGATCACATCGAAGAGCGTCGTGTCCAACTCGAACGAACCCTCAATGAAATCACGCGGCAAGCCGAGGCGGCGGCGGGTACGGATAACGGAGGATGGAGGACAGGCGTTTGCATAAAGTGGTAATTCTGCTAATATAGTGGCGTAAAGGGAGATATTCCGGGAGAATTGAAATTGAATTGCCCGGAGTAGGGCAGATGATCGCCGGTCACGCCTCGGCGTGGCCGGAGGAAAGTCCGGGCTCCGCAGGGCAGGGTGCTGGGTAACTCCCAGTCTCGGTGACGAGGAGGAAAGCGCAACAGAAAGCAAACCGCCTCCCGCGCTTGCGCGAGTGGTAAGGGTGAAACGGCGAGGTAAGAGCTCACCGGTCCCGGTGGCGACATCGGGAGCCAGGCAAACCCCATCCGGAGCAAGACCGAATAGGAGAGCGTTTGAGGGCTGCCCGTCCGATGCTCTCGGGTTGGTCGCTTGATCCCGTCGGCAACGGCGGGACTAGAGGAATGATCATGCCCCCTCCGCCTTCGGGCGTTCGGGGAACAGAACCCGGCTTATGCCCTGCTCCGGGTCCCTTTATAACTGACACGGATGGATATCGTGCATAAGACGTGCGTCATCGTGCCCGCTGCGGGGACCGGGACCAGGATGGGCTGCCCAATACCCAAGCAGTTCATGCGCCTGGCCGGAAAGCCGATACTGGCTTACACCCTGAGCGCGCTCTCAAACCTGCCCCTGACCTCGATCATCTTTCTTATGGTCCCCCAAGGACATATTCAAGAGGCCGGGGAGCTTGTATCGGAGTGGCGTCGGCAAAGAATTTCAAGGCTGTGTGGCAAGGCTGTGCCGCAGATCTCGATAATAGCGGGAGGCGCCGAGCGGAGAGACAGCGTCTATAACGGTCTAAGGAGCCTTCCGGCCGAATGTGACTGGGTAATGATTCATGACGCCGTGCGTCCTTTTGCAAGCCTTCGCCTTATCGAAGCGGCATGGGAGGGGGCACGGGCAACAGGGGCCTGCATAGCGGCCATCCCAGCCACTGACACCGTAAAGCGCGTTTCTGAGAGCGTGGTGCGTGAGACCTTGTCGCGAGAAGAGATATGGCTGGTGCAGACTCCCCAGGTTTTCCGAAGACAGATCATCGTGGACGCTTACGAAAAAGCGATCTCGGCGGGATGGACCGGGACTGACGATGCCTCTTTCGTCGAACGCGCAGGAGTCCCGGTGTCCATTGTGCGAGGCGAGCGCACAAACATAAAGGTGACTACTCCGGAAGACCTGAAGTGGGCGGAATGGTTTGTCTCAGGCAGACCGGAGAAGGGGGAGTCTGATTGAGGGTTGGATTCGGCTATGACGTGCACAGGCTCGTTGCGGGGCGTCCCCTTATCCTCGGCGGGATTGAAATTCCTTACGAGCGCGGTCTCCTGGGCCACTCGGACGCAGATGTTTTGCTTCACGCCATATGTGACGCACTGATCGGCGCGGCAGCACTGGGGGACATAGGTGTCCACTTCCCGGACGCCAGTGCCGAATTCAAGGACATATCCAGCCTGGTGCTGCTGCACAGGACTGTTGCGCTTCTATCGGGGCGAGGGCTGGCGGTGAAAAATATCGACTCCACCATCGTGGCCCAGAGACCCAAGCTCGCTCCTTTTATCCCTGGAATGGTCGAAAAAATTTCCAGCCAAATCGGGCTGGCCTCGGACTGCGTTAACATCAAAGCCAAGACGACCGAGACACTGGGCTTTGCGGGCCGTGAGGAAGGGATCGCTGCGTATGCGGTCGTGCTGGTAGAAGAAGTGAATGGGGGATCGGCGGATAATGGCGTTGCGGATCTATAATACTCTGAGCCGCAAGAAGGAGGAATTCGTTCCCCTTGAGCCGGGCAGGATACTTATGTACGTGTGCGGAATTACCGTCTATGATTTATGCCACATTGGACACGCCCGTTCCGCAATTGTCTTCGATGTCATCTACCGCTTTCTCCAGAGCCTTGGGTACCGGGTTAGTTATGTGCGCAACTTCACTGACATCGACGATAAAATCCTCCGGCGCGCTGCCGAGGAAGGGGTCGATTACCGAACGATCGCCAACCGTTACATCCGGGCCTTCCATGAGGATATGGACAGCCTGGGCCTTCTGCCGCCAACCTTGGAGCCGCTTGCAACCGAGCACATTGCCGAAATGATCGAAATTGTCCGCAGGCTTTTTGACAAGGGTGTTGCCTACAAGGCGGGGACAGACGTCTATTTCAGAGTTGACAGGTTCTCCGCTTATGGAAGGCTGTCCGGGCGCGATACGGAAGACATGCTGGCCGGCGCCAGGGTGGAGGTTGACGAAAAAAAGATAAATCCTCTCGATTTTGTGCTTTGGAAGGCAAGCAAGCCTGGCGAACCCGCCTGGGAAAGCCCCTGGGGGCCTGGAAGGCCCGGCTGGCATATCGAATGTTCCGCTATGGCCACCAAGTACCTGGGACAAACCATCGACGTGCATGGAGGCGGCAGGGACCTGGTGTTTCCTCATCACGAAAATGAAATTGCACAAAGCGAGACGGCTTTCGGGGCGCCTTTTGTGCGCTACTGGATACATAACGGATTTGTCAACATCAACAGCGAGAAGATGTCAAAGTCGCTTGGAAACTTCATTACAATCCGCGACGCCTTACAGAATGTGCATCCTGAATCTCTGAGGCTGTTTGTCATAAGCAAGCATTACAGAAGCCCCGTTGATTTTTCCGATGAAACCGTAAGGGAAGCCGAGCGCGGGATCGAGCGCCTCTATGGCGTTCTTGAGGCTGTGCGTGAGAGGGTGGCTAAAACAGAGGGTATCGAGCATTCAAACGATGAACTCAGAAAGCAGGACGTTGAACTCTATGAAAAGGCGGAGTCATTGCCTGCGTTGTTTGCCGAAGCTATGCAAGACGATTTCAACACAGCCCGTGCAGTGGGCCATATTTTCGCCCTCCAGAGAAGCCTTCAGCGATTTTTGGATAAATTCGGGAGGAAAAGCCTCACAGGCCCATCCGCCGATCTCGCTGAAAAGACCGCAGACTCACTTTTGAAGCATTGTCATATTATGGGGCTGCTGACGCTTGAACCCCGGATCTTCTTCGACCGGCAGAGAAGGTTAAAACTTAAGGGCGCCGGCATCAGCGAAAAGAATATCGAGGAGCTTATTTCCATTCGCCATAAAGCCCGGCAGGAAAAAAATTTTGCTGAAGCGGACCGAATCCGGCTGGAACTCGAGGCAAAGCACATCCACCTGGAAGACTTCCCCGAAGGAACAAAGTGGAGGGTGAATTTATAAAGAAAAGCTAAACCTTGATGAAAATCCGCCTTCGCCACAGTATCCATGCGACCGCAAACATGCAGATCAGATTCGAGGAAGCATAGACCAAAGACGCGATCTCCGGTTTAGCAACGGGAAGGCATAAGGTTCTGAACAGGTAGAAGGGGCAGTTGGGGCTGCCTTCGGAGACAGCCAGGTTCATGGACCTGAGTGTTGTATCGAGCACTATCGACATCACATAGATGGCGATTGGATTAAGGCCGAGAATGATTAGCGGTTTAGCCCATTTGGACAGGTCTGCGATATCGATCAGGCTGTGAAAGAATGCCAGACACATCAGGGCCAGCCCCGCCATGAATATGCTGAAGGTGCTGGTCCAGAGGCTCTTGTTTATGGGCAGCCACCCGCTGAGTGTGTAGCCGGCGACGAGCAGGATCAGCCCTGCGCATATCATCCGGGCAGCTTTCGTTCTATCGGGCAAAGAAGATCTGAGCAACTGCCCTGCAAGAACTCCAAAGAGTGTGGTGGCGATCGCGGGGATTGTGCTTATTATGCCTTCGGGGTCCCATTTTCCATCATAATACGACCACATGTGTCCTTTCAGGAGAAGCGAATCGACCCAGGCGGCAAAGTTTTGTCCCGGTTCCAGCACTCCGGCGCCCAATCCCGGCACTGGTATGAACAGCATCATCAGACAGTAGGAGACCAGCAGGCCGATAAGCCACAGGATGCGGCCTCTCGTACCGGCTTTGAGGACAATCAGCGAGGCCGCAAGATAACAGATCGCGATTCTTTGAAGAACACCGGGTATTCGCATCGTTGACAGATCGAATGCCGGGTAGGTGTTAACAAAGAGTCCGAGCGCGAATAGAATTATGGTTCGCCTAAGTACCCGGACTGCATGGCGTGCGCTCGACAAGGGTGTTTCTTGCCGGCCTGCGAATGAAAAAACGAGCGAAACCCCAACTATGAAAAGGAAACATGGAAAAACGGCGTCTGCAGGGGTCCATCCATTCCAATCCACATGGCTGAGGGGTGAGTAGACTGTCCCGGTATCTCCGTGGTTGTTCACAAGTATCATCAGGGCGATTGTAAGGCCGCGAAAAGCGTCCAGGGAGATCAGGCGCACCTTGTTGGCTTCACGGCTCGAATCGGAGGCGGGGCGCCGTTGAAAATCCGCGCAACTGTCCGTTGGCAGGCCTGTCTGCGGGTCCGATTTCACATCTCCAAGGGGCTTCCGCCGTCTTGTTGACCGGGTCCTCAACGAAATAGTCCTCAACTTGAGTTTGTCCAATTTATAAAGGTAAGTCGGGTGGACTCGTTTTGGAAGGCAAGAGTCTCATAAGAAGGGTGCTCAGGCAACTGGAAACTGAAACAGTATGAGGCGCAAGTTAAGATGGTGTGGAGGGTTTTGGCGATATCTTTATTGATCCTGTGCACGGGCGCCGTGCCGCCGGGGCTTGGGAGCCTGGAGCGTCTGACCGCCCGCGCGATGGCCCCCGACCGACCCCGCTGCGCTCCTCCGGGGCAAGCTTCGGCTTCAGGCGGATCGTTCCGGGGCTTCGGTTCGCAGGCGATGGCCGCGGACACGGCGCCGGGATCGCCCCCACCCGGTTCGGAGCAGGCCGGAGCGATCACGCTGGTCTGGGACCCCAGCGCGAACCGGTCGGTGGTGGGCTACAGGATACATTACGGCATCGAGCCGGGTAAATATACTAATTCACTCCGGGTGAAAGGAAGACTTACGACAAAGGCAGTGGTCAAAAACCTGGAGAAGGGAAAGACTTACTATTTCGCCATAACCGCCTATGATGCGCAAGACCATGAATCGGCTTTAAGCGCCGAAGTGACCAACCGGCCCTACCGAACGCCCCGCGCATCGGCAGCGGCGAACCGGCCGAGATCGAATGGTTCCACCATCCCCGCAGGCGGTCCGAGCGTCCCGGCCTCGGTTTCCGAGGCGGGCAAGATACCTCCAAGAAGTTATCCCAGAACGTCCGAGGGAAAGATTGCTCCAAGCCGATAGGGCCTGGATTATGGCAAGACGGCGGAGAAAACGATCGGCAGGACTCCGTCAGGGGCCTTCGTTGTCGGCAACCGGCGCCCCGATGGCGAAGAAGAAACGGTCTGCCCAACGTTTCATGGGGAAGAGAGCCAGCACATAGAATGTAGTCAAAAACATGACTGCGAATTCGATATAAGAACCCAGAGGATCGGGCAGCGATTTTTGGAAGTTCCATATTCGCCACAAAATGAAGGCCCCACAAGCCCAGAAAACAAAAACAGCAAGCCGGCACAGAAGACATCTTGTTTTCATCGTCTCGAACCTCCAGGAAGAAGGACTTATCTGAAACCTGTGTCGCAGGAATTGGAGCCTGGCGCAATACGGTGAAATGAGTATTAGACCCCCGAGTGGATAGTAAATTTTTGTGGGCGCTGTACGGAACATGATAATGTATATTTAAGTCAAGTTACCGATTCAATTATAAGTATCCTTGACTGCTAATGTTTGTCCGGATACCACGTAGCTCGAGCACCCAAAAGATACCCCGCTAAATGCCCCTGCTGTCCCAATTGTTGAACATTTGAATGCCGGGCCGGATTTTGCGAATTCTGCCTTCTGTGTAAAGGAATTTTACAGAATCGGGAAGGTGGGATAACAAAACGATATTTCATGGATTATTGAACTTTGAGGCCCGTTTTCCCTTTTTTCGTGTCGGAATAGTTTACACATTCGGAGATACCGGTTCGTTCCGGGCCTATGATGTGCATCTTGGTTTTCATAATAAAAACAAAGGAATAGATCCGTTGTCAAAGTGGAATGCCAAATCGGCACGGTTATTGCTGCGCCTAGAGAGTGAATTCGACCCGGCCGCCCGCCGGGAAAGGGTGTTCTATCTCCAGGGTGGTATGAAGAGAGCACGCTTTGCATTGAGATTTTATAGAGTTCGTAATCTACAGGATATATGGATCAGAGAAAGGAAAGAGACGATGAAGAAAAGTCTGGTTTATCTTGCAATGTCGGCGGCAATGCTGTTGGTGGGGGCGGTTCCAAGTTTCGCTGGTGGCCCAGTACCAGGTGTGCCTGAACCCTCCACAATGATGCTGGTGGGCGCTGGTGTGGCCGGGTTGGTTGTTTACCGGGCTATCAAGGGCCGCAGGAAGTAACCTGCTCCCAGTCAAGCCGGTCTAACTTATCTCGAAGAGACCGGGTCCCAAGATCTCGATGACGGATCGGGTCCCGGTTGTTTTTATGTTGGGCCCGGCGTGAAATTGGCGGCATTCGACCTCCATCCGGATTAAGCGATTGCTCGTCATGCCGGCGGAAGAAGGCGTCCCGGATGGAGCGAAGCCGCAGGTAACGGTCTCAGCGCCGGGAGATGTCCGGGAGGTTAACTGCCGATCGGCAAAAGAATCGCACATTTCAGTATTAGCCAACCAAATGAATCGACCTTTTCCCACGAGATGTTCAAACTATTCCAAGCCGGCCCGGTGCAAAATAATTCACCCTTACTGCCGAATTTATTTGGGATATGGAATGGCTGTAATACCCAAAAACCTCAGTTGATGTTTTCTGGTTCGCCGATATTGGTTAAACAAGCTAACGGCGTGGAACAGCTAAAATTTTCTCATACATTAGGTAGTTTAGATACCTGAAAGGTACCCCTTAAAATCCATCTTTACTCCTGATTGATTCAAGAGTAGATGGAAATCGGTTTCCATAGAGTTGCATCCAAAGCGGGGTAACTATTTTGATCTCTGATTCGATTACCCAGGTTATTTCTAATTTAGTTAAGAGTGGGAGAACATTGACAGAAGGAGGATTATTATGAGAAAGAGCCATCTGGTTAAACTCACTGCCGCTTTAGCACCGTTGGTTGTCTTGATGTTGTTTCTCGCACTGCCGTTTCCAGCCTCGGCATGCCAACCCACGCCACCCCCGACGCCATCCTGCGTCGTCGAGGTGCCTACGTCCCCGGTTATCATGACGGTGAAAGTGAACGATTACGACGCATGCAGCGCCATTGCGTCTGCCGACGGTTACCTTGATACCACCTTATCAGGTGTTCCCACAGGGTATGATATCACTAATGGCGTCTACCCTGGATGGTGCGTAGATCTTCTTGGATGGATTCTTGACTATAACATTTTCGGTGGCGCAACCTATGACGCTTTGCTGTACTCAAGTCTATCAACGAGTCTCCCGTTGAGCCTGCAAGGACTGCCGCTGAATGAAATTAACTATATTCTCAATGTTGATACGCTTAATATAACTCGCACTCCGCCGGCTGCAGCCATCACCTGGCTTGATAAACAAGCGGCCATGTGGGCGCTTCTCTATGGCTACAACACCTCCAACGGCTGCTATTTTGATTCAAACGGGCAGTTTGTTTGCCCAAGTGAGGGGCGTGTGGCGCAATACCCCTTCCCCTATGGGCCTGCCCCATATACCGGTTGTACAAACGGCCTCGGTTATGTCGATAACGCCAACCCAAATACCGTTGCGGACATTCTCTCGGCTACCAACACCTATGGGGCCAATTTCACACCCGGGCCAGGCCAGAAGGTCGCTGTCATCGTGGACCCGCAAAGCTGTTTTAATAGCTCGTACTGCGGTAACTATTCACCTTACCAGATAAATATTATCCAAGCTAAGTGCGAGACAACCCAGAAGTGCATCAGCATAAAGAAACAGGTCAGTGTGGACGGTGGAAAGACTTATCAGAGCGCGGAAGACTGCAGCACTGCCCCGGTTGTGACGACATACGGCGCGGACTACCAGCTCCTTGTGACAAACTGCGGAGGCGAGGTCCTTCAGAATGTTACGATCGACGATTGTAAAATCGGGATCAACAACCAAAACATCGGGGCTCTTGGTCCAGGTGAGTCATATACGCTTACCGTCTCCCTGCCGAACGTGACGTGCGGTTGTTCAAATCAGTTCGACAACTGGGCGACAGTCACCGGTACGTCGGTTTACGACAACACCACGGTGTGGGCTTCAGACTCAGCCTGTGTGAAGTGCTCGCCGCCTACCCCGCCGCCTGTTTGCTCGGCAAGCACGATGGACGTTTCGAATTTCAATTCTACGCCCATCAGCAGCGGCAGTTACATCTGGTTCAATGCAAACTTAACGGCAAGCGGCATTCCAAGCGAGGGGACAACCATAACCTTTACGAACTCGTATATCAGCTTTACCGATAACAATGGCAAAAGCTATAATCTGCCGGTTCCCAATGGACAGGTCATCTTCTCTTCAACCGCCACGTGCCCCTCTACTACGTTTGACACGTCAGGCACCTGGGTGACCACGGTTCCGGTTTCGACCAGCAGCGAAATCTTCCTCACGGGTCTTTCCTTCCCCGTTCCGGCAAGCTCCTGGAGCATCCCCGGAAACGTGACTTGGAGCGGCAATTTTGGCACCGAAAGCTGCATAGCGATAGACTGGAAGTGGGGGGCAGCAGAGTACTCCTCTACATTCGGCGCCGGCTATGGCACCCCCGGCTATTATGGTTCACTTGGCGTTAAGCCGACGGACGGCGGTTGCCGAAATTGCCCATACAACAATACGGACCTGGCTGGAACACCCGAAACATACAGGGGTTCTGGCGCGGGCTTGACCACGGGCTGCTGTACAGGCTGGGGTTGGGGTTGGGGCATGGGCTGTGGTTTAGGTTGCGGCACAGGCTGCGGTACGGGCTGTGGTACAGGCTGCGGCACAGGCTGCGCCGGTTCGAATTATACAGGATCGTGGAGCTGCCCGGTATCTCCCGAGTTCGTATGCCTGTATTCATGCAGTTGCCAGGGAGGCAATCAATGCGGCTCGCAATGTCAGTCAGGCTGTGGCGGATGCGGTTGCCCCCAGCAGGGCTGTTCGGGGTATGGGCAATGCGGTTTCCAGTGGCAGCCCTACGGGGCGAGTTGCATATGGCAATGCGCTCCGGGAACCGGTCAATGCGGCTCGCAATGTCAGTCAGGCTGTGGCGGATACGGCTGCTCCCAGCAGGGCTGTTCGGGGTATGGGCAATGCGGCCTGCAACAGTCGCAGTCCGGATGGGGCTGGAACGGCTCTTCATGGCATTGGTTCTAATTTCTGCTGCCTGCCCGCTCGCAATGCCCGAGCCGTGGAAGTCCCCCCAAGCTTAGGCTGAAGGTGAGTGGGACAATAAAGGAAGGCGGGGCCGCTTAAACGGCCCTGCCTTTTTGCATTTTGTGCGGCCGGCAGGGCGCGTTGCCCACCCTTCATGTTCGTTAAGAGCGAATTGTGGAAAAATTTGGCCTCCCCGTGGTGCTGGGGGGCAAGATTACTTATATTATCCTGTTGACGGGTAATTTATCGAGGCATACTCGGCCCTTATAACAATTCGAAGAGGGAGAACTATGGCGGAAAAAAGAGCGGAAAACCAGCAAAGTTCCCTTTTGGGAATCGAGGTTGAGGAGAATCTCAGGGCTGCATTCAATGCGCTGCCCAACAGGGTCCCCGTGATGCTCTTTACCGGGCAGGGCCAGAACGATGTCCTCAATAAGGCGGCGCGGGACCTGCTCAGGGAGTTCAACAGAATTTCGGATAAGGTGGACCTCAGCGAGTTCGACCTGGACGGGGCGGAAGCCAGGAAGCGAAATGTGAACAGTTCGCCCACGCTTATTTTCGACCCCGAGCGATACGCGATCCGCTACCTTGGGGTCCCTTACGGCGAAGAAGGCAGGACCCTGGTCGGAATGATCCTGCTGCTCGGGTTGCGGACGAGCAATCTGAGCGAGCAGTCCAAAAAGGTAATGAACAGGATCGGTTCGAAGAGGGAGGTAAAAGTTTTCGTCAGTCCGACCTGTCCGTATTGTCCCGACCAGGCGATAAATGCGGTGAAGGCTGCCATCGAAGCACCGGATACGGTTTCGCTCGAGATCATAGACATTCAGTCCAATCAGGAGACCGCGAACCGCTATTCGGCCTTCAGCGTCCCGCAAACCTTTGCAAACGATGTCCTGATCTCCTACGGTGCGCAGACGGAGGAACTGTTTGTGCTCTCGCTTCAAAAGCTCGAACAGCAGACGGTTTTCATTCCCGAAACAGACGCCGAGGTAGTCGAGACAGACGTGGTTGTCGTGGGCGCGGGCCCGGCCGGCCTGGCAGCAGGGATCTATCTGGTGCGCAGCGGGCTGAAGACGTCGGTGATCGAACTGGGGGCCCTTGGCGGACAGGTCGCCACCACACCCGTTGTGGAGAATTATCCCGGCTTTACAAGGGTGCCGGGAAAAACGCTCGTAGATATCCTGGTCAGCCACGCTCTGGAGTATGTGCAAATATTTCAGGGCGAGGAGGTAATCTCCATTCAGCCGGGACAGAAGCTGGAAGTTCGGACCACCAGGAGAAAGTTTATTGCCAGAGCAGTTATCTTGGCTACCGGGGCCAACTACAAGAGGCTTGGCGTCCCCGGGGAGTTGCATTTCATGGGCAGGGGGGTGAGCTACTGCGCAACTTGTGACGGTCCGTTGTTCAGAGGCAAGAAGGTAATCGTTGTCGGAGGAGGCAACAGCGCAGTGACCGAGGCCATCTATCTCAACAATATAGATGTATGGACAACGCTGGTGCATAGACGAAGCACTCTGAGGGCCCAGGAGCACCTGGCCAAAAATATTTTCTCCAACAATATAGACGTTCTGTGGGACACCGAGGTCGTGGAAATAAAGGGTAAGGAAAAGGTGAGCGAGGTCCTTTTGCGAAACAACAAGACCGGCCTGGTTTATCCATTTGCGGTGCAGGGAGTTTTCGTAGCGATCGGGTATGAGCCGTCAGTCAACCTCGCACAAAGTCTGGGGATCGAGTTGACCCCGGACGGTTTCATTAAACACGATGCCAATCATAGAACCAATGTTCCGGGGATATATTCGGCTGGTGACGTCGAAGGAGGCTATAAACAGATCGTAACCGCGATGGGCCAGGGGACCGAGGCCGCCCTCTCGGTGTTCGAAGACCTTGCTCATCCATACTGGGTTGCAAAAGAGGAGGAAAAGCCGAGCGAAACCGCGAGGATGTGAGTGGTCACTCCTAACGTCCAAGACGGAGCCAGCAGGAAAAAAACCTTCTTTATAAAGGGAGTAAGGCGAGTTCGATTGTACATGTCCGAGACCTGCCTGATTGCTTCAGCCTGGGTCGGGTAGGGATGGATGACGTTTGCCAGGGCTTTGAGGCCCAGGCCGTTCACCATGGCGAGACTTATTTCGCTGACCATCTCCCCGGCGTGCCTGGCTACGATGGTTGCACCGATAATTGTGCCGGTTCCCCGTTTCACGTGGACTTTGACAAATCCCTCACTTTCGCCGTCGATAAGGGCGCGGTCCACTTCGCTTAACGGCCTGTGGAAGGTGTCCACTTCGATACCCCGTTCACGGGCCTCCTGTTCATACATGCCCACATGAGCAATCTCCGGGTCTGTCAATGTATGTAGTCCAGGGAACAGTGAGAGCGTTTAGTTTCCTGCGTCCGAGGAAAAGGGCGTTTTGAATCGCGATGCGCGCTGCGCCATCGGCCATATGCGTGAACTTGTGCTGAAGGCATATCTCCCCGGCGGCGAAGATACGGGGATTCGCAGTCTGAAGACAGTCGTTTACGATGACCCCGTTTTTCTTGTCGTATCGCACTCCCGCCGCATCGAGGTTCAATCCTTCCACATTAGGCGCCCTTCCTGCTCCTGCGAGGATTTTGTCAACTGTTATGCTCTCCTGCCTTCCATATTTTTCATACGAAATCCGCGTGCCGTCGGGCGTTAGAGAAACCTTCGCCGGTTTGGTCTTCAGGAGCAGCCGAATTCCTTCTCTGAGGAAGGTGTCGTGGAGAATCTGCGCCGCATCGCTGCCCTCACGTCCCAGAAGATGACCGCCCCTGTGGAGGATGGTCACCCCGGACCCAAGCCTTTGGAATGCCTGAGCGAGTTCGCACCCGATAGGACCGCCTCCGATGACGGCCAGACGTTGCGGACGCTCAGTGAGTGAAAAAACCGTTTCGCTGGTAAGATAGCCGGCCTCACGGATCCCCTCTATCGGGGGATCGACAGGCCGAGCGCCGGCAGCTATCACGGCCTTGCTGAATCGAAGCGTTTGCCCGTCCACCTCGACCTAGTCCCGCCCTGCAAAGCGGGCTTCCCCCAGAAAAAGGTCAACCCCCGGTTCTTTAAAGCGGAGGGCGGAATCGTGGATGCTGATCTCAGATCGCAGTCTGCGCATCCGCTCCATGACCGCCGGGAAATCCACCTCCATCCCATCAGGCACCCTGACGCCGAATTTGCCGGCAAGCCTCACATCCTGGGCCGAGCGTGACGAGCGTATGATTGACTTGGATGGAACACAACCGTAATTCAGACAGTCGCCTCCAAGAAGGTGTTTTTCGATCAGCGCCACCTTCGCCCTTAGACCCGCGGCCCCGGCGGCAGTGACGAGTCCTGCCGTGCCCGCCCCTATGACCACCAGGTTATAGCGTCCCGAAGGTTGAGGATTTCGCCGGCCGGGTGGAGAAACATTGGAAACCAGTGTCCGGTTGTACCGGTCGTCGGGAATAAGCTTCATGGCCGCTATGCCGTCAGGCTGTTTGTTCCTCTGCGCCCATCCGCACCCGCGCATGGAGTATCTCGACGGCATGGACCATGCTGTCCTTGACCACCTTGCTGAGACCGGTCAGTTCCTCCAGGAGTTCCTTCAATTCCTTTTCCAATGCGTCTATCACCGGCTGTCTCCCTTCGCCCCGCATAATATTGTTCAGGTCATCATAAGAATGGCGGAACCGAATTCAACTCTGTTTGCAGGGAAGATTGAGAGCGTAAATTAACCTGAGGCTGACACGGTGAGCAGCGAAATGATTCTATAGGAAATCTTTGTGACTAGTACTTGCTTGCATAAATTAGCGCAACGTCTCACAGGTACTCGAAACTCGTCATTCCGGCATGCTTTACCGTGAAAATCCTTGAGCGTGCGGGATGCTCAATGGGCAAAAGTTTCCCCTCCTTTATCGAAAAGCCGATAGAGGTGTCGGGTGATACTGCAA
>DASPQK010000423.1:0-51534 GCA_035624985.1 Syntrophobacteraceae bacterium | reverse complement strand
TTTTGCATGCGCCATCCGGATCACGTCGACCTCAAGCCCGTAGCCCATCCCGGTCTCCTCCAGGTTTTGCCGGAAGATGCCGTCGATGAGACCCACCGTGGGAAAATTCTGCACTCCGGCGAACCCGACGGCCTTGAGCCGGTCGAGAAAGTCGTCGAAGATGCAAAAGGGGTCGGTTCCGTTGACGCCCGCCAGTACCGGGGTGTTACGGGTGACCGGCAGAACTTCGCTGGCCATCTCCATCACGATATCGTTGGCGTTGCCATACGCCAAGAGCCCGGCAAGGGACCCCCGGCCGGCCATGCGGTAGCGGCCTGAATTGTAGATCACGATCAGGTCTATGCCGCCGGCCTCCTCGCATTTGGCCGAGAGCCCGGTGCCGGCGCCGCCGCCTACGATGGGCTTTCCGCTACGGATTTTGGCGTTGAGTCGATCCAGAATCTGTTGTCGAGTAAAGCGGGCCATGGAAATCTCCTCAAAATCAGTGTCCGGAAGAACCGGAAGAAACAATTTCCAAAAAGTGATCGACCAGGGCCTTAGCGAAGGCCGGATCGTTGACGTGCATGTCGAGTTTGATCAGCCGGCGATTGGGCCCCGGCCGAAATTCGCTTTCCAGGGTGTCGAACAGCATGCGGTCGGCCGCCGGGTCGTGGAAGGGTTTGCCGGGAGCATCGATCAACGAGACTCCTTTCAAGGGCAGCAGGAACCGCACGGGCCCCTCCATCTGGTTGAGCTTGGCGGCGATGAAGCGCCCAATTGCCTGGTTTTCCTCCGCAGTCGTGCGCATTAGGGTGACTTGGGGATTGTGTTGATAAAGGTTACGGTTCTTATATTGCTGCGGCACGGTGTCGATGGCTTCGAAATTGACCATGTCCAGCGCCCCGCAGGAACCGACGTAAGGGATCCGAGTGCGGATGATGGCCCCCATGCGATCCTCACCGGCGCTCATGACACCGCCCATCAGGAAATCAGCCACTTCGGTGGTGGTCACGTCGATGACGCCCGCCAGCATGCCGGATTCGGCCAGTTTCTCCATGGATTGGCCACCCGTGCCGGTGGCATGGAAGACCAGGCAGTCGAAGCGCATTTTCAGCGCCTGGGTGACCGCCTGGACGCAAGGGGTGGTGACTCCGAACATGGTCAGTCCGATAGCCGGCAGCCGGGAGCTCTCTACATCTAGCCGAAACCCGATCATGCCGGCCAGAGCGTGGGCCGCGTTGGACAACACACTGGCTGAAATGCGGTTGATGCCGGCCACGTCGGTGACCGAATAAATCATACAAATGTCCGAAGGGCCCACATATTGCCGGACATTGCCGGAAGCGACCGTGGAAACCATCACCTTGGGCACGCCCACCGGCAGGCTTCTCATCGCCGGGGTCACCAGGGCGGTGCCGCCGCTGCCCCCCGCCGAGATGATGCCGCCCACGTCGCGGCGCCCCGCTATGAAGCGGGTGAAGGCAAGGGCCATTCCAGCCACTGCCGTCCCACGGTCGCCGGTAAACACGGCCCCGGCGCCTTCCGGATGGTGCCGGGCCACTTCTGTGGGACCGATGGACGCAGGCGATGGTTTCCGCGAAGTGGACAAATCCACCGTGACGGTTCGCAGGCGCAACCGATCCAGGCAGGATTTAATGAACAGAAGGTCCTGGGACTTGGTGTCGAAGGTCCCGACGATGTAAGCGGCCCTGTCGATCGTGTCGGCCACTGACACCTGCAACAACGTCGATCGCGTTTTGCTCACGGGCGGCGGAGCGGACGAACTCCTTTGCAGCGCCTCAAGGTCCGGAAGTCTGGCACCGCTCCAAAGCGTCGGGGCCGAGGCCCCGACAACGGTTTCGGGGATCTCTTCCGCTGCGGGCTTCTCCGGTTTTGCTACTGCTTGCGGTTCCACGGGCTGCTCCGCGGGGAGTTCGCCACTGCCGGCGGTCACCCCCAGCAGTTGGTGCAGCAGGTGCTGGTCGGCCGCCAGGGCGCCGGCCGGCAATTCCCGGGCGATTCGGCCGTTGACGACAATGTAGGCGCGGTGCGCCAACGATTGAGCCATCTCCAGATTCTGCTCCACCAGCAAGATGGCCATGCCGCTGGAAATTAGCCGGCGGCAAACCTCCTCCACCCGCTGGATGACCAGCGCGGACAGGCCTTCGGAAGGTTCGTCCATGAGCAGCAGCAGCGGATTGGTGACCAGCGCGCGGCCGATGGTCAGCATCTGCTGTTCGCCGCCGCTGAGAAGGGCGCCGGAGAGATGGGTTCTCTCTTTTAATTCAGGGAACAGATCGTAGACCGTCTCGGGCGACCACAGAGAGTTCGCCCCGTTTTTGCGCCAAGAGAAAAGCAGGTGCTCATCCACTGTCAAAGAGGGAAAAAGTATCCGCCCTTGAGGAACATATCCAATGCCCAGGTTGGTAATTTCATGGGTGGGCATATGGACTGTTTCCCGGTTTTCGAAAAGGATCGATCCGGTTCTGGATACCGGCGGCATCCCCAGGATCGATTTCAGCAGAGTGGTTTTGCCCATGCCGTTGCGTCCTACGACGACGACCAGCTCACCCGGATTGACGTATAGATCGACTCCCTGAAGGATATGGCTTTTGCCATAGTAGGCATCGAGGCGTTCTATTTTCAACAGGGGCTCAGGCATACTCGGAATCTTCATGAATGCCGGCTCAGGGTGTAAATCTCCTGAACCTTGGGATTGGCTTCGATCTGCTCAGGGGTGCCCTCGGCAATGATGGCGCCGTGGTGGAGCACCGAGACCCGGTCGGCAATGCTGAATGCCACATCGATGTCGTGCTCGATGATCACCACCGTAATCTCTGATTTCAGGCTCATGATCAAATCGGTCATAAACCTCCGTTCAGCTATGGAAAGCCCCGCCATGGGTTCATCGAGCAGCAGTATCCTGGGTTCATGAGCCAGGGTGATGCCCAACTCCAGCTGGCGGTGCTCACCGTGGGAAAGTTCATCGACTACGATATCGAGCTTGTTCTCCAACCCAACCCGATGGGCAATCTCGGCGATGTGCCGGCGTTGGTTCCGAAATTTTTGCCAGGCACGAAACAGCGTGGCGGCGATAGAGGCCTTTTTTTTCCACGTGTGCCAAGAAGCCAGAAAAAGATTCTCCTGGACGGTCAACTGCCGGAAAAGGTTAGAGGTCTGATAGGTTCTGCCCAGTTGGAAGTCAATTCGTTTCTGCACGGGCTCATGGGTGATGTCTTCGCCGAAGAGCAGAATCCGGCCCTCGTCCAGAGAGAGCTCGCCGGTGACCAAATTAAAAAGTGTCGACTTGCCGGCCCCATTGGGCCCGATCAGTGCGCGGCTTTCCCCCGTCATGACGGTGAGGTCGACCTTATCGACCGCAACGATCCCGCCGAAGGACTTGGATATCCTCTTCAGCACGAGAGCCTGCATGTGATCGAGCCCTACGGAGATTTCTTCTTTTCGGTCGCGCTGGAGATCAATCCGGCCAGCCTTTGTTCTTCTCCAGTTTGTCGACGTAGTCCTTCCCGAAGTATTTTTCGATCTCCTTAAAGTAGGAGGCCTTGTCTCCGGGCGGGTAGTCGCGGGTCGTCGCAGGAGCCGCCATGTATTTGTCCGGCATGTCCGCATAAGGCCCGAACTGTGAAACATCCTTGTAGGTTTTCACCGCGATGTTCATAAGCCGCCCGTCCTGCTTGACGACTTTCTTGATGTAAACGTTCTGCACCGGGTTCCCGAATTTGTCGAAGTAGAAGGGGCCACGGGGGGACTCATCCGCGGTCATTTTTACGTTTCGGATAGCTGCGATAAAGGCCTTGGGGTCATCGACCTTGCCGTCAATCGCCTCCATCGCCTTGAAGGCCACGTTCACGGCATCGTATCCCTGGACGGACATGACGCTGGGATAATGCCCGTAGGCTTTGTTGTAGCCCTCTCTGAACTTCACATTCGCCTGCGAGGGGTTGCCATCGTAGTAATGGAGGGAAGAGTAGACCCCGAGCAGCATGTCGCCCATTTCCGCCAACATGGGGGTGATGGGAACGTTGGCCTGCCCCAGGATCTGCGGATAAAGCTTGTCCAGGCCGAATTGGTGCCACTGCTTGAAAAAGGCCACCACCTGAGCCCCGCCGGAATTGCAGAGCACGGCATCATATTCCTTGGACATTCCCGCAAGTTTGGCCATGATGGAGCTCAAGTCCACTTCCTCAACCGGATGCCAGATCCGTTCAACCTTTTCGCCGCCGTTTTCCAGAAATCCTCTGATGAAACCTGCGGCCTGATCCCACGGATAAGCATAATCCTGCCCCACGATGATGATTTTCTTATACCCTAGATCCTTTGCGCAGAACTTGCCGAAGTTAAAGATGACCTGCGCTCCGGTCCAGCCCGGGCGAACGAGGCTGTAGGTGGCTTTGCGCATAGTCATGTCCTCGGGCGCGGAGTACCCCACCAGGATGGGCACCTCCGGATTGCGGGCCGCCCAATCCACCGCTGCCATTCCCTCGTGGCCGAGGCTGGGTCCGATGATCAGATGCACCTTGTCCCGGTTCTTCAGGGAATCCAGCTTGGTCCTCATCACTTCAACGTCGGCCTTCGTGTCCTCAACGAAAATCTTGATTGGTGTCCCCTTGAATTTGTAATCCTTCTGGGAAAGCGCCAGTTTGACCCCATCGAGAACGTTTTGGCCGAAGATGGTTGCCCATCCCGTGTAGGGGCCGATCAGCCCGATGCGGATTTCGCTGACTCCATGCGCCGGGGCAAATGCCCAAGCGAGTACGAAGAAAGCCACCATCAGCTGAATAATCCTCTTTCTAGCCATCGCACTCCTCCTTTTGTGATTAAGGGTTTCCAACGACGTCAGGCTTCTTTGAGAAGCCTGCGGGCCTCCGCTCCGGATCCCGGTTTCCAGATGTGAAAAGCCTGTTATTCCAGTACTTCATCAGGGTTCCCACGATACCCTGCCGGGCGAACATGATCACAAGCATAAACAAGACGCCCATGATCAGCATGTAGCGCTCGGTTATTCCGCTGAGCACCACATCCAGGGTCTTCAGAATGGCGGTGCCAACGATTGCCCCGAGCAGGCTGTTGATACCCCCCAGAATTGCTGCCAGAAGAGCCTCCACGTTCGCGGTCAGGGAAACCGAGTGGGGGTTGATCAGTCCGGTGAAATAGGTGAAAAACACACCTCCAAGGGCCGCCACGAGCGACGCGAAAACGAAGGCTGCGTACCGCAACAGGTGCACGCGAAATCCCAACATCGCCATACGAGACTCACTGTCTCGCACACCCCGCAGCATGAGACCAAAGGGCGACCGCTTCAGCGCCGCCACAAAAGACGCAGCCCCGCAAAAGAAAATGAGCTGGAAAAAGTAGAAGGCCGTCTTTGACGTTTCAGTGGATATTCCAAAAACGGTCGGTGCGTAAATGTTCATGATTCCGGTGTCCCCCCTGGTGATCGAGGACCACTGGTTGGCCAGCGCCCAGACCAGCTGGCCGAGGACCAGAGTGAGCATCAGGAAATAGATCCCGCGCACCCTGACGACCAGCAACCCGAAAAGCCCCGCTGCAAGGACTGCAATGACAAGCCCTGCCAAAGGGGGAATGGGAAACGGCAATCCATAGCGGGACTGCAAAAGAGCAACCGAATACCCTGAAATCCCAAAAAATGCGGCCTGCATGAGAGAAACCGCTCCCAGCTCACCAGCCAGGTAGGTCAGACTCATCGTGAGCATCCCAAAATACATCAGCCGTATGGACATCATCATGAAGTACTTGGAGCTGATCCAGGGAATGGCGATGATGATTCCGCCGACAAGGGCGCCGAGGAGCGCCCTGCTGAAACGATAGCCGCGTTCTTTTGTCATCTTTGCCTGCCGAAAAGCCCCCGAGGCCTTATGGACAGAATGATGGCCACTGGGAGAAAAAGTACAAAAAGAGAGAACTCCGGGATGAAGGCTGTCGAGAAGCTGTGAATCAACCCAGTGATCAGGGATCCGACAATGGTGCCGCCCAGGCTTCCCATGCCGCCGATGATGATGACAATGAGGGTCAGCGTGAGGATTCTCCAATCTTCTCCCACGACCAGCATGAGGAAGGTCCCCCCCACCACCCCGGAGACGCCCGCCAGGAAACCGGAAAGCGTGAAGACAAAAGAAAAAAGGCGTCTGACATTAATGCCAAGCGCCGACACCATTTCAAAGTTGTCTACACCGGCGCGGATGGTGACGCCCAGTCGGGTCTTTTCGAGGAAAAGCCACAAGGCCCCGATAATGCCCAGGGCCAGGACCACCGTGAAGATGCGGTATACTGGATAAATCGTGTTGAGCAGAGGAATTGAAACAGCGCCGTTCAGGGCTTCGGGAATGCTGAGCGTTCTGGGGTGGCCCCCCCAGATGACGAGAACCAGATCCCCTACGATGATAGCGACCGACAGCGATATCAACGTCTCGATGAGGTCGTTGCCTCTCGCCCAACGCAGCAGGAACCGCTCTTCAATGAAAGCCAGCGCCGACATCACCGCCCCGCCTGCAAACACTGCCAGCAACCAGCTTCCGCTGAACTTCAGAACGGATAGGCCGATGAATCCGCCCGCCATGTAAAAGGCCCCATAGGTCAGATTGACCACCCTCATGAGACTGAACGAAAGGGTCAGGCCGCTGGCCGTTATAAACAACAGTGCTCCGAGAGTCAAACCGTTGAGCAGTGACATGAGAATGAGGACAGACATGCAACCTCTTTATATGCACCCGGAATTATGCGGCTGTCTTGCCATTTTGACTGTCTCGGGACCCTTGAGCGGCAGAGAGGTCGTCCCGCTGACCCTGAGAAGGTCTCGGTGGGCAGTTCTACACGACCTGACAGAGGCAAAACCGTCGTCATGTTTATGAAAATGCACCTTTTTCTCCATTTTTGAGGATACACGCCCTCCGCTGCTGCGTCAACCATTTCTTCGATTTCTTCCATTGCGCTCGTCACCCGAACACAGCGCGGTAGTACTTAGCCAAGGGAAAGGCCGACGCCACATGGACGCAGCATCTCCTCGCATGGTGAACGAGTCTGGCTCCGGCCTACGGCCTGGCGCTGGCCAATTCGGTCGTGCCGTAGCGAAGGGTTGTTCGCGCCACCTTGATAAGCCGCCCGATGATCGAGTCTATGGATTGGTCCGAGGATTACCGAAGCTTTAAACATCTCTGCTCTTCTACTGTCGGTGTGGAGCTTTGTCTATGCTCGCTCCATCCTGGAACGGAATCCGTTAATCTACTCATGAAAGGAGCGGGGCCGGATCCTTTCCGATCTCAATGGCGCCGTGCACGGCGTATCGGACGGGCGGAAGCGGATGGCGGGCAGTGAACAATCATGTCGGGCGCTTTCATGGACAAACAAAATCATCCTAACTATATTTGTTTTTCCACTCAGCGCCTGACGCGCCGTTGGGGCGGACCTGGAAAAAGTGAGGGCCGCTGAACTTTTTGGTCTTTTTTTGGAAACTTTTGGAGCACCTGCATGTCGAGCTTGCAAATGTGGTTGGAGGAGCATTGCGCCGATAAAGTGGTAAGCGCGCAGCAAGCGATATCTGCGATAAAGAGCGGCAGCCGGGTTTTCATCGGCACAGGCTGCGGCGAGCCCCGGCACCTCATCAGGGCCATGGTGAGCGATAGAAGCCTTCAGGATGTTCTTATCTACCAAATGCTCTCGCACGCCCTTGCCGAATATGTCGATGACGAATCGTTCCTCGACCGTTTTTCGCTGAAGCTTTTTTCGATCGGCAGCCCCATGCGCAAGGCGGCTTTTGAAGGCAAGATAGACTATGTCCCCGCTTATCTTTCCCAGATCCCAAGGCTCTTTGCCGGAAAGCACATCGGTTTGGACGCGGCCCTGATTCAGGTAAGCCCCCCGGACCGGTTCGGATATTGCTCCTTAGGCATCTCTGTGGACATAACGCGGGCGGGTATGGAGAATTCCAGCCTGGTCATCGCTCAAGTCAACCCAAGGATGCCAAGGACTTGGGGCGACAGTTTCGTTCACGTCGATGAGATAGATTACCTGGTCGTTCATGAAGAACCTATCGGGGAAGATCAGATCAGGATTGCAGACGCAGAGGTTTCCCGGCGAATCGGTCATTACGTTTCGCAACTGGTCAACGACGGGGCCACCCTTCAGGTGGGGTTTGGACAGCTTCCTTACGCCATCCTGAAATACCTGGATAATAAAGAGGACCTTGGAATACATACCCAGGTAATCACTGAGGGCTTTTTGCCCCTTTTCGAGAAGAAAGTCATCACCAACAGGAAGAAGTCTTTCATGCCGGGCAAAGCGGTTACCTCTCTTTGCATGGGGTCCGAAAGACTCTACGATTATATCAACAACAATCCGATGTTCCTTTTTCTCAAATCCGACTTCGTCAACGATCCCTCCGTCATCGCCCTCAATGAGAATCTGATTTCCATAAGTTCTGCGCTGGAGGTCGATCTCACGGGGCAAGTGGGCTCGGATTCGGTGGGATACCTTTTCTTCAGCGGCATTGGAGACCAGGTTGACTTTATTCGAGGAAGCGCCATGTCCAAGGGGGGTTTTTCCATCATCGTCCTGCCCTCCACAGCCAGACATGGGCAGGTGTCGCGCATCGTCTCACACCTTAGTGAGGGAGCCGGTGTGGCAACCACAAGGGGAGACGTCAATTTCGTAGTTACCGAATACGGCATTGCAGAGCTTGGGGGCAAAAGCATTTACCAGCGGGTGGTCGAACTGGCGCAGATCGCACACCCGGAGTTCCGCGAGCAACTGATAGATGAGGCCAAAAACTATCATTATATATTTTCAGACCAACTCCCGCCCCATCATGAAGATCTAATTTTCCTCGAAGGCTACCGGAGCTCTTTGCGCCTTTCAACCGGGGAAACTATCGAGTTCCGTCCTCTGTTGCCGTCGGATGAGTTTGAATTCCGCAACTTTTTCTATTCTCTCAAGGCTGAGACCGTTTACCACCGGTACTTTTACAACAGAAAGCTTTTTTCCCACCAAGACATTCAGGAGCAGTGGGCCAACGTAGACTACCGCAAGAGCATATCCCTTGTCGGCCTCGTTTCCAGGGGCGGTCACAAGGAGATCATAGCCATCGGCACTTATGCCGAAGCCGAGGAAGGCCGGGCGGAGTTCGGCCTGGTAATTCATGAGGACTTTCAGGGCCGGGGGCTTGGCACCCATCTCCTTGGGGCGCTTGAAAAGATTGCGATGGAGAACGGTTACAGGGGCTTCACAGCGGTTGTGTTGGCGGATAACGCCAGGATGATCCACATTATCCGCAAGCGATATCCCGATAGCCGCGTAACATACCGGGCCGGCGAGAGGGTTTTTGAGATGGACTTTTAAGGGATCAAGGCTCACGGAGGTGACCAACGTCTATGCGAACCTATTTTTTTGGCGATCTCCACGGTAATCCGAATGGGCTGGATGTTTGCCTGAGGCGGCTGGAAGAAGAGAAGCCCGATGAAGTATATTGCCTTGGAGACCTTGCCGGCTGGCTTCCATTGGGGGACAAAACTTTTTCGAGGATGCGTTCCGCCGGTTTTCCCACGGTTGCCGGCAATCACGACCTGCTGATAGCAGGCGCGATCACAGACTTTGCCGACCAGGTCGACCGTATGCAGGCGTCGGCATACAACGCCGGGCTGCTGTCCAGAGAAGAAGGGGCCGTCGAATATATCCTGTCGCTCCCGTTAACGATCGAGAAGCAGGATTTCACCATAGTGCATCATTCCCCTTTCGATCTCCCCGCGAAGGGTTCGCCGCCTACCATTGAGTGTTTCGGCTACCTGGACACAGCGGCTCTGGCGCGTGCCGTGCCTTTGTGGCGCAACTACTCCAAGCGGCTGATCTTCAGCGGCCACGACCATATTCCCGCCGTTTACGAACTGGTTGAAGGCGGCGAGGTTAGAGTTCACAGGCCCATTGGGAGGGAGGACTTGAGGCTGCGGCTAAATCAGGCTTCCCGTTACTGGGTCAAGGCGGGGAGCGTTGGCGGACCTTACCGGGACAAAACGCCGGTAGCTAATTCAGTCCTATATGATTCCGACGAGCAGACGATCACGATGTTTCGGATTGCTTTCGACACACATCCGTTGTCTGAAGCCCTATCATCGAATCGGTTCTGCCGGAACATACCCACTATAAAGAGATATATCGAGCTGCTGAAGAGCGAGGAGTGATTCAGTTGCCATCAAGGCATCAAATCCAAAGAGCATCTATGCCGGAACTGACGGGGGCGTATTCCAAGGCGCCATGGGAGGGGATGCGGCAAGTTATGATAGTTACAGGAACCATATCCAGGAAATAGAATCCCAAGACGACCAGGCTTAACACCAGAGGCGAGAGAGCCTCTTTGCTCAATTGTGAAGCGCCTATAACGGACGACAGAAAGCCGGCCCCCGAAGTATATCTAATCGGGGGTCGGATGTCGGAAAACAGAGAGAAACATCCCACGGGCCGTAAGATCGTGTCAACTTTCTATTGACGCTTGCTATATAGCCGAAGCAGCCATTTCAAGGACGACCAGGGTTAATGGATGCGATTCCCGCTGTCTCGCGCACAGCCTGGCCTACCGGTTTGAAGGCGTGGTCGAACCAGGTGCGGAGGTATCGGTTATCGGCTACAAGGCGAGGCGGATCTCCGGGCCTGATAGGTTTTTCTTCGATATTGACTCGAACCCCCAGTTCTTTTTCGACTATCGCGAGCAGTTGGCGCACGGATACCCCCGAGCCGGTTCCAACGTTTGAGACCAGCCTCGGGCGCCCGGAGAGTTCAGCGATTGCCCTAATGTGGGCCAGCCCAAGGTCCATGACGTGCACATAATCGCGAACCGCCGTTCCGTCGGGCGTGTCGTGGTCGGTTCCAAAAAGGGAAAAGGTCCCGCCGGATATGGCCGCTTTTATCAAGTTGGGCAAAACGTGGGTTTCGGGTTCATGTTTTTCGAATATCTCCCCTTCAGGATCGTTTCCTATGACGTTGAAGTAGCGCAGCATGGCGTATCTGAGTCCGAACACGGGGGCAGCCGAAGATATCACCTGTTCGCACATCAGTTTGGACAAGCCATAGGGGTTTGTCGGCTCCTGGGGATGGTCTTCCCGGATGGTCGGCGTCCGGGCGTTGCCGTATGTCGCGCACGAGCTTGAGAATACCAGCATTTTCGTGCCGGCGCGCTTCATTGCGTTAAGAAGCGATATGGTGCCGTATACATTGTTGTCGAAATAGAGCAGCGGCAACCTGGTGGATTCTTCAACGTAGGCTTTGGCGGCGAAGTGGACGACCGCCTCGATTTTGAATCCGCTCAGAGCGCTGAAAAGCGCCTCTTCATCGCGGATGTCTCCGAAGGCGAAGGGCCCGAATTTTACCCATTCGGCCCAGCCGTTCGAGAGATTGTCAAACACCACCGGAACGTGCCCCGCCTTTTTCAAGAGCTTTGACGTATGTGAACCGATGTAGCCCGCCCCGCCCGTAACCAGAATATTCATAAAGGTCTCCTGCACAGCCTCGGATTTGCCGTCCTCGAAGGAAGCGCTTACTTTGATTCTTGCAGGGTCTATATACACCTAAAGCGGCGTTTAAGCCAACCGATCTGAGCCTCGCTGCATCAAAACAGTTTCGGACAACTCCCAAAAGAGGTACAATCGTAGGTTGGATGAAGCGAGTGGCCTCGCCTCGGCAGATGTTTTAAAGAAGGCGTTCTAAGGGCCTAAAATTCCGGGAGGCATCAAGTACAGGTGGCCGAGACACAATCTCAATACGTGAAAGTGCACACTCTTTCCAATCGCTTTGAAGCCGATGTAATTGCCGATGCTCTGAGGCGCGAAGGAATCCCGGCATTAGTGAGGTCGTTCGAAGAGACGCCTTATGCGGGCCTGTTCGTTCCCCAGAGGGGTTGGGGGCGAATCATGGTCCCCAGGGAAATGGCCGATCTTGCACGCGAAATCATATCCGGCCTGGCTGAAAGTGAAGAAGGCGGCGAGCCGACGTCTGCCGGCGCCTTCCAGATTGAACCGGGTTTGTGGGACGATTTGAGGCAGGCCGATCCCGGAGAAATTCTTAAGAAGGCCCTTGTGCAATTCGATCGGGAAGAAAACGTCTACGTAGTTCCTTTCCTCAATACGGCGGTTTTGTGTTATCCCGAAACGGAAGAAATCGAAGTGCTCGGGCGGTTGGAAGATTTTTCAAGGGACTCTCATCTCACCCTGGTGATCCTGCACTATCTCCTGAACGCCCAAAACAAGCCTGTGGCTAATAGATGGGTAAGCGAAAAAGACCTTCCCGGCGGGAGGCTTTTTTTCACCGCGTCCCATACGCTTCCTGTGGAGCAGCTTGCAGAGGCGTTCGACGCACGCCCTCATCTTTTGGGCGCCGCGGCGAGAAGCATCGGCGGCGATGAGGTGAGATCGCAGGGAGTTTCTTTCCGGTTCAGGATATTGCCTCGAATCCCGATTCAGATAATCTTTTGGTTGCGTGATGAAGAATTCGGGCCTTCCTTCCACGTACTGTTCGACGAGACGATCGTTGCACATCTCGGCTCGCTGGATCTTATCTGGGGCCTCGTACACGTCTTTGCCCGCGTGTTGCTGGAGTGTGCGGCATTGGTTCCCGATTGATGAAGGAATCCTGCGCAGGAAAAAGATTCTCATGAGGGAGATGTTTTCGTGATGAACCAGAGCCGACTTTGGGTAGGGCAAATGAGACCGGACCTTGAGTGGTGATTCAGGAGGAAAGAAAGATGAACATGGATCGCGCCATATTCGATGTGAAGATGAGCGTTGAAGCGATTTCGCTCTACATCCTGCTTTGTGCGCTCATGGACGGCCAGCAGCCGCCTACCCTTGAAAATGCCCTCCCCAAATGGACCGGGACCGAGGAGTCGCTGGTGGCGGCCGCCGAGGAGCTGATCGGAAGGTGTATTATCACCGGCTTCGTTCCAATCCCAAGGGACATGCACCTTCATCCCAATCCGCGTGACAGGTGGTGCTGAGGAAGGCAAAGGTAAAAAGTAAAAAGGCAAAAGAAAAAAGGCAAAAGTAAGAATCCGCGCTCCAATCCCTGCGGGATTTCAGTCGTCTATGACCCGGCTCCAGGGGAGTAGAGTTGGGAAATTGGACAGTTTTTTCCGATATATTTGTGCCCCTCCCTTTTTCGTTTTCTTCATGAGATTCATTCTTGTGCAGGACTTAAACGGCAAGGGACAGAAGACACGTCACCGGTGGTTCAATGTTTGCCGCGAAGGTGAAGCTTTCCGACCTTCGCCGGTCTGGCCTTTTCGGCTCTTAGAAAATCGGCGGCCATCATGAGATATGACACCCAGCCGTACTCGATCGATTCCCGTTCGACATCACCGGCTTTCTTTTTCACCCTGGCGGGCGAGCCCATCACGACCGATCCCGGCGGGACCTCGAAGCCGGGCAGAAGCAGGGACCCCGCGCCGATAAGGGAGCCTCTCCCAACCCTGCAGCCATCCAGTATGATCGATCCCATGCCGATCAGGCAGTCGTCTTCGATCGTGCATCCATGAAGCGTGACATTGTGGCCGACCGTCACGCGGTCCCCGACGTGGACCGGGGCCCCCGGACATCGGGGGCCGGTCACGTGAAGAGTGCAGTTGTCCTGAACATTCGTGTACGATCCGATCCTTATGTACTGGACGTCGCCGCGAACCACGGCATTGAACCAGATGCTGCTGGCCTCCCCGATGACAACGTCTCCTATGATGCGGGCGCCCGGGGCTATGAAAACGTTCTCGCCAATCCGGGGCAAAGTGTTTCTATAGGCAAATATTTTCACTGCTTACCTACCTTCGCGGTTTTCACGTTTAACCTGCTTAAGGTCCAAGATACCGGCTATCTTCGATGAGGCATATTCAACGAATTGCTTAAATTCTCCCGGAGCGAGCTTTCCCCTGGCCGGGCTGGGAACCGAATCGGGCAGCCTGAGCGATAAGGGGGCATTTAGCAGTTCCGGTCTTGGGACCACCTCGAATTCAGGCTCAAAGGCGTCGTTGAGGTACTTATTCTGAAAGTCGGCAAACTTGAGCGTGTGCGCAGTGGCGTCGAGGATGGCCGTGCGCTTTTTATCGATCTTGTTTTCAGCCGCCGCCTTTCGAATGCCCGCAAGGCACTCCCCACCCTGTGTGCAGGCGATATGGCCGTTGCGGTTGGCAAAAAGCATCGAATCCATGATATCCTGCTCGCTTACTTCAACGATTCGGACCGATCCCTGGCCGGCGATCTTGCGGTAGCGCTCGACCAGCCTTATGACGCGCGGCATGGAGACCGGATTTCCGATCATGGCCGCCTGGGCCACGCTCGGGCGAACGGTCACGGGGTGAAACTGTCTGCCGGCGTCTTCGGGTTCGAGATAATAGAGGTAGACCGGGTTTGCATGCTTCGATTGAACCCCGATCACGGCAGGCAAAGAATCAATTATGCGCAGGTCGTACATTTTGAGAAAGCCGGCCATTACCGCCGTTATGTTCCCGGCGTTTCCGATCGGCACCACGACCGCCAGGGCGGCGACCTCGTAATCGAATGCCTGGGCGATCTCGTAGCTGTAAGATTCCTGACCCAAAATCCGCCAGGCGTTTTTGGAATTCATGAGCGCGACCGAGTAGTTCTCAGCGAGGTGTTCGACCACTTTCATGCAGTCGTCGAATACTCCCGGGACTTCAATGACTTTTGCGCCGCTTCCAAGGGGCTGGCCGAGCTGCTGGGGCGTCACCCTGCCCTGAGGCAGAAGGACCGCCGACTTTACATTTCGGCACAGATAGGATGCGTAAAGGGCAGCCGATGCCGAAGTGTCCCCCGTGGACGCGCAGACAGCCAGCACATTTCGAACGCCCCGGCTTTTTATCAGATAATTCAGGTAGCTGAAGGCGCTGGCCATTCCGCGGTCTTTGAAGGACGCGCTTGGGTTCTGGCCGTCATTTTTGTAGCAGAACTCCATTCCTGCCCATTCCTTCATGGCTTCGTTGGCCGAGACAACAGGCGTATGCCCTTCGCCCAAAAAAACGATGTCTTCCAGAGGGATTATCGACCCAATCATCTCGTGGAAGCGGTATATGCCGCTTAGCGCCGGAATATTGAGCATTTTCCTGTAATCGAAGATACTGCGCCATTGCGGCCCTGAGACCTCCTTTAGACGATCCCACTCAATGTCTTCAATAAGAAGAACCGAATTGCATTCCGGGCAGGTGTAGAGGAGATGTTCGATACCGAAACGGCTTCCGCACCCAAGACAGCGGTAAGTGTATTCGCCGCCGATTTGCGGAATAACATAATTTTGCATTTCCAAAGGAAACCGGTCTATTTTCATGCGTGCCCCGGGGGAACGAGAATGTGTCGAAATCTCTTTTTGTCGCTGCGCTGGGTCGCACAAGGCCCTGTTGGCGTCCAGCCCTGGAAGTAACATATAAAGGTAAAAGTAAAAAGGTAAAAGGTAAAAGGTAAGAGGGCAGAGGGCAAGGTGGAAGGGAGAGGGAAAAAGAGCCGTTCCGGGCATAGTGTTGCAAAAAAGGCACACCTTATGCGGGCATGTATTATTTTTCCCACACATCAAAGTTGTATTAAGGACTTGCGATTTTCGACAAGTGCGTGTAAAAGTACCTCCGAGCTTGTCAAGCATGGGATGGACGGCTGAGAAAAAATTTGGCACGGAAGATGCTGGGGTGGCGGCGGGAGGTTGATCGGGGCGTGACTTATCTCAAACAGCACACTATAGGCCAATCCGTGTGGTGCAGCGGAGTGGCGCTGCACTGCGGCCTGAAGGTGGGGCTGACTTTGAAAGCCGCGCCGGTCGGCCACGGCATCAGATTTCTTCGCACTGACATACCTGAGAGCCCATCTATTAGAGCTCATTATAACAACGTAATCAGCACCTTTCAGGCAACCACGATCGGTTCATCGGGCGCAGCGGTCTCCACCATCGAACATCTCATGGCGGCGTTGTACGGATGTGGAGTGGATAATGTGCTGGTGGAGGTGGACGGTCCCGAGGCGCCGATATTCGACGGCAGCGCGGCGCCCTGGGTGAAACTTATCCGAAAAGCGTCTGTCGTGCCGCAGGGCGCGGCCAGGACTTACCTGACGATCCGCAAGCCCCTGACCGTTGTTGAAGACGATTCATTCATAACGGCGACTCCCTGCGATCGGTTCCAGGTCCGTTACGAAATCGATTATCCGCACCCGCGCGTGGGCAGGCAGGCGTACAGCTTTGCTTTGAAAAACGGCAGTTTCGGCAAACAAATCGCCAAGGCGCGAACGTTCGGTTTTCTTAAAGATGTGCGCAAGCTCCAGAAGATGGGGCTGATCCAGGGAGGGTCTCTATCCAACGCGGTCGTTTTTGACGACAATGAACTGCTGAACGTGGACGGCTTTCGTTACTCCGATGAGTGCGTGCGCCACAAGATCCTCGACTTCATAGGCGATTTGGCCCTTACGGGCCTTCCCGTTCTGGGAAAATTCAACATCCGCAAAGCCGGTCATGGGCTGCACAGCCGTTTCCTCACCGAGCTGATGGACGGCAAAGGCTACGCTGCCCAAACGCCGGTTCTAATGCCTTCAGCCTTTGTTTCGCCAGATCTGAGTGTTGTTCTTGCCAGATAAATTCAATTAACAGCGAACAGTTAAAACCAAAGTGCTTCAATTCCGGGCACGGATGTAAGCCGGCGGATTCCTGCTTTATTCGCTGTATAATACAGGGAAATTCGCTCTTCCAGTCCCCCAACAAAATGTAGAATGTAGAAGGCAGAAGTGGGGAAAAGCGAATGTAGAATGTGAAATGTAGAATTTCGAATGGCGAAGGAAGCGGTCCGGTACTCTGGCCAGCGCTCAAATGCCACTCACAACCGCCCCCAGGGGCCAGCCTGAGTGCCGGACTGCGGTTGGAAATTCTACATTCGCTTTTACATCTGCGGTTCTGCGGTTCAAAATTCGGTTTTCCTTGCCCCGACCGCCGTCTGCGGCTGTTTTACAGGTTTTTCCGGGCGTGTCTCCTGTAAATACAGGCCGAATTCAGGCGGCTGGGAGCGGCGAGCGAAAGAGCGTTGTTTTCCCAGTCCGGGGCCTTGGGCGAGTTCCGGCTTCCTGCCACTAATTTTTGCAGTTTTCAAAGAGCCAAAGAGCGGGTTAACGGGCCGCTCAAATCGGGCAATATTATACTTCGCAATAAGAAGTATAGTCAAGATAAAAATGATGTGGAGATGAAAAAATGCAGGGCCCGCAATTTCAGCTCCGGGGACGAAACGCCGTTTGGCCCCGGGCATTGCCAACTTACCGCACGCCGTGTGTGCCGTCACCCCGCCGAGTCAAGCGAAACGCCCGACGGGGCAGGGAGTTTCAGATTGACATGACACTTGCATGTTCGCCTGGGAAATCGTAAGGTTTTATGGGTTTCCGGGTCGCTGGGGGGGAAAGTTTATGGAGGCCGTTGCCGGTTTCATCGCTGATTTTTGATTCGTAATTGCTTTTTAGCGGGGAAGCAGCATGGAAAAGAGGGTGAATCTATTATTTGTTTGCGTGAGGAATCGTGTTCGAAGTCCTTTTTCCGAGTTTATTTTTCGAAAGATGTTGAAAGAAAAAAAAGAGGGATTGGATGACCGGATAAAGGTTTGTTCTGTTGGATTTTTCCCCCCGGTACTTCGGGACCGTCTGGCCGATCTGCGCATCAGCCTTCCCGAGCCGATTTTCGGCACATCCATGAGTGAAGCTACGGAGGAAGAGCTCAGGAAAAGGGGATTCGATGCGCCGGCCGGATGGACATCAAGAGAATTGGCGCCCGATGACGTGGAAAATTCCCGATTGATCATCATATCTTTGCCCCAACAGAAAGAAGAGCTTTTGAAGCTCTTTCCCGAGGCCCGGCACAAAGTCTTTACCCTTCGTGAAATGGCGGGAAGGGACCAGCCCCTTGTCAACGAAATTTTTTCGAATTTTCCACTCGACGATACATTTTGGTGGTACTGCGAGGAAAACCCGGCTTATGTCAGCAACATGCTTTTGGATCTGGAAGAGGCCCTGATTGAGGCGTTTCCTAAAATTCTCCGACAACTTGGAGTTGGAAATACAGAGAAGTTCACCACTACTACATTAAGTAGCTGAGATTCAACTCAAAGAGGAGTTGGGACTTGATCATTATGAAGGCAGGGGCTATAGGGGATGGCATCACCATGTCACAATGACCATGTTGGCATATGGATTTCTTTTAAGTGAAACCTTATGCAGTAAAAAAGACTTCTGGGTGGAGCCTGCCGGGAATGAGACGGGAGATCCAAGGCCTGATAGCTTGTTGGCCGGGAATATGCCCGATCTGCCGTAGAAAAATTGATTATGGCGCCTATCACGTTCTCCATAGCGACTTAACGTAATAGCGTTAAGTTAACGGCATTGGGTCAGGCCGGGTCGCCTGGATTCCGGCTTAAAAGCACTCAAACACGGAATGACGGAGTGAGGCTCATCACTGTGACCGCGCGTCTTGAGTTAACGGCCTTGGGTCCGGGCCCGCACAGCGCATACAGCACTTAGACAGGCATCAGGGATGTGCTTCATCTTGTTTTCCATGGTTTTGCAACAGGTCCAAAAAGAGTGTGAAACCGGACACGCCAATAGAAAGGGGGCATTGAGATGGGAAAACAGAAGCTCATGATTCACGACTTCTTCTCTATGAAGCAGGCCGGCCGAAAGATCTGCTGGCTGACCTCTTACGACTATCCCACGGCTCAGTTTGCAGAAGCCGCCGGCATGGACATGATCCTGGTCGGCGACTCACTGGGCATGTGTGTATACGGGTATTCGAGCACCGTTCCAGTCACGATGGATCAGTGTATCGTTCACTGCGAGGCGGTGCGTCGCGGCGCCCCGAACACCTTTGTCGTTGGGGACATGCCTTTTCTGAGTTACCAGACTTCGACCGAGGCGGCGGTATACAACGCCGGGCGCTTTCTCAAGGAGGCTTCCATGGATGCAGTCAAGCTGGAAGGCGGCATCCGTGCAACCAGTCAGATACAGGCTCTCACGGCCGCAGGCATCCTGGTGATCGGTCACATCGGGCTGACTCCGCAGAGCTCCGGCCAACTGGGGGGGCACAAGGCGCAGGGCCGCACCGCTGAGAGCGCAAAGCTGGTGGTGGAAGACGCCATTGCCGTTGAGAAGGCCGGCGCCAGGATGCTGCTGGTTGAGGCCGTGCCTCCCGAGGTCACCCGTTACATCACCGAAAAGCTCACCATCCCGGTTCTTTCCATCGGGGCCGGTCCACACTGCGATGGGCAGCTCCTGATAGTGAGCGACCTCATCGGGCAATTCCAGGCATTCACGCCCAAGTTCGTCAAAAGGTATTGCAACGTGGCCGAGGTGATCGTCAGGGCGATGAAGGAGTACTGCGACGATGTCCGTGCCGCGAGGTTCCCATCCAAGGAGCACTGCTACCCCATGATCGACGGCGAGTATGACAAATTTATGGGCCTCATGCAGTAGAGTGCCGAACCGCAGAATATCGAATGTCGAAGGAAGGGGCGGGCGAAGAGCCACGAAAGTGGAGATTAGCGGTTTCTCGTCGATCACGGCAGGTAATCATTTGCCGGATGAACCAGACTTTTCTGGGAAAAGACCGACCGCAAAGAGACCGAGCAATTTCTCGCCACGTGGCGCCGGGATGACATGAACTCAGGGATCAAGGCCCTCAAGAGGGTTGGAAAGACCCTTGCAGTGTGCCGTACCAGTCTTCTCAACTACTTCGGTCATCGCACCACAAGCGGCACCGTCGAGGGCCTGATCAACAAAATCAAGACTCTCCAAAAGGAGGCTTACGGGTTGCGAGATCCTGAGCATTTTAAGCTCCGGCTCTACCATCTTCATACCCGGAGGTACGCGTTAGCCGGATGGACCACTTTTTTCCCTTCCAGGTTTCAATACCCCGATAACCCGTGTATGCTCCGAAACGTCCTAAATAAGGGATTGTTCCGTTTGGATAGAGGGGGGAAATGCGGAGACAAGGACGCCTAAGCGCTTTTGAATTCCAGCCGAAAAGAGGCAATGGGGATTCAAACAGGTTAAGCATAGAGGATCGACCGGTCCATGACTGGTATCGTTTTGTACTCTCCTTCCCACCCCACCTGGTAAGAGATTACCTGCGCCGTTTTGGGATCACTGAACAACACCGAGTGCTTGATCCTTTCTGCGGCACCGGCACCACTTTGGTGGAATGCAAGAAACTAGGGATAGCCTCCGTGGGGATTGAGGCCCATCCGGTTACCCATTTTGCCAGTCTGACCAAAGTTGATTGGTCCGTAGATCCATACCGGTTGAAAACGCATGCAAAAAAAGCGGCCATTGAGGCAGAACATGCCGTAGAGACCTGTAAAGAGCCTGACTATGGGCTGATCGGCCCCGAAGGGTTCAAGCTCCTGCTGAAGGATTCCATTAGCCCAAGACCTCTCAGGAAAGTCCTGTTGCTGCTGGAAAGTATTAACGCGCAACAACACAACCCGTATCGATCCCATGAACTGCTCGCTTTTGCCAAAGTACTGGTATTTCATGCCAGCAATCTTCATTTCGGCCCGGAGGTAGGGGTCGGCAAGCTTAAGCGTGACGCAGAGGTGGTATTCCCCTGGTTGGAATCTATCCGGATCATGTGTGACGATCTCAAACTCAATAACCATCATTCCTTAGTTGAATCCAGGGTCATTCGGGGGGATGCCCGGGATAGAGCAGCCGATTTGGAACCTCAGTCGATAGACGCCGTAATTACCTCGCCGCCATATCCCAATGAAAAAGACTATACGCGGACTACGCGGCTCGAATCGGTCTTTTTGGGTTTCATCCGCAACAGGAAAGAACTTCAAGCTTATAAGCGGGAATTAATGCGCTCAAACACCCGTAATGTTTTCAAGGGCGATAATGACGACCTATGGGTGTGCACCCATCCCGAAATTAATCGGCTGGCGGAGGAGATTGAAAATCGACGGCTCGAACTCAATAAAACAAGCGGGTTTGAACGTCTGTATGCTAACGTTGCAAAACTGTATTTCGGCGGTATGGCGCGACACATGGAAAATCTTAAATGTGCGCTTCGCCCCGGCGCGAAGCTCGCATACGTGGTTGGAGACCAGGCATCTTATCTCCGCATTATGATCAGAACCGGGCATCTATTGGCCGACATCGCAGACTCCCTGGGTTACGAAGTGCTAAGCATCGATCTGTTCAGAACCAGATTATCGACTGCGACCAGGGAACAATTGAGAGAAGAGGTTGTGGTTTTACGCTGGCCGGGATAGGGCGAATCGGATGGCGAAACATTCCAACCGTTATATCCAGATAATCGAGCGTATCTTCTCCCCTCATTGCCCAAATCAATCAATGAGAAAGCCCCGAAGGGCAAGTCGTGGATCATTCGCCCCGCGGGGCGATCTCGCTATTGTTTCGTTGCGGCCGTATGCATAGAGATCGCCCCCAACCCAGTTATAGCCGAAACGAAGGTTCCTGACGCGACCCCCGGAATAATTGAACTCTACGCACTTAGCGACGAACAGGCATTGCTCGCCAAAGTGCGTTACAACCGCCTCATCGACATCATAACAGGAATTGCCTGCTATTCTTTACAGTCGCACCTGAGAACGCACGTGAACGGAATGGGGCAAGTCGAGACCGACGAAATTTATGTCGGCATCGATCGAAAGGGCATCCATTACGTGCTGCCTGTCCAAGCGAAGGGCGGCAATGACCGTTTGAGCATAGTGCAAATAGAGCAGGACTTCGCACTTTGTGCTGAAAAGTTTCCCGATCTGATTTGCATCTCCATCTGCACACAGTTTATGGCGAACGACCTGATTGCTATTTTCATGTTTGAAAACGGGGAAACCGGACCGGCTTTGATTACCGAAAGACATTATCGCCTGGTTCCTCCCAGTGACATATCGCCGGAAGATCTGCAGACTTATAGGTCGCGGTTGCCTTAGACCGTCTGCCCCCATGAGTTGGACCCATCTTAGAGTGCTGATGGCGACCTTGCCGACCGGGTCTGAATTAAACGCCAAGCAACATCGAGACCACGTGGGTGCGACTCCCGCTTGCGGATTCGCCAAAGCTCTTACTGAGATCGAGACGGAATGGATGACCTGATGAAGAAGGGGTTGCCAGGTGCGAATGTAGAACCGCAGAATATCGAATGTCGAAGGGCGGAATGAATGGAACAGATGACTCACAGCAGCCGGTTGAGGAAAGACGGTCGAGAGCATGTTCCGCGACCGGGAGCCAGGCGCACTCTTTTTTTACGCCCGCCGCAGCATGCGAGGAAAAAGGGGCTATTCTCCGCGGCGGCCGCGAAGCGCCGGAACCAAGTCCGGCACTCAGCCGGCTGAGCACCGGAGAGTACTGAGGAGAGCGGCAAGGTTTCTTCCAAGCCGTTATTTTTGCGGGTAAATCAGGTCTGAAAATCCTAACCGGTTCGAATCAGGCGGACTCAACGCCTATCCATGTTCTTCACAGCCTCATCAATACCTTTCGTCCTGTCTTCCGCGAGCGAACGGGTGTTTTTGGCCTTATCAATGTGTTTCTTTCCGTACTCTTCGATTGCCTCCGCAGCTTGCTGCCGAGCCGAGGGTCTGAGTGCCCCTGCTTCCTTCTCCGGGCTTTTTTCTTTCGAGCAAGCGGAAAAGGTAACAGCACAAGACATTAATATGACCCCTAACAACCTATAAGGCCGATTCACAATTACCACCCTTCCATGCCTTTGGGCAATTCTGAAAGATTTTCCTCAAACCGCCGTTCTTTATGTCAGGTCATCGGCATTATTTGAGGTCTTCACACGAAAGGCCTTCGAGATGAACCGCCGAGCCGGCAAAGAGAGTCCGCTCACTTTCATTTCGGCGAATGAAGAGGTTTTCTTTAGAGTTTTGTTACCCATATGAGTCCCGCGTCCCCGGATCGGGTCCGGGGCGGGCTGTCAGTCCTCAGTGCCGGGAAGCGCGCGATCTATCCTGATCCCCGAATAAACCGGAAGCCCCGGACTCGCCACCTTTTCAAACGCCCGCTCTATGACTTCCTGCGTCCCCCTAGTCATGTCATAGAGGCGGAGATCCTCCAAAGGAACAAAGCGGCATTCGTCAGCGTCGGTCCCGGCGCTGGGACTGCCTGCGGTTACTTGACAATGAAAATCGAGAAGAACGTAGTGGTACTCTATTCGGCCCTCCCGGTCCAAGATTACACGGTCCAGGGCGGCTACGAGGTCGATGACCCTGACCTCGAGTCCGGCCTCTTCGAGCACCTCCCTTCTGACCGAATCTTCAAGGCTTTCGCCCAGTTCTACAAGTCCCCCGGGAATCGACCACTTGCCCGAAGAGGGCGGACGGCCTCTTTTTACCAGCAGCACTTCGGTCCCCCGAAATATGATGGCCCCCACTGCCGCCAGGGGCTGTTGAGGATAGCGTCTGTTCATGGCTGGATCCTGAGAATGGCTTAAGTCAAAAGTATAGGGGCAAAGCAAAAATAGAGTGAGGCAAGGGGGTTAGGGGTTGGGGGTTTTTCCCCGCGCCCCTGACCCCCATAAGCGCTTAAATAAAGGGAAACGACCACTCTTGACAACCCAGGCTGCCGCCGAGGACAGGAGCAAATCCCCCTTTAGAAAAAGGGGGATTTAGGGGGATTTTTCAAAGTATCTAATGGCTTAGCGATTCAAAATCCCCCCTGCCCCTATTTTGGCCGAAAGCCAAAATAGAGCAGGTGAAATTAGAACAGGTGCACAGGAGATCGGGGCCACCTGCAGTCTACTGCTCGCCTATTCTCCTGTCAGAAAGGGGGTGAAGTAGTCTCTTCTTGCCTGTTGGCAGCTTATTTAAGGGCTTATACCCCTGACCCCTCACCTTTCACCTCTGGCCTTTAACGTTTTACGCCTTGACGAAAACCGGGGGCGTGATATTTTTGTCCCAGGCAAGAGTTGCTTGCCTCCGTACCAGTATCTGACAATTACTTATTTTTCCCCGGGTGAATAAACGTTGCTTCACAATTTGCTGGAGAATTCTCCATGAGGTTTTTCACAATATTCCTGCTAGCGCTTTTTTGCTTCCCGTGGTGCGTTTGCCCGGCCACGGCCCAGGAACAGGCGCCATCCACGGCGGACCCGGCGCAGAAGCTTGTCCTCAAAGAGGCGTTGATGTCGGAGCGAGTCGAGAACCTGACGCCGGTTAACTCCGGCGTGGTATTCCCGGTTTCCTCCGGCCAGGTTTGCTGCTTCACTTCCTTCGATCCGGTGCCGCAGCATACCATCATCTACCACAGGTGGTTTCGCCGCGACGAGTTGAGCACGCAGACCCGGCTGCGACTCTATCCGTCAAAGTGGGCGACCTACAGTGTGATCCAGCTGCGCGAAACCGACAAGGGGCCCTGGCGTGTTGAGATAATAGACCAGAACGGACGTGTTTTCGACGTACTCCGGTTCAGTATAACCGACTGAAGAACAGAGGTTGCCGGTGAGCCGCTTTCTTTCGTTTTTGTCGTCCATACGCTGGCAGGATATAGTCGATATATTGATAAACAGCTATATTCTTTTGCGCATCTATGTTCTTTTCCAGGGCACCAACGCTTTTCGTGTCCTGGTGGGCATCACTTCCCTGTGGCTGGCCCAGGAAGTTGCGGCCAGCATCGGGTTGATTCTGACCAGTTGGGCGATACGCGGCATAACCGCAGTCGCTGCAGTCATCATAATCGTTGTGTTTCGTAATGAAATCCGTTCAGCCTTGCAGGCGCGCAACATAAAAACGTTTCTTTGGGGGTTTCCCAATAGAGAGCGCCAAACCCCGGTTGACCTCATAGCGGACAGCGTCTTTCAGATGGCCAGAAAGCGGCTCGGTGCGCTGATCGTTTTTCCCGGCAACCAGGACCTTGGGGAGGTTACCCACGGAGGAATCCCGTGGAACGGCCAGGTGTCAAACGAAATGCTGATGAGCGTCTTCTGGAAAAACGGTCCTGTTCATGACGGGGCAGCCATAATCGACGGCGAACGGATCACCGAGGTTGGGGTCCTCTTGCCGCTTTCTCACAGGCAGGACCTTCCGTCCGATTACGGAACCAGGCACAGGGCGGCAGCGGGGCTTGCGGAGGATTCCGATGCGCTGGTGGTCGTCGTATCCGAGGAACGGGGGGCGGTGAGTGTGGCCAAAGGCCGCAGCCTGACGCAAATGGCCGACAGCGCGATGCTCTCCTGGGCTTTGAAAAAGCATCTCAACATGCCCGACATAAGCCCGGCTCGCCGCAGAGAGCGCGAAAGGCTCAAGCTCGCGACGGCGGGCTGTGTTTCTTTTCTGGTAATGGCCGGAATCTGGTTCAGCTTTACCCGCAGCCAGGACACCATCACAGCCTTGAACGTACCCATCGAATACGTAAACAGGCCCGCAAATTACGATATCCTCGATACCTCCGTGGATGAAGCGCGGCTTCAGCTCGTGGGGTCAAGCGCACTTATAAAGTCGCTCGCACCCGGCCAGGTGGGAGTGCGGGTAGACTTGAGCAAAGCCGCCGAAGGCCGCAACAGCTTCCCCATTACGCAGGCCGATATCATTCTGCCTCCCGGGGTTTCCCTCAACCGGATTCAACCGGCCACAATAGACGTGACGCTGGACCTTCCGGCCACCAGGGACGTTGCAGTGCAGGTCGACTGGGTCGGCCGCCTGCCTGAAAATACAGCCCTGAGCCAGGTGAGCGTCTCGCCGGAAACGGTTAAAGTGATCGGCGGAAGCAAGACCCTGGAAAAAACGGCAACGGTTTACACTTCCCCAGTGCGCCTTGACAGCCTTCCCAAATCCGGATCGACCACCGCGCAGATAGTTTTGTCTCCGCCTTCGCTCAAGCTGGCGCCCTCCTGCCCCGACCGCGTTATAGTCCAATACCGGCTGGAAGAAAAAAAACCATCTGAGAAGAAGTAGCGGGGAGGCAGGGGCAAGGGCCGGGAAACTTCGGTAAAATCGTGTGGTCTTGGCCAGGCGTTGAAGTGGGGACTTGACAATCCAAAGAAAACGTTGTGATCTACTTTCACGTTATGCACCCCAAATCCGGGGTCGGCGGTCTCCTGCGGCGCGAGAGGCGCAACGGGGGAAACCGCCGCATTTAAGGTATAAACCTGAAACCCTCACCATTACAGGAGGCGGGATAATGAAAAGAAGATGCGTTTGGTGTGTGGCGATATGGGCTGCGTTGGCAGGCTTTTCGTTCGGGTTTTCAACGGCGGTGCGGGCGGCCTCCGAGCCGATCAAAATAGGCGCTCCGCTTGCTACTGCGTTTCTCTACGGCTGGGATGCAGAGCGCGGGATACGGCTTGCCGCAGAAGAGATAAACGCCCAGGGCGGCGTAAAGGTTGGCGGTGAAAAGCGGCTTTTAGAAGTTGAAGTCATAGATACCCGCGACCTTGAGCCGGGCGTGCCGGTCGATGACGCCATAAAGGCGGTCGAAAAGCTGATTTTGCAGAAAAACGTAAATTTTCTGGTGGGAGGACCGGTCCGTTCCGAGGCCGCTCTGGCGGTTATGGATCTGCTCAACCAGTACAAGAAAGTCTCCATCATCACCACCGGCGTGCTCACTCCCGCATACAGCAAAGCCGTAGCAGACAACTACGACAAGTACAAGTACTGCTTCCGCAACACCAGCCATATCGGCGTGCTGGGCAAGGACATGATGACGGTGTTTGACAAGATCAAAGCGGAGCAAGGCTTGCAAAAGGTCTATATCATGGTCCAGGACGTGGCGCATGCGCGAAGGGCGGGTGAATTCGTCGAAAAGCTTCTCAAAGACAACGGTTACCAGGTGCTGGGGACGGAAATCTATCCAACCGGGACCACCGACTACGCCCCAGGGCTGCTAAAGGCTAAGAAGGCCGAAGCCGAAGTTCTTTTCATCTGGATGGACATGCCGGAGACGGCGATCCTGCTCAAGCAGTGGAGCGATTTCAGGCTCAAGATCCTCCCGATAGGGTTCATTGCGGCTGCCGAGCAGCCGGGTTTCTGGAGCGCCTCGAAGGGGACGGCCCAGTACACCCTCGTTGACCTCATAAACGGCGGCAACGCGCCGGCCAGGATCAACGAGTGGACCGGCAGGTTCATTTCCGCTTACCAGAAAAGATGGGGGCTTGAGCCCGAAGGCTATGGGACGAGTTCGAGCTACATGGCCGTATACCAGATAAAGGACGCAGTCGAGCGGGCAGGCGCCCTGGATGCGGACGCGGTGGTAAAGGCGCTGGAAACCCAGGACCTGATGGGCGTTTACGGCAGGATGAGATTTGACCCGAAGACGCACCAGATCATTCCCTCCACCGATCCGAAGGAAGGCGCCATAGGCACGGTTTTCCAGTGGCAGGACGGAAAGCGGGTGGTGGTGTGGCCCGAGTCTATTGCAGTGGGAACGATCAAGCTCCCTGACTGGTGGAAGAAATAAGGGTTCGTCATTCAGGCCGGAAGATGAAATCCAGAGTCCTTTGGGTCCGTTAAAACCACTGGACCCCGGCTTCCGCCGGGGTGACCCGCTGCGAACTTGTTACGCCTACTTCTACAAGTAAGTACTAGAAGAAATACAGTTGGGATACAATAGCGGAAGCGAATCGAACAGTTCTTGTTTTTCTTCGCAGCTTAGCGGCTCTGAGCGATAAATAGCGGTCTTACTTGATAAATGGCCTCTTCGCATGATAGAAGCAAGGTCGTCGCATAGTAAACAGAGTCTTCACGCGGGAAGAATTGCAACCAGAGTGTAAGAGTTGGAAATCCTCATTTACGGAATCGTGCAGAGCATCTCGCTGATGCTCATGGCCCTGGGTTTTTCGCTGGTCTACGGGGTGAGCCGGCTGCCCAACTTTGCCCACGGGGCATTGTACGTGTTCTCGGGTTTTGCGGCCTGGACCGTGATCAACCGGTTCCATTTGCCTTTCGTGCTTGCGCTCGCCCTGGCCCCCGTAGTTGCAGCCATTTTGGGTGTGCTCATATACCAACTGGTCCTGCGAAGAGTGCGGGGAATGGAACTATCCGAGGTAATCGCCACCTACGCCATAGGGTTGGCGATCCTGGAGGGACTTCGCTGGGCGGGCTTCCGAGGCACCAGCTACAGCCTTCCCTGCTTTGTTAATGGGCTATGTTTCTTCTGGGACATGCCGCTGGATTACCAGCGGCTGGTGGTGGTCGGATTTGGAATAGGCGTAATGGCGCTGCTCTGGGTTTTTACCCGTTACACGCGGATCGGCCTCGCGTTGCGCGGCATAGCCCAGGACGAACAGGCCGCCATGATGCTCGGAATCGATTCAGACCTTGCGGCTTCAATAGCCATGGCGCTTGGATCGGCCCTGGCCGGCATCAGCGCCGTAACACTGCTTCCACTGGGAAACATAGTGGTCGAAGAAGGCTACAAGGTGCTTATCTACGCCATCGCGGTGTGCGTGGTGGGGGGACTGGGAAGCTGGGCGGGAACCGTTGTGGCCTCGTTCGTTCTGGGTTTTTCGCAGTATCTCACGGTGGCCTACGGAAAGCCTCACTATCAGATGGTGGTAATGCTTCTTGCGGTAGTCGTTACGCTGATCCTCAGGCCTTCGGGCTTTTTCGGCAAGCAGAAGCAACTCGAAGAAAGGGTTTAGAATGGCGCGATCTAAAGCCACGCGCCGCCGCGAACGAATCGATCGCGGCATAAAGGTCAGGAGCGAAACTATTTATGCGATTTCATCCATGGAAGAGATCGGCTATCTGGTGGCGCCCAAGCTCCTGCTGATCCTGGGACTTTTGTGCGCACCACTTATCCTCCACAGTTCCCCTTACTGGAACAGGGTCCTTCTTTCCGTATGTATTTTCGCCCTGCTGGCCATCTCGTTCGATTTTCTGGCAAACGTGGTGGGGCTGGTGTGCCTGGGAGGGGCGTTTTTCTACGGGGTGGGGGCCTACGGGACAGCGCTTCTCAATACGGGTCTGGGTCTTACGCCGATCGTGTCCATCCCGTTGGGCACGCTGCTAGGGGCGGCAGCCTGCACGGCCCTCATCTATCCCTGCCTTCCGCTCCGGGGCATCTACTTCGCCATAGTGACGCTTATGTACCCGCTGTTGATGACCAGGATCATCGAGGCAGGCGACATTTTAGGGGGTACCGAAGGCTTTCGCGGAATCGACGGGTTCGGTTCACCATTTGTCGAGCAGTATGTCCTGATCGCCGCGCTTCTGCTGGGCATGTTCGGGCTGCGCAGGTTCCTTGCCGAAGACCAGGGTCTGGTTATCCGGGCTGTGAAGGAAAACGACCAGGCTGTCAGGGCTTCGGGAATCTCGGTGGCATGGACCAAGACCAAGGCGGTCTTTATCGCTTCCATGTTCGGCTGTTTCGCCGGGGCCTATTACACTCACATGTACAGGAGCGTGGGCATATCGGCCTTTGCTCTCGACCTGTCGATCATGCCCATTGCGGCCACGGTCATCGGAGGAGGGGGAAGCCTGGCCGGGGCGGTTGTGGGAAGCCTGCTTCTGGTGCCGCTTTCAGAGATTCTGCGGGATTTCGGCACCCTGCGCATAGTCGCCTATGCCCTGATCCTTACCGGGTTCATCGTCTTCAAGAGCGAGGGGCTCTTGAACTACGCCACCAGGAAATACGAGCAGTTCGAAAGGTGGGCTGAACTATGAGCGAACCGGTGCTCGAAATCCGGGACCTCTCAATGCATTTCGGGGGGGTCAGGGCAGTGGACAGGGTCTCCTTTGAGATCCGCGAGGGCGATGTCTTCGGGATCATAGGTCCCAACGGGTCCGGCAAGACCACCCTTATCAACTGCATAACGGGTTTTTTGAGGCCGACCAGGGGCCGGGTCGTGTTCAACGGTAAGGACATCACCGGAATGGATCCCCACCGGATCGCCTCACTGGGAATCACGCGCACCTTTCAGATAATGCGCCCTTACTACAGCCTGCCTGCCTACAAAAACCTCGTGATCCCCCTGTGCGCGCCGAGGTCCAGGCGGCTGGGCGGCTGGCGGGGCGGCGGGAGGCACGGGGACCGGGACACCGTGGCGCTGGATATCCTCGAGGAGCTGGGGTTTGAAAGAGAATCGCGGGTCCCGTTCAAAGCAGCAGGGACCCTGCCCACAGGATACCTAAAACGGCTCGAACTCGGCCGCTGCCTGGCGCTCAGGCCCCGAATCATCATATGCGACGAGGTCTTCTCGGGCCTGTCGGCAAGCGAAATAGCAAGCCTGGTGCCGCTACTGGAAAAGCTTCATGAGCAGGCGATAATCCTTATCATGATCGAGCACCGCCTGAGAGAGCTTTTCAGGGTAGCCAGCCGCGTGATGGCGCTGTCTTACGGAGAAAAGATCGTAGAGGGCGACCCCGAAACAGTGATCGAGCACCCGCGGGTGAAAGACGCCTATCTGGGTTCCATGGAGGCGGCGACATGATCGAGGTCGAGGCCCTGATGGTCTTCTACGAAAATATGATTGCCCTCAACAACGTCACGATGAAGTGCGAAGACCGGCAGGTGGTAGGAGTTTTTGGCGCCAACAGCGCCGGCAAGTCCACCCTGATGTCGGCCCTGTCCGGCGTGCTTCTCGATGTAGCCCACAAGGAAAGGATGAAGGGCGGTGAGCGTATAAGCCTGTTCGGCCGAATCCTGTTCAACGGCAGGCCGGTGCAGGAGCAAAAGGCCCATGAGCGTGCAAGAAAGGGCATAATCCTGTGCCCGGAGAGGAGGAGGCTTTTTGCGGAGTCAAGTGTGCTGGAAAACCTGCGCATCGGCGGCTATCTGGCCACGAGACAACAGGCCCTCAGCACCCTGGAATACGTGCTCGAGCTTTTTCCGCCGCTCACAAAACACCTCAAGCGCCCGGCCGGTTTTTTATCAGGAGGCGAGCAGCAAATGGTGGCTGTGGGCAGGGCGCTTATGGCTCAACCCAAGGTGCTGCTGCTCGACGAGCCGCTGCTTGGCCTCTCGCCCGCCATCCAGCACGATCTGGTAAAATCGATCCCTGTAATCCGTGAGCAGCGCAAGATATCGGTAATCGTAACCGAGCAATACGCCCGACCGGTCATGCCTTACGTCGACTACGCCTACATAGTCGAAAACGGCTCTACCGTCCTGGAAGGAACCAGGGACGAACTGCTGGAAAACCCGGACGTTAAGTCGGCGTATTTCGGATATTGATGACGAAAGACCACGGGAAGAAAGACGTGGAAAAAACCGGAGACAGTCGTTTGCAGCGTGAATCCAAATATAGTCTCGACGGCGTCCGGATTGACCGGAGCCGGGACGAGCACACCTTTACCCGTTTTTTTGGGGCTGCGGAGAAGTACCCGGACCGGCCCGCCCTCATTTTTCTAGGCGCCAAGTTTTCTTTCCGGCGGCTGCGGGAAATGGTGGACAAGTTTGCATCGGCCCTTTGCCAGTTGGGAGTGGGCTTTCAGGACCGGGTCCTGCTGTATTTGAGCAACTCGCCTCAGTGGGTGGTCGCAAACTTCGCCATTCAGAGGATGGGCGCCGTGGTGGTTCCCGTATCTCCCATTTACACGGCCTACGAGCTCGAATACATGGTGGAGGACGCGGGGGTGCAAACCATAATCTGCCAGGACACCAACTTTGGTTACGTCCATGAGGTGATGGAGCGCACGAACCTAAAGCGGGTGATTCTCACCACCTTGACCGAATTTCTTCCGACCTGGAAGGTCGTACTCGGGCACATGCTCGACAGGATCCCACGCGGAAAGGTTTCGCGCGGAAAGGACATCCACCGCTTCGGAGACCTGCTCAAAGGTGGACCTGCATCCCCTCCTGAGGTAGAGATCGACCCGTGGCGCGACCTGTGTCACATAATGTATACAGGGGGCACCACCGGATTTCCCAAGGGAGTTCCCAGCAACCACATGACAGAAGTCTCCTATATAGGCGACCTGATTGAAGATATTTTGCGGCCCCGAATCGGTGAGGGCGATGACTCGATCCTGATGGTGAATCCACTTTACCACATAATGGCCAAGGGATTCATGATCGGCGCGGGCCTCAATCTTGGCAACACCACCGTGCTGATGCCGGTCCCCAATATCGACGCCATGCTGCGGGAAATCGAACGGCGCCGTGTACGGTGGCTCCTGGGCGTACCGTCGCTCTACCGGATGGTGCTGGAAAGCGACAGGGTGGACAACTATCGACTGGACAGCCTGCGGTACTGTTTCTGCGGTGGAGACGTCCTGCCGGGGGAAGTCCTGAACCGATGGAAAGCGCGAACAGGGGTGCCTATTTACCAGGTTTACGGATCGACCGAAGTCGGGCATGTGGCTTACAGCCCGCTTGATGAAGACCCTCAGGCCACTGTCATTGGCAAGCCGCTAAAGTCCTACCGTTACCGGCTGGTCGACTGGGCGACCCTCGAGCCGGTGCCCACCGCTGAGACAGGTGAACTTCTGGTAACTTCGGACGCCAACATCAAGTGCTACTGGAACAAGCCTGCCGAGACCGCAGCGGCGTTCGTAAAGATCGGCTCCGAGGTCTACTACCGTACGGGGGACTTCATGACCCTTACGGAAAAAAACGAACTCCAGTTCATGGAGCGCACTGCCGACGTGATCAAATATAAAGGCTACCGAGTTGCCGCATCGGAGATAGAGGCGGTTTTGCTCGACAACCAGGTAGTAGTCGGGGCATGTGTGGTGGGGGTCCCGGACGAATCGGTCGGCGAGCGCATAAAAGCCATCGTAGTGCTCAAAAGCGACGCCAGGGGAGTTTCGGGAAACGACCTTAACAAATGGTGCAGGGAACGCCTGGCCCCGTACAAGGTACCGCATTACATCGAGTTTCGGGACATGCTTCCCAAAAGTAAGGTGGGAAAGCTTCTCCGCCGGGAAATCCGCGAAGAAGAGCGAAGAAAGCTTGGGAAGACAAAGCCCGGCAAGGTCTGAGATCATCCCCTGTTATTGGCCAAATCGACTGAAAAGTCCAGCAATTGCGAGCTTTCGCGGAATGCGTTCGCACAGAAATCCCCAAGGTGCCGGGCGCTTTGCCGGAAATCCTCCATGAACCCTTCGAGGTTTGCCTCACGGTAGAATTGTTCGTAGACTTCCAGGCCGTCCCTAAGCGCGGAAAGAATCCCGCCGGTATGGGCATTCATCTGGTTGATAGCTGCATAGAGTTCCGGGCTTTGCGCAAAAATCCTTCCCACCAGGTTCATTTCTATGCGATAGCTCGGGCTGGTGTAATTCATTGTCTCGTCTATGTCTATGTCCAGTTTTCTCAGGGTCCTTCCGATAAGCATGGTCGTGAGGTGGAAAAGCACCTGGATGATGCTCATCATCCGGTCATGTTCATCGGGGCTGCATTCTTTTACGCGGATGCCGCTTGCGGTAAAAAGTCCGCGGAGCCACTGCCATTCATGCGGGCCGATTCGAACAGGACAGGCGGCGATGGTCTGGCCCCAAAAGCCCGATACCCGGCCTCCGAACATGGGATGAAGCCCCACGACACAGGCGGGAGACCGGAGCATTTCTCTTACGGGGGCGGCTTTAAGGCTGGTAAGGTCCATCAGGAGCTGATCGGGCCGGGCAAGCGGAACAAGTCCCCTCATTATCTCGACAGTCTTGTGAAGCGGCACTGAAAAAACGACTATATCGGATTGGGGCACGGCGCGCTCGGGCGTAAGCGGCGTATCAAGGTCGGCAATGCTTACGTGAAATCCATGGGAGCTGAAAAACTTTGAAAAAAGCCGGCCCATTTCGCCCAGGCCCCCGATTATCGCCACCGAAGAACTCTTATTCCATCGAAGAGTTGGGCTGTGCGGGCCGCAAAGGTGAGTTTCATCCATGTTTTGTTCCTCTTTTTTCAGATAACGCGGCCCACTGCCTCGGCAACCCGGCGGCATTCTTCAACCATGGACAGAAAGGTTTTGGGGCGAAGAGACTGGGGACCGTCGCTTATCGCTTCCTCCGGGCGAACGTGGACTTCGACCAGGAGCCCGTCTGCGCCTGCGGCAACCGCCGCTCTGGAAACGGCGGGCACCAGGTCCGCCCTGCCTACCGCGTGACTCGGATCGACTATCACCGGAAGATGCGTGAGTTGCTTAAGAAGAGGCACGGCGCTAATATCGAGCGTATTTCGGGTTTCGCTTTCAAAGGTGCGGATTCCTCTTTCGCAAAGAATTACTTTCTCGTTTCCCTGCGACATGATGTATTCGGCAGACATGAGGAATTCCTTGATGGTGGCGCACAGGCCGCGTTTCAGGATGACCGGTTTATCGATGTTGCCCACCTCTGTAAGAAGCCTGAAATTTTGCATGTTGCGGGTGCCGATCTGGACAATGTCCGCATACTTGCAAACCAGCACGATGTCTCTTGGGTCCAACAATTCGGTTACCACCTTCATGCCGGTCCTGTCGCGCGCGCCGGCAAGAAATTTCAATCCCTTTTCACCCAAGCCCTGGAACGCATAGGGTGAAGTGCGCGGTTTGAAAGCGCCGCCGCGCAGGAAATGAACTCCGGCGGGACCGATCGCCTCGACGATTTCATCGAGCACTTCCCGGCTTTCGACTGCACAGGGACCGGCGATAACCTGAATCTGAGGGCCGCCGAACTGAAAACCGTCAATATCCACAATGCTGTTTTCAGGCTTGAATTCCCTGCTGACCAGCTTGTAGGGTTTCAAGATCGGCAGGACCTTTTCCACTCCGGGAAAGGACTCCATGGGGACTTCCGATAGAATCCGTTCATCTCCAATCGCGCCTACGATCGTCCTCCGCTCACCCTTGGAAATATGTGCACGAAGGCTCATGTCTTCGAGGCGCCGCACTATTCTCAGCAGGTCTTCTTCCTGATGATCCGGCCGCATTACGATGATCATGACGACTTTTCTCCCTTATTTTTTTATTGCAGCAATTAAAAAAGCCGTGAGCACTTCAGGCGCTCACGGCTTATAAACAGTCAATTCCAGATGTCAGTACCCAAGCATACCTGAAGCGTCCCCCTCAATGGGGTAAAAATAGGTGTAATAATAAAACCCGACCTGCATATCCTCTCCTGCCGTCTGGGTAATAGAATTCATTACATCCGCTTTGTCAAGACAAATCGACGCAATCCAGTTTCCGCATCGTTTCTAATTGATCTTTTGTTTTCCGTGTGGTTGAAAAGAGTCACATCCGTTGCTAATTGAAACTTATGACTCTTCAATCATATCAAGAAAAACGCCGCTTCCAACGCACGCCCGAGCCGCAGGGAAAGGTCGAGCCAACTGCGGCGGGCAACCTTTATGTTGTCCACAAACACGCGGCGCGCCGGCTTCATTACGACCTTCGCCTGGAGATGGAGGGGGTGCTCAAGAGCTGGGCGGTGCCAAAAGGTCCGAGCCTGAAGCCGGGCGAGAAGAGGCTTGCGGTTCACGTGGAGGACCACCCGATTGAATACGGTTCTTTTGAAGGAACAATCCCTGAGGGAGAATATGGAGCCGGGACGGTTATGGTTTGGGACCGAGGCTCCTGGGAGCCCGAGGGCGACCCGCACGAGGGGTACGCCAAGGGCGACCTCAAATTCAAACTCCACGGCGAAAAGCTCAAAGGCAGCTGGGTGCTTGCCAGAATGAAGGGAAAAGCGGGGGAGGAAGGCAAGAACTGGCTGCTCATCAAAAAGCGCGACGATGCCGCGATCCCGGAATCGGGGCCGGAACCGGTGGGAACCATGGATCGGAGTGTGGCGAGCGGGCGAACCATGGAGGAAATCTCTAAATTTTTTCTGTCAGCGAAATCTTCCTGCGGGTGAGGCAGACCGGATGACAAGGAAACGGCCCGGAAAAGTCGATGATGTTCTGGCTGAAGCCAAGGCATTGCTTAGCGCACAATTTGCAGATAAGCTCAAGGGGATCGTCCTTTTCGGTTCATATGCCAGGGGGGATTTTAAGGAAGAATCGGATATCGATTTGCTTGCATTGCTGAGTCCTCTTGGCGACCGGCGTACCGAACGCAAGCGAATCTTTTCCGCCGTCTGTGACCTTTCACTCAAATATGATGTCGTTTTGTCGATCGTCCTCATGGATTATGACGTATTCCGTTCCCGAAAGACCCCGCTTGCTCTGAATGTTGGAAGAGAGGGCATATGGCTGTGACGGAAGCGGTACGGGAACTCCTTGAAAAATAGAGCCAAAGCGTCCGGGCGGCTGATCTGCTGCGGGCAGGGGGCTATTTTGATTTCGCGGCAAGTCGAGCATATTACTCCATTCGTAGATAAGTCTCGTGAGCTGTTCGCGGCTGTAGAAGAGTACGTTGGCCAACGTTCGTAAACTGAATTCAAAGCGCGACCGGTCGTCAAAGCTCATCCGGAGGGGGCTTCCGTCAGACTAAGACCCGCATCGACTCGGCGCCATGCAGGCGGCGGCTCCGCTTCTCCCTCGTCGGCGACTAAGCCTGAGGGCCCCGCGCGGCGCGTGGTTCGAATCCAGTCGTCCCGATCAAACTGAGGGGAGGGTAGGAATCGTGTAACGCCTTTTGGCAAATCAGAGTAGCAACGAAAGGGCCTGCGAGTTTTGGTCACTAATTGGGGAGCACAGGGCGGCACGCATTTATCAATGCTTATAAACATCGCCTCTTGGCCGAATATCCACTACTTGAACCTCTTTAAGCTCATCATTAACCCTATAGACAATCCTCCATCCGCCAACCTGGAATCGATAACATCCCGTCTGCCCTTGAAGCCTCTTCACCCTACTGCCGGATTTCGGGAAGTTCTCCAGCCAAATAAAACAGCGGTCAATACCGTTTTTGAGTTTGACTGGAAGCCCTTCATACACCTTCTGAGCAGTCTTGGTCAAAACGACATCATAGGGAGGCATTGCTCTTCAAGTCCCTCCACCTGACGTACTCACCTTTGCCGTATTCCTCCTTGCCTCTTCGGATAGCGTCCAATTCGTCAGGCGTGGGAGTCACTTCTTCCGGCTCCGAGATGAACTCAACGTATTCAAGTACTCCTTCCAGTGCATCAGGAGGAAGCCGATCCAAGGCCTTTACTATTTTGTCTTTGATTTCTCCGGTTTCCATCATATTTCCTCCACGTAGATTTCCGCTTTCTCTTGTACTGCTCCTCCGGCTGCGAGTCAAGACGATACGTGGTCCACGGGGGCAAGGGGAATTTAGCACGCACGATCATTCCCGGCCCGCTCGAAGCTTCCGGGCTTTCCTTTCCGTAGGCGGACGCTCTGGAACAAACGTCTGTCAGGCTAAGACCTCGCATCGACTCCGCGCCATGCACGCGCCGGTTCCGCTTCTCCCTCGTCGGCCCGGTCTAAGCCTGGCAGCCACTTGTTCCGGTTTCTACCTTCTGCACTCCAAGTCCGGAAGGGTTTCGCTGTTTCTAAATCCCTTTCCCGGCAGATAGGCCGTTGAATTCCACACCTTTTCTCTTCCTACCACTCCCCCAATGGTGTATTCTATTTTCAGCCTTTGAAAATCTGCTTAAAACTCGTCAGCTTCCCTAGCGCCAGACACCGTTCAATGTCCCGCTCGCGAGGCCAAGGTTACTAGTTAATAGCTAGGAGCAAATCATGAGAAAACTTTTCTTGATTTTCAATGCGACATCAATTCTGCTTCTCCTCCATATCTGTTGGTTATCCAATTCGTTCGCCCAGTCAGGAAGAGAAGCTTTAAGATCTCTGCAAAAGCTCCAATCCAGATGTGAGACCGGTATTTCTTTGAATGATTATATGGCAGCTCTGGGTGAAGCTCGCTTCGAAGTCAAACAATTTTCAGAAACTAATGAGGCATCAAAAAAAATTACACTTTGTGAGTCCTTAAAGCGAGCCATTGACCACTATATGACTGCTGGATCTATATGGGAGCAACGACTGCGATTTAATTCCGAATATTATAGTAAATACTTATTCTGCAGTGACTTTGACAAGTCTCTATGTGATGCATTGTTTCACGACTATCCTGATGCATATTCGAAGAAATACGTTCCTGGCAACACGATCAGCCTTTCTGATGTGATATCTACAATTTGGGCTGAAGCGTCCAAGGAAATAGACAGGGCAAGCCACGACTTGAAAAATCCGGCTCCTAAGTCGAGATCAAGGAAGCAGTAGTGCAAATGCTATCGGCTCCTAAAACTCGGCCATAATTTTCGTGTCATTCCAAACCAGGAGAAAAATTCATGGACTTGCCTCTCGATCAAGCTCTCATGCAGTGGCTGAGACAAATGGCCGAGGATTGCGGATTACCCATTGATCAGGTGCCAGAAGCAGCCGAAGAGATAAATAACAGGCTGAAGTCTTATCCTAAAGTTAGACACACTCTTTCTCATCCGGTCGTCCAGCTTGGTCCCTTCATGCAGGCTATTTCAGAATCTTGGGCACTGGGTGCGCGTCAGGACATCATTCACTTCAAAAACCTCATCAAAACGGGGGATTCAGCAAGGGATGCTATCGAGAGGCTCATCAGAGTCTTTCCCAATGGAGAAACCGAAGCTTGCAAGCGAATTGATGATTTTGTGGGCTATGCGGTGAAGAATGGCTATCACAAACCATCAGGTCATAGCGATTGGGCAGGAGCAGCACTGTTGGCAAGTATCATACTCACATGCATCTACCCGCATCGTTTCGTTGACTTCCGGCAGTCCAGGTGGAATAGCTTTGCTCAAGCATTTGGTTACTATCACCCTACTTTTGGGGAAGGCCATTACGGCGAAAAGCTCATCTCGGCAGGAAGAGTAGCTGCTGCTTTTTCGAAGACTCATCACATTCCACAAGGATTGGGCGAACCACTGTGGATTATTGCAGGCATCTGCTGGCAAATGGGAAAGGGCACATTAAGAGTTCCGACTACTAAGCAGATTCCAATTATGAGAAAATATGGTCATGGTGAAGGGCGGGATCATTTAAAACTCAAAGAATGGGTTGCTAATAATCCTCAATCTATAGGCATAGCAAATGTAAAAAATACTACGTTGGAATATATATTTCCATCGGCAGATGCTGTTGATATTTTATTTGAACTCATGAATGGAGATGATGTAGTTGTTGAGATCGAAACGGATACCCCAGTCCCTGGATTCTACCAGGCTATCAAATACAGGGCGCTAATGTGTGCCGTCCGGAAGCTCCCTTTGGACTCTCAAAAAGTCAAAGCAATATTAGTTGCCTCCGATATGTCCGAGCAGGCACGCGATTTATGCTGTAAATACGGTATATTGAACTATCAGCATAGAGTACCTCAGTGACTCGACCACGGGCCTGCTTCAGGGAATCCGCCCATAATTCTATCTTAAGTTATGTCGGAGCGAGGTTTTGCTGGCCTATCAGCCCTCTGGATGCCCGATCAAATGCAAATAGGACCCAGAACCCTTCGCCACCCCAAGATTGCTCGAAACACCTCACAACCATCGCTCCTTTTCAGCCCGAAGTCAAAACAGCTATACGCTCTGATATCCCAAAACATGATGTGTTCCGCTTGTGTTCCACCGTGCGTCCGGACAGTCTCTGGCCGAGGACGACGGCTGGTTCGAATCCTGAGGGCGCGAGCATGGGATCTCGAAACAGCTCATGATAAAGCACTTTCGCCGGAAACCCTTCCCGTTCATCCAAATGCCGGGACGGCGATACCATAATTGTGATTCACAGGTTACCATTTCTGCATAGAATAGCTGTGCAGACTAATTCGCCATTCAGGAGAAAGACCAGTTCCGTCAAAGACACTCGAGATCAGAGAGAGCAGCCGGATTTTGGGGGCTCATGTCCATCCTGTCACAGGGTACCAGAGCGCTGATCACCTGGGACTGAGATAAAGGGCGAAGGAAGTGCCGCGCGGTTACGTCATAATGGCGGAACGCAAGCAGAAGGAGTGAAACCGTGGCTGCTGCTCAATTGCGGGAAAGCACCAGACATCTTTTGGAGGAACTTCTCATCGAGGGGCAGGACGTAGATGCAAAGGTTCGTCTGCTCCTTAAATCGGAGTATATGCGTCGCATGGGAAGCTATCGCCATATATATCATGTGATGGCGAGCAAGTACGGGGTGCAGTTCGACGAATTCGTCGCCCGGAATCTGCTCAGGGAGAAAGGATTTTCCCAGGATGTTGAGTCCGACGCGATGAATTGGGAGACGGCTGTCAGCGGAATCAGGACAATGGAGCGCAAACTCACGGAATTGCAAGAAACAGATCATGTATAGCATTAGTGACCTGTGCGCCGAGGCACAAGAGGCGGTGGACCATGTTTGGTTCATACAGTACGGCCTTTTTCGTCGAGGTAGACTTCATATTTTACGTCCGCCATAGGATGTGAGGAAAAGGAGATGTACTCCGCGGCGGCCGTGCGGCATTATTTCGACCTATCGGGATAATGCAACATCGGTTATAATGCAAATCTACGAAGAATAGAGGCAAGCAGAACCTGAGAATCACAAAAGAAGGGACTGGAGATGCAAACGCATGCCAAAGAGGGCGGTGAAGATGATTGGTGGGATACTATTTCCGGATACGTCTACTCTTTGAGTAAAGAAAAGCTGCGGAGGGTGATGGCGGACCATGAATTGAACATAGATCCCGGCGACTATGACGATCTTGAAGTTTTCAAAGAAGACGTAAACGCAGAACTTCTTCGTAGACGCAACAAATAAAGATCGACGCTTCTGCGGCAACCTGCCGGCTGCCGGATTGTACATACACCAGGTCCCACAGCCGGCCACATTTGCATGACTCCGCCCGCCCGGTCCTCTTCGGTCGCCGGGGACGCGCTGCGTTAAGAGCGAAGACGTTACCGTTCACAAAAATTCTTCACAATTTTATTTGACTTGTGGTCGAACATGTACTATTTATCTCAAGCGTTGGTTTACCTCCTTATGTGTCAGTCCTCTCCCGGCGTTGTGGGGGACTCCGGGAGAGGAGTTATCCCTGCCCGGAACCCGTGTGGTTCTTTTACAGAGCGGCTAAACCGCAAGAGAATCAAATTTCGATCCTGATCTTATCGAAGGATGCAGGCTCCTTCATGCGCCACCTCTTGTAATGGATAAAAACAGGCGATATTCTGTTTTCTAGGAATTGAAAAGCGGAGGCTTGCGCCCTTTCCTTCACCTTCACTTTCAGCCCATATCCTGCCACCATGCAGTTCCACAAGCTTTTGCGTAAGGAAAAGACCGGGTTGTATCCTGCGGCGGGGAATCGGACCGGGGTCTTCCGCCTGTTCCAGGGGTCTGAAAATGCGATCCAAATCCTGCTTTGCGATTCCGGAGCCGGTGTCTTCAACGGAAATAAAAACATCCTCCTGGGTCATTTCCACTTTCAGCCGCACTTGTCCGCCATCGGGGGTGGATTGGAGAGCTCCTGCAAGAAGATTAAAGAAAATCCGCTTGAGTTTGCGTTCGTCAGCCACTATTTCGTCATCAATCCGTTCTGTTTCCACAGATAGTTTGATACCGTGCTTCAACGCTTTTTCTTTAACGAGGGCCAGGCAACGCGCGATCAGATCGTCAAGCTTCACGGCGGAAGGCTCCAGTTCCAGCCTGACGTTTTCAACTCTGGCAAGATCCAGGATATCGTTTATCAAGGCAAACAGGTTGCGGGCGCTCGTGAGCACGTCACCCAGATACTCCTCCTGGAGCGGAGTGAGATCGCCGAACTGTCTGTCGAGAATCATTTCAGTGAAACCGATAATGGCATTGAAAGGAGTACGGAGTTCGTGAGCGACGTTTGCCATGACGTCGTTTTTTGCGCAGTCTGCAATCAGTCTGGCTTCCTCCTGGAGAGCTTCGATCCGGCGGTTGGCCGCAGCAAGCTTTTCTTCGATTCCGTTGGGCGTTGTATCTTTTGAGAAAAAGCCCAAAGTGTTCCCCCTCGAATTTCGTGTTGTCCTCAATATCGGAAGCTCACCATGATTAATTGAGGAAAATTTGGATCGTTGAAAACGGCGCCTTCACCCTGAGTGAACTAAACTTTTAGGCGAGTTTCAGTTTTGCGAGGTATTTTTGGTATGAGTCGTCTTTGGGCCGGGCAACTTCTGTTGGGAAATACTTTTCCAGGGCAAGCGATATCTGGGTTGCACTCCGATAACGTTTCATGGGGTCGGAAGCCAGGCAGTCCATTACCAACTCGTTGAGTATTTCGGGAATTTCCGGCCTCCAGACCTTAGGCGGGGAGGGGTATTGTTCGCAGTGCTGGATTTGATATTCGCCGAAAGAAGACGCCTTGAAAGGGGGGGCGCCTGTCAGCATTTCGTAAAGGAGCGTCCCGAAAAGGTAGATATCGGTAAAAAAGGGAGGTCTCTTGCGGGCGAGGTAAGTTCTGAACTGTTCAGGCGCTCTGTAGCAAAGATGAGGAAGCGGGAGGTCTTTCAAGATTGCCGTGGAGGGGCAGGCCTTTTCCAATTCTTTCCAGAGGCCGCCGTTGTATATTTTGACGAAGGGTTTGTCTTTGCGCAGCAACACGCGCGAGGGGCGCATGTCCAGGTGAAACAGGTTCTGTATTCTGCCCTCTGAGGTCATATGAAGATGAAGGTCCCCCAAGGCTTCCAGGACCTGATAGCCCAACCTCACGGCAAGAGAAACCGGCATATTGCGGTCCGCCGCCATCAGGTCGCTCAATGAAAGCGGCAGGTGTTCCCGGACTATGAACAGGCACCCGCTCATTTCCGCGAGATCGTAAATTCTCACCAGATGGCGGGACCTTATCGACATTTGTGTCCTTGCCCACATGGCCAGCTTTTCCGGGGAAACAGCGTTAGCAAGTTTCCCGTTCAATGCCTGGCCTGCAAATTTTTGCCCGCCGTTCCATTCTTGCAGTTCCACGACCACAGAGCTCGAACCTACGTGCAGCAGGTCGGTGACCTGGTAAGAACGGGCGCAGGCGGCCAGGGTCATACCCATCCGGCCGGTCCAGGACGTGAGCGTGCTGCCGATGATAGTATCCACGGAGTGGGAGCCGAGTGAGAGGAGGGAGGGATTGACAAGTTCGGATTTTGCCTGCTCGTCTTCAGGTTCCGTCTTCTCGGGCCTGCTTGCTGCGGCGAGTGAACGGACATGCTCTTTTCTTTGAGCTTGAGAACACTTTGCAATCTTTGTGAGCACAGATTTTTTCTGCTCGTCGTCCAGGCTTTCATCGGCATAGACATACTCATAGAAGCGGAACGCATCTTCCCAGCTGCCCAAGTTGGCGGCGCAGTCCCCGCAATAATCCCAGCATTTAAGGCTCTTAAACCCCAGTGCTGCGGCCATGCTGAGCTCTTGAATGGCTTCCTCCCAGAACTGGCCGTCCATGAGGGCCAGGCCGTAGTTATAAAACTGGACGGGATCGGCGGCCTGAAATTCCGCGTTTGTAATGGGTTGCGAGTCGCAATGTTCATTGAGACCGGTGAGAACTGAATGGGCGCTGGAGGGAATCTGCGTCTTGGCGAATCGAGGAAGATCGTCTCTATCGATTTGGGAGAGTATCCCATTTATGATGCCGGGGGTCCCGTCGGCAAGACCCTTCTCCCTGACCTGGCGTGCTTCCGACAAGCGGTCCTGGAATTTTTGAACCATCTCTAAGGGCGCCACTTACTGCCTCCGATGTTAATCGCCTGCCGCCGAGCTTCGGCCCGAAGGGCGAATAGCCGGCCCCCCGGCCGGCGGGCGGGCGACCGAGGTTTGGACCAAAGGGCCGGCCGGCCGTGGATCGAAAACAGGCACCGAGAGGCACCATATGCTTTCAAAAGGACCGAATTTCTCCCCGGCTGGAGGTCCGGCGGATATTTCCGCATAAGCTATAAAGCTGGCCATATCGCAAAATACTATCTTATGGGTTTGCCCGTCGCTTGCCAGCACTGCTGTTGTAACCTCGGGGGCGACCCAGCTGGGAGAATCGGGCTCCAACGGTTCGAACATGAAGGATTTGAGTTCTTTTGCCGGCAGTTCCATCCACCGGCCCATGATCCCGCTCCTGATCCTGCGGAAAAGAGCCGTGAAATCGGCAAGAGTTGCGTATCCGCGCTTCAAGATTTTGAGACGCTTCTTTGCATCGGACCGCGCCACCCTGAGTATGCAGGAAGCCGGCAGCGCCAGGGATTTCCCGCATGACACCAGCAGGCACAAATTCTCACGGCGAACCTGCGGGGACTGCTGGGCGGAGTCGGTCGATTCACATGTGCGGGGAGTTTCAGCAACAGCTCCGACGCCTTTGGGCCTCAGCGCCAGCACCCTGGCGCCCGTATCCGCCCAAAGTGCGGGGCTTTTGGCCTCTCCTTTAGCTGCAAGCGCTCTTTGGCGCAATTCCTGGAAACGTTGGATGAGGTCTTTGAGCCTCTGCTTCTCATGAGGTCCCGTGTTGCACTCCATGAGAAGCATGTGCGCGAGGAGTCCCTGGGAATCGCGTATCAATTGCACCAGCATGTTGTTCACGGCATGGGGTCTTTCCCGAAGCCGCTTTAGAATGACGTCCAAAATCCTGAGAACGGTCTTTGCTTCAGAAGATCTGGACGCAAAGGCTTCAAGCCGGCCAAGGGCATCAATTAGTTTTTCAATGTTCTGTCTGGAGAACTCCCAATCGAGGCTCAGGTATGCTGCGTTGAACAATTCGATCAGCCCGGACAACTCGTAAGCCTGATATTTGCCAATGTCTTCAAATGCCGGGGGCGTGCTTTCGACCTTTTCGGGCTGGTCCGGGCCACTGATCCGAGTCGATCCCCTGACCCATCCGGACCTGGCCGCAGGGACGAGAAGGTTGTCTATTTCTTTGTCTATCTCTGCCTGAAGGGCGTCGAGATCGACACCGGCGCCCGCGTCTGCTCCCGATTGACCTTTGTCGCGATTGGGATTGAACTGAGCACCTTCATGGGCTTCCCTCCGTCTTGGGCTCCCTGCTGTCCTCTCAGCAGCGGGAACGAACAGAGAGTCTATTTCCCTGTCGATTTCGAGTTCGAGGGTTTTGAAATCAATCTTGGCTGCTGCTTGGTTTTGACGTACTTCTTGTTCAGGCATGAGATGTCCTTGTCAACATGTAATTTGGCCGCCGACCTTTTGGATCACGCCTCGTATCGTGCGCTTGCTGATCTCGCGCAAGGTCTCGTAGACGCCTTTTCCGGAGAGCGCGCTGGCTTCAAAAGAGGGTACGTTCAACCCCTCGTTCAGATCGCATTCGAGCTCCGCAACAGGCAGCAGCGGGATGTTGGATTCTACCAGGTCGCGTTTGTTATACTGGAGTACGAGCGGCACCTGCCCAATCGGGAGTCCCTCGTCGCTCAGGTTTTGCACGAGGTTATCCAGGCTTTCGATATTTTTATTTTTTTGCACTTTGAGAGAGTCGGCGACGAAAACGATGCCGTCAACCCCTCTCAATACGAGCTTTCTGGTGGTGTTGTACATGACCTGGCCGGGAACGGTGTAGAGCTGGATGCGAATGGTCATGTTGAGCACTTTGCCGATATTGAGGGGCAGAAAGTCGAAGAAAAGGGTCCGGTCTCCCCTGGTGTCGATGGTGACCATTTTGCCGCAAACCTGTCTGGACATGGATTCATGAACATAGAGCAGATTTGTGGTCTTCCCCCCGCGGCCCGGGCCGTAATAGACTATTTTTGCCTGGATTTCGTTCTTGCTCAGATCTATGAATGCCACGAGCTTTTTCCTTCGGGACCGCCGAATACTATGCCCATTTCGTTTATCGCGCTCACCAGCTTGAGCCGTATAAGGCCCAGCGAAACATTGTCATTGAAAAGCGTTATAATGAGATAATCATTGCCCAGGCGGCTGAAGTGCACATTGCGCTTGCCTCCCTTGTGGTAGAGCAGAGCGAAGTCCTTCTCACCGATCAGCCTGGCTATTTCGGCGGTTGCCGCGAAATTGGCCGCCGAAACTGCCGCCAGGGAGAAAACATCACCCATTTCCAACGAACCGCACTCCACGATCAAATTACCCGCAAGATCTGTCAACACAACGTGTTCGGCGCCTGAATCAAGGAGTTGGTCGGAAATGATCTCCTCAAGTTTCCCAATATCACTCTTTGTCAGTACAAGATCCATCGCCGGATGTTCTCCAAGTGTTGGTGAAGCAGCGTTGCACGGTATAGGTAAGCAAGAACCATGCGAGGGCAGATCCAACAGTGTTATTGAATACCGGCGATGTCGCCGTAGAGAGGATGGCTGCTGTCGAGGTCAACAAACTTTAGAGGCGCTACGAATGACCGGCCGTTGAGGGATATCGAGCACAAAATTTCATCTTCCTCTTCGGCAACAAATACATCGGTAACGGCGATTTTCTCCGATGCGCCGCCGATGCTGTTGCCGCATCTTTCAAAGAATTCGACGAGTTTCTTGGACGAGTGCGCCTGGATGGGCATGTACTCCCTTATCTTGTCCACCAGGCCGGAGAACCTGCCTGAGAAGTTTCTTTCATCCTGGAGCCCATGCCACTGGAGAACGAGCTGCTCAATGGGCTTGTCGATAGAGACAAGGTCTGAGGACTCCAAAGGACAGGTAATAAAACGGCCCTTTTCCCATCCCAAAATTTTCATGAAAGCATCTTCGCCTTCGATGCCGTCAGCACAGGCATGAAGGACCCTGCCGGAACTGATGTGAATGTTGCCCTGACTGCCTGCGCAATAGATTTCTATATTCAGGTTCGATCGTGAAAGGCATCCGATCTGAAGCAGGTCGGTCAGCGCGATCGAGGTGAATGTGCCGTGAAAACCTCCCATCCCCGTCTCCCACGCCGTATCGTTGATTTCCATCACGGCATCGGTCAGATCGGCGCCATCCAGATTTGTCATCTTGAGATTCACTTTTGTAATTCTCGCCCTTACCAGGTTGCTTTTTTCCAGGTTAGCGCCTTCAAGGTCAGCCCCTTCCATGTCGGCTTCCTCCAGATTGGCCTTCACCAGGGAGGCGCCTATGAGGTTGGCCTGTTTCAGGTTGACTCTGCGAAGATTGGCCTTGTTGAGGTTAGCCACGTTGCCTTTAACTTTGAACAGGTTTGCGCCTTCGATATTGGCGCCCGTGAGGTTGGCTGAATGGATGTTGGCCATTTCCAGATTAGCGCCTTTCAGGTTGGCGCGCCTCAGATTGGCGTTGGAGAGGTCAGCCTGCCTCAGGTCGGCTTCCGCCAGCCACCCGGCGCCTGAGAGGTCCGCCGAAGTCAAATTGACTCCCCGCAGGTAAGCGGGTCCTCTGCCGGCAATTACGGCCATCAAAAGCTGTTCGCGTTTCAGTTCAGACATGGCAAGATTCTCCTGAAACCATCTTTGACAGCAAATACGGGGCCAATCAGGCCTTTGCAGGATGGGCAAGCGGCAGCCGCTGCCGCTTTCTTTTATTAGTCGGCTTTGAGGGAGAAAAGGGTAAATACTATGATAGACTGATGTTGGTTTAGTCCGGCGGACGAAAATTAAGGTGAATACAAAATGGGAATTGATTTGAGTCACGAATGCAACGATAATTGTTTTGTTCCATCCGAAATGATCCGATTAATACGATACGGTCGTAGGGACTGAATATTTGAATCGGGAGACCAAATGGAGAAGCGCAAACACAGGCGAGTGCGTTTTGAAGTCACGGCCACCGTGCGTGCAGGTCAAACGAGCATTAGCGGGATGGTAGACAACCTGAGCATGAAAGGGATGTTTCTAACCACCGGCGAAACTCTTCCCCACGACGGCCCCCTGGAGGTTTCGATAACCCTGTCCGGATCGTCTTCCACGCTTTTAATCATGCTAAAAGGCAGGGCGGTCCGGCGCAGCGAAACAGGGGTTGCGATCGAATTCCAGGAGATGGATTTGGATTCCTTCGTCCACCTCAGGAACATCATCGCACAAAACTGCGATGATCCGGACGCGCTATGTGAGGAGTATTACCGAGCCATCATGCCGTCGCCAAATGATTCTGTTAATTAATCCTCCACTGGTTAAACCAACCGAGCCGCCCCCCGGTGTCGCCCGGCTCTACGGGACTTTGCGCGCCCAGGGAGCAAAATGCGCGATAATCGATGCGAACATCGAGGGCATACTGCATTTGATCGAGAAGCTGCCGCCCGATTCCGACAGTTGGACAAGACGGGCCGTTCGAAATCGTGAGCGCAATTTGGAGCTTATCCGCAGCGGGCGGGGATATCTCTATGTGCAGCGTTACAAGCGCGCGGTTTCCGATTTGAACCGGCTGATCGGAAAGTGCGGAGAAACTCAAGGCTCGGCGCGGCTCACTCTGTCTGACTACCAGCATCCGGAGCTTTCCCCCGTCTGCAGCACCCACCTGTTAGAGGCGGCCAAACGCTACGAAGACAACCCTTTCCACGGATACTTCTCAAAGCGAATACCTCAGGCAATCGAATCGTACTCGCCCGACCTGGTCGGCATCTCCCTTAACTATTTGAGCCAAGCTTTGACGGCCTTTTCGATCGCCGGCTTTATCAGGGCCCGATACGGAGGCGTCCGGATAGTGATGGGAGGCAGCCTGATTACCTCCTGGGCCGGCAATCCGCGCTGGACAAATCCCTTTTCGGGGTTCATAGACGAGGTTGTGAGCGGCCCCGGAGAGCAACCCCTTCTTGAGTCGGCCGGCATCGACGAGAGCGTCAAGATACGGCGGTTCAGCTACGATCCTTTCCCCGTGAGGGACTACCTCGCGCCCGGCCCTATCGTCTGCTATAGCGCGTCCTGCGGATGCTACTGGAACCGTTGCGCGTTCTGCCCGGAAAAATCGGAAAGGGTCCGCTACGAGCCGGTCTTGCCCAGAAGAGCGGCGCTCGAGGCAGCCGAGTTATGCTCCGGGTCCGGTCCGGCGCTGCTCCATTTTGTGGACAGCGCATTAAGCCCCGCCCTTTTGAGCGAACTGACGGAAAGCCCGCCGGGTGTGCCTTGGTATGGGTTTGCGCGAGTTACCAAAAGGCTGGCAGACGGGGATTTTTGCCGTGCGCTGAAACGGAGCGGCTGTGTTATGCTGAAGCTTGGTCTTGAATCCGGCGACCAGGGAGTCATAGACTCCGAGGGCAAAGGAATCGATCTGGGGGTTGCCTCCAGGGCGCTTGCCTCACTCAAAGGGGCTGGCATAGGGACTTATGTGTATTTACTTTTCGGCACCCCCTCGGAGTCCGAACATGAGGCCCGCAACACACTCGACTTTACCGTCCGCCACGCCCCGTTCATCGATTTTCTCAATCTTGCGATCTTCAATATGCCGGTCAACAGCCCCGAGGCGCAGAAGTGCAAAACCTATGCTCACTACGAAGGGGACCTCTCGCTCTACACCGGCTTTTCTCACCCCAGGCGATGGGACAGGCCGAAGGTAAGGCGGTTTCTGGATTCGGAGTTTAAAAGGCACCCTGCAATCGCAGGTATCCTGTCCAACGAACCGCCTTTTTTCACATCCAACCACGCGGCTTTTTTTTGCTAAGCAAAGCTGCCTGACGGAAATTCGATCTGCTTTTTTTTCATCTTTTCGATCAGGGTGGTCCGGTTTAGCCCGAGCAGCCTGGCGGCTTTGTTCTTGACTCCGCCGGCCCGCTGGAGCGCGTCGAGGATCAGGCGGTTTTCCAGGTTGTCGAGGGTTTCCTTCAGGTTTATGCCGTTTTCCCCCAGCTCGATGTGCGTTATTGTTTCGCCCGGCTCGGCCTGCTCTGCGGTCTGCATTCTTTTTGGCAAATCCTGGAGCTGTATTTCATCTGTGTCGGTGAGTATCACCAGGCGTTCGATGACATTTTCAAGCTCCCGGACGTTTCCCGGCCAATCATATTGATCGAGGCTTTCCACGGCTGCCCCGGAGATAGTCTTGGGGGCAATATTTTTCTTGAGGCAATGCGACTTGAGAAAGTGTTGGATCAGAATGGATATGTCGCCTTCGCGTTCTCTGAGCGGAGGCACATGAATGGGGATCACATTGAGCCGGTAAAACAGATCGTCGCGGAATCTATTTTCAGCCACCGCACGCTCCAGGTCTTTGTTTGTTGCAGACAGGATGCGCACATCGACTTCAATCGTTCTCGATCCGCCAATTCTTTGAAATTTAGTCTCCTGAAGAAAGCGAAGGAGTTTAACCTGGAGCTTTGGGCTCATCTCCCCGATTTCATCGAGAAAAACCGTGCCTTTGTTGGCCAGCTCGAATCGTCCGCGCCTTTCTTTGAAAGCGCCGGTGAAAGAGCCTTTCTCGTGGCCGAAAAGCTCGCTCTCCAGAAGCTCTTCGGGGATGGCCCCGCAGTTTATGGGCACGAAAGGCATTTCCCCGCGCGGGCTGTAGTAATGAATGGCTTTAGCGATAAGTTCTTTTCCAGTCCCGCTTTCTCCCGTTATGAGTACCGTGGAATCGGTCTTTGCGACCCGCTTTATTAACCGGTAGAGATGATGCATTGGCGCGCTTTGACCGATCAGGCTGTCCGGCTTGATTTGTTCCTGCATCTGAGAGCGCAGGGCGACGTTTTGTTCCTTGAGGTCTTTATGCTCAACGGCCCTTTTGACCGTAAGAACTATCTCGTCCAGATTCGCGGGCTTGGTGCGGTAATCATAGGCGCCGCGTTTCATCGCTTCGACGGCTGTCTCGATTGTTCCAACTCCGGTAAGAAGGATCACCGGCGTTTCCGGGTAGTGTTTGACAAAGTGCGCCAGGACTTCCATACCGCCTATGCCGGGCATCCAGAGATCGGTGAGGACCACTTCGAAGCTGGTGCTGCCTGCGGCTTCCTCGGCTTCTTTTCCGCTGGATACAACCTGCACCTCGTAGCCTTCACGCTGGAGACGTTCGACAACCGGTTCCAGACTAAGGGGTTCATCGTCAGCGATAAGAATTTTGGGCTTGATTGCCATTGCTCTAGTCCACAGGGCTTTCGAGGCGCTGGCTCCGCATGCGCTCCGCGCAAAGTTTCAGACATGCCTGGCAGTCGGAAGTCTGAAGGCCGAGTTTGCAGAAGCGGGCGAATGCGTCGAACCAGTCCGATCCCGTCCTGGGGCATATGCTCATAAATTCGACGAATGCCACCAGCCGCTCGATGGCCGTAGGGTCGATAGCGTGTTCGATGCGGCAGGCGTTGGCTTCGGCATCTTCCGGACCGAGCTGCAAGGTGTTCATGAAAAACTCTTTGAGCACTTTATGGCGCCGGATCACTTCCCTGGCTATGTCCCGCCCGGCGGGCGTAAGAGTGATAAAACTGTAAGGGCTGTAATTGATGAGACCTCGTCCGGCAAGGGCCTTTAACGCACCTGTTACAGAGGCGCGCTGCACGCTCATCTGATCTGCGATGTCCTTTGCCCTTGCGACACGGTTTGACTGCTCGAGATGGAAGATAACCTCCAAATAATCTTCCAGGCTTGCGGACAGCCCCTCGGGGTTCTGGCCACAGAGCATACCGGTTTCTCCGTAATATTCGAGATGACAAAATTTGAAACGGCAGCTACGGGATATATTGTTCCGGCAAATACTTAATACTGCCGATCCCGCCTGCAACGGTCTTCAAATCACAACCGCTCTCGACAAGATTACTTCATTCCGGCTCGTTGAGTCAAGCAAATCGCATGGTTGCCGCTCGAAGAGCATAGGGGGCGGGACCTTTTTAAATGCGGCTTTTGACTTATCCTGCGCAAATTGTTAAGGATAGCGCCGGAGGCGCCTGCGGGCGCACAACCTGAATCGTGAGCGCCAAATTT
>DASPQK010000422.1:0-19007 GCA_035624985.1 Syntrophobacteraceae bacterium | reverse complement strand
CTTAAGTATCCCGCCGGAAAACTCTGCGAGCTTTTCAACGGTCTTGCCCGGCTCGATTACAATGCCGGGAAAACTTTGTTTGGGGCTGCCTACATCTTCCCTGTCTTCAACTACAAGTTCGTAGGGACCCGGCACGAGCTTAAAGACGGCTGCCTGCTCACCGGTCCAGCCATCGGTTATGGATTCCTTTTCTTCCTCGCCCCTGGTTTGGAAGATCGTGCACCGGGCTTCGGTGGGCTTGCCGTTTCGAAGAGCTTTTACCTTAAGTATCCCGCCGGAAAAGTCAGCGAGCTTTTCAACCGTTTTGCCGGCTTCGATTACTATGCCGGGAAAACTGACTTTGGGGCTGCCTGCGTCTTCCCTGTCCTCAACTACAAGTTCATAGGCGCCCGGCACGAGCTTAAAGACGGCTGCTTCCTCACCGGTCCAGCCATCGGTTATGGATTCTTTTTCTTCCTCGCCCCTGGTCTGGTAGATGGTGCACCGGGCTTCGGTGGGCTTGCCGTTTCGAACAGCTTTTACCTTAAGTATCCCGCCGGAAAAGTCAGCGAGCTTTTCAACAGTTTTTCCGGCTTCGATTACTATACCCGGAAAACTGACTTTGGGGTTGCCTGCGTCTTCCCTGTCTTCAACGACGAGTTCATAGGCGCCCGGCACGAGCTTAAAGACGGCTGCTTCTTCACCGGTCCAGCCATTGGTTATGGATTCTTTCTCTTCCTCGCCCCTGGACTGGTAGATGGTACAGCGGGCTTCGGTGGGTTTACCGTTTCGAACAGCTTTCACCTTAAGGGTCCCGCCGGAAAAGTCAGCCGTTTTCTCAACGCTTTTTCCAGGCTCTACGGTAATCCCTTTGAAGCTTACGGGCGGAGCGTTCGCATCTTCCTGGTTTTCAACAATCACATCATAGGCGCCGGGCTCAAGCTTTATGGCTGTGCCCTCCCCTCCGGTCCATACCTGCGCCAGAACAGCCTTCTCTTCGCTTTCCGCCTCCCCTGCCCGGTAGACCTTGCATAAAGCGGAAAGAGGTTTGCCGTTTCTCTGGGCCTTAACTTTCAGGGTCCCTCCTGAAAAGTCCGCCACTTTCTCAACCGTCTTCGCGGCCTCGATCTTGACGCCGGTGAAATTCACAGTCGATCTGATGGCGTCCTCCTGGTTTTCAACCACAACATCGTAGGGGCCGGGAACAAGCTTAAAGCTCGTAGACTCGCCCTCTATCCAGCCTTCGGTCACCTTTTCCTTTTCGTTATCTTCTTCCTGCGCCTTATAGATGACACAGTAAGCCCGGAAGGGTTTTTCATTCATGAGGGCCTTAATTTTCAAGGCGCCGCCTGGAAATTGGGCCACTTTCTCGACGGTTTTTCCGGCTTCGATCCTGATTTCCCGGAAAACAACGCTGGGGTTGCCTGCGTCCTCCCGGTCTTCAACCATCGCATCATAGGCGCCGGGAGCAAGCTTAAATCCAGCAGCTTCAGCACCTGCCCAGCCTTCGGTAACCTTTTCTTCGTTTGACCCGGCTTTATAGACTACGGCATAGGCCTTACAGGTAGAGCCATTCCTCAGCGCCCTGACCTTCAGGTTCCCTCCGGAGAAATCCGCCACTTTGTCGACGTTTTTTCCGGGTTCGACCGTGACCGCCTTAAAATCCACCACTTGGTCGTTCGCGGCCTGCCTGCTCTCGACTCTTAGATCGTAGACGCCGGGTGTGAGCTGAAAGGCCCTGCTTCCATTGTCAGTCCAGCCTTCGGCAGCCTTTTGCCCCCGGTTGGCTGAGTCTCCATCGCCCCTGTAAAGGGCGCAATATGCCCTGAAAGGTTTTCCATTCATCAGCGCCTTAACTGTAAGAGTCGCCGGTTTTTGCTCCTTTTCTTTCTGTACCACCTTCCTGGCCGCCAAACCGAGTTCCCCGGCGTTCCTGGCCGTGAAATACAAACCTTCGCCGGCCTTCGCAATGCAAGCGAGTTGCTGTTTTTGTTTCTCGTTCACATCGAAGCCGATTACGTGCATTACGAACCTGATCCCCGAGGCCTTCAATTCCCTCACCACGGCGCATGGATCGCCCTTGCACGTCTCTTCCCCATCGCTTACCAGCACAATCGTCGCCTCCTGTCCCAGGTTCTTGAGGCCTTTGGCGACCTTCTGCACGGAATAGGTTATAGGAGTCATCCCCTTGGGTGTTATGCCTCTTATCTTGGCTATCAGAAGCTCTTTATCGGCAGGCCCCAGTGGAGAAAGCTCCTCCACGTCGGTGCAATCCCCCTTTTGCCTGTGGCCGTAGACGACCAAGCCTACGTTTGTCCTCGCAGGCAGGTCCCTTATGATGCCTGAGAGGACCTCTTTTGCGACGTCGATTTTGGGCCTGCCCTGTACTTTTGCGGCCATACTGCCGGATGCGTCGAGAATGAAGATAAAATTCGCATCCCGGCCCTCAGAGGCCCGGCCAGGCTCCGATCCAAAGGCCAGGGCCAGCAATGCCAAAGCAAAAAAGCAAGTGCGTGGAACTCTTGCAAAGCAGCGTGAGAGCCTGCCGCGGGTTTGGCGCATGGAAGATCTCCTCGGGTTCCGCACTATTTCAACGGAGGAACGTAGGGTATAAGTTGTGCGAATAACCAGCATAAGAAAAAGACGAGCGGGACGTGAAGTATCATCTGCAAAACTGAATAGCCGACCAGGTCCCTTGCCTTCACTTGCAAAAGACCCAGCAGCGGCAGCATCCAGAAAGGATTCAGCAGGTTGGGCAGCGCCTCGGCCGCATTGTATATCTGGGTAACCCATCCAAGGTTCACCTGGTGCATGCTGGCGGCCTGAAGAACATAAGGGGCCTCCACGACCCATTTAGACCCACCCGATGGAATGAACACCCCGAGCACAGCCGAGTATGCCGCCACGAGAAGCGGATAAGTGCCATGAGTGGTCACTTTGTAGAACAGATCGGCAAGCCATGTATTAACACTCGTGCCGACTATCATCCCGAAGATAACCGCATAGAAAGGGAATTGAATCAATACGCCGCCGGTAGCGGGCACCGCCTGGGCGACGGATTTAAGAAACCTTTTGGGCCGCCAGTGCAGAATCATGCCCACAGTGATAAAAATCATGTTGTATGTATTGAGATCGAGCGCCGCCAGCGCGCCTGAAGGTGAAGTTCTGAATACGTCTATCAGGTAGTAAACAAGGATGGCCCCCACGATGAGAATCAGCAGAGGGCTGTATTCGAGCCACTCACCGGGTTTTTGTCTCGCCTCGACGCTCATATCGAGTTGATCGAAGGAAAGGCCGAAAGCCTTTGCATTCTTGGCCCGACTTGGGTTAGGCGCTGAAAAGTAGGCGATCAGAATCGACACGACGATCAAGGCCAATATAGTCCACAAATTTGCCCGGATGAACAGTGTCTGGGTAAGAGGGATAAGGCCGCTGATTTCAAAGAGCTTGGGCGGAATCGCGTTCTTTGTCGCCATCATCAGCGCAGCCGATGAGGAGAGCCCCAACGCCCACACCGCGCCAAGCCCCAGGTAGCCTGCCGCGCCTGCCGCCCTGTAATCCATGTCGTCCAGGCGCCGCGACATCTCCCTCACCAAAAGACCGCTGAAGATAAGGCTGAGTCCCCAGGATATCAGCGAAGTGGCCGTTGAGAACAAAGCGATCCAGGCGACTGCCGTCTTTCCGTTCTTTGGGATCAGGGCAACTTTGCGGATGATCCAGTATACGGCCGGTGTCGATGCAACCACATAGCCCCCGATGATGATCATGGCCATCTGCATGGTAAACGGTATCAAAACCCAGAACTGCTTGCCGCCGGCTAAGGCAAGGTTGACCGGGCTTTCTCCAATCAGTATCCCGAAAAAAAAGACAAAGACAATCCCAAGAAGGGCAAACACCCATGCCTCCGGAAACCATTTTTCACTCCAAGCCGCCAGTCCCAGGCCGAACTTCTCAAGGGCCGATTCGACCTGGACTTCCGAGTCCTTACTCATCTCGCTTCTCATGTGACAACCCTCATCAGGTGTTTGCGGTTCTGTTGGATTTCTGGACTGAGCTCAACCGCACTGAGTATAGACAGCGGAAAGGTGTTGTCAAATCAATTCATCAGAGAACAAAACACGCCATATTTTTGAGCCTCCTCCCGTGAGGTGAATCAATTGATCCAATCTTTTCACTCCAAGTTGTGAGAGCTCCGGCAATTCGAACTGAAAGATCTGGGCAGTGAAGAAGGCATCGGCAAAAGCGTTATGTCTATAATAGCTTGTCAATCCATATTTCTTCATTAAACCTTCAAGTGTCAAATCAGGTGCGCGGCGTCCGGTTTTTTCCCCCAACCACTCTTCAATCTTTACGATATCAATCGCTTCCCTCTTCAGCCTGATTCCCATCTTCCTAAAATGTTTCCTGAGAAACGCATAATCAAATTCGACCGAATGACCTACCAGCACACCATCGGTTCTTTCGAGAATTTCCCCTGCGATCTGCTCGAATATGGGCATTTCCTCAAGGTCGCCCTCACTTATGCCGTGGTACTTCATTGAGTCGATCCGGTAGTTTTGGGACTTCACAAGAGTATAGTAAGCCTCGTGCACAACGATTCTCCCTAGCCTGATCGGTAAGCATGCAAAGGCTATTATCTCGTCTTTGCCCAGGTCCAGCCCGGTGGTTTCCACATCGACGGAGAAAAACGGTGCGTCTTGCAGGTCCATATATTTACCCTGTCTACAGTCCCCGGAGTACGGAGGGCGGGATTATACCAAATTTTTTCATAAGAAACTTCCGAAACGATGAGACCAGTTTCAAGGATTCTTTCAAGATGAGTAATTCAAGTTTGGAAATGCTCTTCGTGTTGATCAGGTTGTCAACCGTGTCCTCGCGAAGGATTGACGCCGCACGATGCCTTAACCTTAAATCCTGAAGAAATCCATATGCTTCCAGGAGATCGTGGTACATAACCTCTTCTAGGATTCCTTCCTCGCAAAGTCTGTCCAGCCGCTCCCTTGTATTGGTCAGCTCATAAAAGCCGCCGTAAAGGCTCAGCGCCCTGACTCCATTTACAATTGGATATATGCCGTACAATTTCATATCGAGCCCGTCACGAAGGCCCCGAATACCGAAGAGACCGAGAGGTATTTCAATGTCGGTGGCGTCTGAGACCAATGACCTGATTGCTTCTTCCTTTGCGCTGGAAGCTATGGACTCAATTATTTTTTCATAAATTTTTCTATTTCCATATATGGGCCTCATGTCCAGAAAAACCGAAAGGTACCTGACATGAATTGGTATCGGATCGTTGAACCAGTTGTTGAAATAGTCCTTCCAAACAAGCGTGCTTTGATTCCACATATCATTACTGGCCATATAATTTCCACGGCACTTTGGAACGCCTATGGCATCCAGCGACCGGCAGACTGCATCTGCAAAATCAGAGGGCCTCCCATTCGTATAGATTATGGCGTTGTCCTGATCCGTTGCGATGATCTGTTCCTTTCTTCCCGAACTGCCCATGTTAACCCACACAAATTCCCCGCCGGGATATTTATCCTTCTGGATCTCGATGACCTTGACAAGGATGGCGTCGTGGACTGAAGAGATCATTTTGCTCAAATCAGAAAAGTCGGCGCCCGCGAGCGCTATTTTTGCCACGGAAATCCTTATGCTGTCGAAAATGGCCCGCAGCGCCTCGATCGAATCGGCTTTAATAACCTTGCGATAGAGAGAAAAGATAGAAAAGGATGGTTCGAGGTGGATTTGAATGTCTTTGCGGGTAACCACGCCCAACAACTTCTCACCCTTTAGCACGACGAGATGGTCGAAGCCCATCTCCGTCAATTTCGCGAACGCTTCGAATATGGTGGCACGGTAAGAAATCGTCTTGACCGGAGAGGACATGAATCCGGATACCGGACTGAATCTGCCGCCTCTCATAAAAACCTTTCTAAGGTCTTTATGAGTGAGTATCCCGATAGGCCTGGAATTTTCATCCAAGACTACAACCGAACTCACATTCGCGGCATCCATCAACGCGGCGGCATCCCCTATCGTAGAGTGGGGATTGCACACAACCGGCTTTCTATATATGATCCTCTCGAGATCGATCACCAGCGCTGATTCCTGGAGTATCTTCTCGTCGGACAGCATGCTCTTAAGGGACCTGAATCGCTTAGTGACGATGGCGGAAAAGAAATCTGAAAAACTCTTATTTTTTGCCAGCACCTCTTTATATTTATCCATCGAGATCAGGTAACAGACGCTATCTTCGACGGCCATGGCAGACAATAGAAACACATTGCTGTCTGAAACCATCAGGCCTAACACTTCTCCTCTCGATATATAGTCAACGGCCTCCTCGTCATATAGGCAAACGATTCCCGAATGAACTATGTAGATATATTTTCGATTCTCTCCACTGCTGTATATAATCCGGTCTTTCTTGAATAACTCCACTTCCAGGCCGGACATGAGAATATCGAGTTGCTCTTCACTTAAGAGTGAGAAAGGCCTGAGATCCCGTATGAATTCTTTTGGCGGAATCATCGCTGTAGCTCAGTTTACCTCAGCTTTTAATTTGGCCCGGAAAGCTTTCCATGTTGCAGCGGCCGCAGCAAATAAGACCTCGGCATCCGGGACTGGCGCCGATTGCGACCGCGTCTTCTCGGCCGGGCGGACTGCTTTCACTATGACCGTCGGCTCTCCCGCATGCCGGGCGCAGGCTGTATCGGCCGAATTCATAAAGTGAATCGGCAACGGCTCACTTCTCTCCGGGTCGGATGTTTTGAACCGTGTAAACATCATACACAGGGGCCGTATGGATTTCGATTACTTTATAAGCCAACATGCCGTCAAAGTCGGCAATTTCCTTTGTGGCCAAAGAGCACAGTAATCCAGGATGTAAATGGAAGAAAAAAATCGAACAACCATCCACTGAAAAGGCTAACGCCTGCCGCGTTATTTGCCTTTCCCCTCTTCAGGGTCCATTTGAACCCAGGCGATGGATCGTTATTATAGAACTGGAGATTATCACCGGCAGGCGCGCCATGCCGCGCGGTCAGGCTACATCAGTTCATAGCCGGTATTGAGTTTGGGAATCCCGGCGATTTTGCACGTAGTTTTGGGATCGGGAAATTGAATGTATTCGCACTTGCCGGGTTGATGCACATTGCTGCACACGGCCCGCACGACAGGGACAGAGCTAAATCTTCTATAATACTCCCGGATGAATTTCAGTATTTCCATTTGCTCATTCACCAGGGGGCACTCCTTTCCGACACCCTCTCTTTCGGCCAGGGCGCAGGCCACCGTTTCGTCCCAATCCTCAAAATTTACCAGATAACCTTCCTCGTCCACCTCGATTGTCTTTGTTCCGTACTCGAATGTCGGCATGGGTTTCCTCCAAAGCACGCGGGTTTTCTCTCAATTATTCTCAAGCCAAACAGCCCTCAATGCGAAAACGATTCTTTCAGAATACGAGCCGTGTTGCACCTCCACTCAGCACCGCTTCACAACCTAAAATAAGGAGCGTCCCTGTCGTCTTCAACTGCCTTGAAAAGCCAACGCCGCACATCATGCAACAGCGAATTCCTTTCCCCACAAGACGACTTGCACCGTGTCCGAATCGGCAAAAAAAAGCAACCCGCTCAGACCCCTACGGCGTTCCCGAAAATATGATCGATGAAATCATCGGCGGGGAATTGATCCTCACCCCCGCACCCAAAAAACGCATGGTTATGCAGCAAATACACCTGTTGATAGATAACCATCAACATACTTCCATCGCTATCCCCTCGTTTAGCGTGAGGAACATGTCCAAACTCTTTTCTAAATATTTCTTCGCAACGTTTATCACACTCAGCCTGCAGTTCTTATTCATCTCTATCTGAAACACGGTCCTCGGCGCCGGCAACTTCTCCCGCCGGGACCAACGGCGGCATGCAGGGGCTGATAATGAGAAAAGACAGCCCTGTTATCAAAAGCATCCTCCTCATTTCGACCTCCGTTTTCGGGGTACTCCTTCTGGCATAGATGGAAACAGTGTTCTATCAGCCTTTGGCAATTTAGTGCGGAATTCTTGCGACGGGCCGCCGCGCCTTAGGCTTGTTTGCTGTAAAGCCTCAGGGGGGAGCGAATGGACTCACCTTCAACGATCTCGATTTCTCGACAACTTCCGGACATTCAGAGTTTCTTCTTAGTGTTCAGGATTAGATTTGGCACCAGAGTAACACGCGGCACTTTCTTGACCGGATTTTCATCGATCAGCAGAACACAGCCGTAGGCTTGCTCAAGGGTTTGAAAGGTGAGCACCTCCTCCGGTTTCCCAAGACTGACGATGCCGCCGTCTTTAAGAAGCAATAGCCGGTCCGAATACATTGCCGCAAGGTTCAGATCGTGAGAAACCATTACGACGGTAATCCTTTCCTCCTTTCTTAGACGCTCCAACAGGTCCATGACGTTGATCTGATGCGCCAAATCCAGTGGCGCCGTGGGTTCGTCAAGAACAAGGATTCGGGGTTGCTGACAAACGGCGCGTGCAATCAAGACCCGCTGCCTCTCGCCGGCGCTTAACTGATCGAATCTGCGCCTGGCCAGGTGTTCCACGTTCGTAAACGACATGGCCCGCTCTGCCAATTCCAGATCCCCTTTTTTTTCGATTGCTATCAGACTCAGATGAGGCGAGCGCCCCATGAGGACCACTTCTGCCACTGTGAAAGGTACATCGGTGGGCGGCGTCTGGGGAACCAAGGCAATGCAGCGCGCCAGCGCCTTTCCGGAATGCTTCCGAATAGGTTGGCCGAGGATTTCGATATCACCTCTCTGAGGCGTTAGGCCCCCGGAGAGGGTTTTGACCAGAGTTGTCTTGCCGGAACCGTTCGGTCCTATGACGATAAAAAACTCTCCCTCCTGCACTGAAAACGATACGCCATTCAAAACGGCTCTTCGGCCGTACCGATGGCTCAAATCCTTTACTGCTATGGAAGTCTTCATTGTCGGGACCTCCGCAGCAGGATTATAAACAACGGAGCACCGATCATGGCAGTTATCACGCCAACCGGCATTTCCCCTTGCGATGGAAGCGATCTGGCCAGAAGATCGCACAGGATCAGATATGAGCCGCCGCCGAAAATACAGGCAGGCACCAGCAATCTGTGGTCCGGTCCAAATGCAAGCCTCAGCAGATGTGGCATGACCAGCCCGACAAATCCCAAAAGCCCTGTATGACAAACGACGACGCTTACCATGAACGAGGTGACCCCAAGGAGGACAACCGGCAGAAGCCGCACATCCACCCCCATATTGGCGGCCATTTCCTCCCCCATAAGAAGGATATTCATTGGGCGGGCGAGTAAAAATAGGACGGCAAAGCACGGCAGAAGAGCAACCATGAGCATAAGCGTCCGGTGGACATCAGATAGCGAGAGATCTCCCATGAGCCAGAAAAGAATATTATGGAGCCTGGAATCTTGTGTAAGAGAGATCAGAAACATGATAACGGAAGAACAAAATGCATTGACCATGACCCCGGCGAGAATCAAAGTATCCTTTTTCATCGCGGTTCTTGTTGAAGCGATCAGAAGCACCAGCAGCAGGGTGGCCATGCTTCCCGCAAAAGCGAAGAAAGCAACGCCCGGGAAAGGGGACAGTCCCAGCAAAATGCCTATTATGGCTCCAACGGCAGACCCGCCTGAGATTCCAAGGATGTATGGCTCGGCCAGAGGATTGCGCAGCAATGCCTGAAAAACAAGGCCCCCTAAAGACAGTGTCGCCCCGGCCAGTGTAGCCAACACAACCCTGGGCAACCGGATTCGCCAGACGATGTTCGACAAAGTCGGATATTGATCGGCGTGGCCTGAGAGTACTGCAAGTATTTGCCTGATGTTTTGTGCGGTAGACCCAATCGCGAGCCCTAAAAAGGCGCTTATGATGAGAAGCAAACACAACAAAAGGGAAACGGCCAACATGCGTTTCAAGAGGGGATAAACGTAAGGGGCTGTCGCTTTCACCGGACAAGCTCCGGGTGTATGATCCCTGCCAAGGTCTCCAGGCCGTCTATAAGACGTGGTGAGACCCTATCGAAAAGATCCGCATCCACGAAAAAGATACGGTTGTCTCGGACTGCGGGCAGACCCCCATATTTTTTCCATTCGGCGCACAACTCTTCCAGGTCCTGTTCTTTTGTCATGGAAGTGATGATAATGATATCAGGCTGGAGCGCCAGGACCTGTTCCATGCTGAACCGTGGATAAGTGGCAGGCCCCTCCGCCAGATTTTGTCCGCCCGCGGCTACGATCAGTTCATGTATGACGGTGTTCTTTCCAACTGAAACGATAGGGGCTGCGCCGATCTGAAAAAAGACCCGTGGGCGCAGTTCGGTTTTGGCGATGCATTCCTTTACCTTTTCGATTTTAGTGCGCATTTCGTTTGCAAGATGCTGAGCTTTCGTGGTGGCGTTCAGCAATCGACCCACTTCCAGCACGGTATCTACGGCAGTCTCAAGGTTTCTGGGGTCCACCGTGTAGACCGGTATTCCAAATGATTCGAGCTCCATCACCACCTCTTTGGGATTGCCGTCACGAACAGCAATACAAAGGTCCGGCTTCAGCGCAACGATTCTTTCCAAATCGAGGTGCACATAAGAACCAACTTTGGGCAAAGATTGAGCTTCAGCCGGAAAATCACAGTGTTGTGTGACCCCCTTCAAACGGTTTCCTTCCCCTAACGCAAAAATGATTTCCGTGACACTGGGCGCCAGCGACACGACACGCAGGGGATTGTCCGGGATTGACACCGTCCGGCCCGCCAGATCATGAACGAACCGGGGTTCGCCGCTCTTCGCGGATGCCAGAGTGAGCATTATCGCCACCGCTATTAGATGGATTGCTCTATACTTCGACTGTGGCGCAATGTATTCCGTATCGAGCCGCTCAGATGGTTGAATCCCTTTCACGGAAACCAGCCCCCTGTTTCAGAAGGTCATTTTTAAGCCGCCCCAGATCCACCGCCCCGGCATCTGATACCCTGATTCCGTGTAATGCTCGTCGAAAAGATTTGTAATTTTTAAAAATATGTCAATATCTTTTACCTGTCCATAATTTTCCAATATTTTGTATGTAGTAGCCATATCCACCCTCCAGTCTCCGGGCTCTCTCCAATATACCTCATTGTAATTCGTATCATACAGAGGAATGGTCCTGTCCCCTTCCCATAACACTTTTAGTGACACACACAACCTATCCATAGGATAGATCGTTCCAATCAAAGCAAACGTATCCATCGGCCAATACCATGAACGTGTCCATTCATTAGAGCCAGGGGGTATGAATAGTGAATTGATATACGTATATGAAGCCGTTAAACTAAAATATTTACATGGTTTTGCTTCCAATTTGGCTTCAATCCCTTCAGACTTTCCTTTCTGTGCATTCGTATAATTGTCGGTATAATAATCATATGTTATCATATTATCCGATTCTATATGAAACCAGGTTATCCCCATTTGCAGCTTATTATCTATAAGGGGTTGTGTCACCCCGACTTCGTAACTTGTGCTGTTCTCCGGCTTAAGGTTGGGGTTCCCGGTTGAGACGACTTGCCCACTACCATTAGGGGCAACAGCGCCGCCGTACATTTCATACAGGGACGGTGTACGATAGCCTGTCCCGAAAGCCGTGTGAATCTTGGTCCCGGTCTGTTTGAAAATGTAAGCGGCGGAAACCTCCTCCACTACCTTGGAACGGAAATCTTCATGGTCATTGAAGCGCAAACCGGCGTTGACAAAAAGCGATCTATCGAAAAATGCGGTTTGCGCCTGTCCGAAAAGGTCATAACCAAACCAGCTCGTGTTATATGGCAGGTATATACCGGAATAAGGCAAGATGGAGGAGTAGGTGGCATCGTCGTAGTCGAACCCTGCCGTCAGTGTGAGCCACTCCGTAGGGCGAATATTGTGCTGCATTTCGATGAAGGTGGTTGTTCCGTCGAACTTGTCCCACCCCGAAGGCGAGTTCTCGATGTAGAAATACTGACGTTCAGTGGCGCCGTAGGCGGCTTTGATGCTATAGTCCCATTCCGGCGAAACCTGTTGAGTGAAAGTAAGACCTGTCAAATCGAAGAAGCTCTCCGCATGGTCGGTTGAGGATGCCTGATTGGGGATCAATTGATGCTGCGCGTTCAAGTACACCTGTCCAAAATTCGTCCCCGAAGCCATATCCGAACTGGAGGTTATATTACAGACCTCCAGGGCCATGTTATTTCCAAACTTTACACCTGCCCCGCCAATGAAACCAACGTTATTGAACCAATAGCCGGTGGGAAACCCGTTTGAAATCCCGTTGGTAGTCGTATAAAGAGGGTAGGCGTTCACATAATAATTGTTTTGCCCGTATGAGAAGCCTCCGTTTTCAATAAAGGTAGTATGCGGACCCACCTCAGTCATCACTTCGCCGGAAAACCCGGTCTGCCATCTCTGAGGAATTATATTTACGACACCTCCTATCGCCTGAGAACCGTACAAAACGCTGTTCGTGCCATTCAATACCTCGATGCGGTTGATTCCGCTCTGTCCATACAGATCGCCTTCAAACGCTTGAAAGGAAGTTTGGAAGTCTGCTGCATCTCTTAGCGGGAAACCGTTGAACTGGAATTGGACATATCCACTGCCAACTCCACGAATATTGACGGGGGAATACTGTCCCGGCCCCCCCTGGTTCTGGACGATAACGCCGGGCACAATGTTCAAAGCTTCCGGGATAAAAGTCTGTTGCTGGGTTTCCAGGTCTTTATTGGTAACCACATCGATGCTCTTGGTAACCTCGGACAACGGGGTTGCGGTCCTGGTGGCGGTTACCACGACAGGCTCGATGTTATATGATTGTTCCACTCCTGGCTTTTGTTGTTGTTTTTCGGGGCCGGCTGCTGTTTTCTCCTTTTCCTGTATTTCCGCCGCAAGGGGTCCGTTATCCGCCGCCCCTCGCTCCTGGGCGGGAATCGAATAGGCCTGCGAGAGCAGGTAGAGGGCTGTCAACACAACAATAACATAGAATCTCATTCCTTCCTCCTTGTCATTTGGCCCCCTTACGGTAAAATACCGGGGGTCGGGAATTCACTTCCGGCTCCAGGGGGCGGATTCGATTCTTCCCAGGGATTCCAGTCCGCCTCCTGCTTTTTTAAGGAAAGCCTTTTTCAACTGCCCAAAACCGGCGTCTTCTCCACTGTCTTTTGCTCCATCCTTTCCTCAGGGGTTCCATGACCGGAACTTCAGTCCGTGTGAAATACCTCGTCTCTAGCCCGGTCGCGCCACTTCTCCCTGAATCCCAGCGCCACCGCGTGGGCCACAAGACTTACCAGGTCCGGATTAGTGTAACCGTATCGTTTAGCCGCCAACGCCCCGCGGTAAATATCCAGTCGGGCATAGTCGCCTGAGACCGCTGCGGCGATCTGAGCGCCGTAGGTTGCCCAGATTTCGGCCGCGCAGCTTGCTGGGAGAATGCCCCAGGAGACTTTGTCGCGGATGTGCACGATGGCCGCCACGGACGCCACAACGATCGGATCGCGCTCCACGCACTCGAAGTTGTTCCTGATCAGCGCGGCATCAGCCTGATCCAGATGAGCTTCTATCTTCTCAAGAAATGAGGCGCCGGTTACCCCGAACCGCTCCAGGTGGATGACCGCCGACCGCTGTCTTTCGGGCGACAGTCCCTCTTGCATTCGGAGGGTGGCGCACACCGCGTCATGCACCGTTTTGCCGATGAGTTCCCCCAGGATGCAGTGCTTTCCCGCTCCAGTGAGTGGGATGTCCGTGTGCAGTCGCGCCGCAATACCGATCTGATCGGTTCCCGTACCGGTCGCCAATCCGTCTGAGTAGCGGGAGCTGACGGCAAGCTCTTGCAGCACCGCCGTTTTAGCCTCGGTGGCAGTCATCACGGCGCGCACCATTGCGCCAGGGGTAAGCTCACGGCTGATGAACAGCAGCGTATTGATAGTTCCGTGCGAGACTTGTTCATGCTCGCCGATCCTTTCGAAAGCGCCGTTTACCTCATAGAAATCCGCCGGATCGCCTGCGCGCCCCGCGTTGGTCGCCACGCCACCCGTGCATACCGCCACCACCTCCAGCTCACGGAATTTCGCGTGTTCAATGGCCGCATTACGCATATTGGCCGCTGTGCCCAGCGTAGCGCATTCCTGATCAGGCAGGCCGAAACGCGAGCATATTGCTCTGCGGTAGGTCAGCGGGTTTTGAGAAGCCAGTCGATCAAATGGACGATCATGTTGATTGGGCTCACAGGACTGGTGGTTGTAAAGATAGGTCAAGTCTTCGCGCAGGCCCCCCGCCGCACGGCAGGTCGAGATCACCTGGTGTGGAACGAGGAATCGCGCGTAGACGATCTTTTCCTCGCGATAGATTTCAATACCGTCGTAGTAGGCGCCAAGTAATATGCTCATAAATCCTCGAAACGTTTTCGGGTATATTTTCCTTAGGGGCCAAGGCCACATTTCCTCAATATCCCGCGGCGGTCACCTTTTTTTTCTTGAACGGAACACCGTCAAGGCTTGCAGCGGTTTCCCGGCGCCATTTTTGGAAAGCATCGGGAGGAAATCGGGAAGAAACCTCTTTGCGTTCTTTGCCGTATGTAGTTGGAATGTCCTGGTTCGAGTCATGACCATTTCAAGTTCGTCCTTTCAAAAATGAGACCTGCCGTCGAAATTCCCCGGGCCTCGTTATGCAAATGCGCCCGGCTTTAACACAAAAAAAATCCTTAGAGCTAAGACACCCTAAGGACTGCACCCTGCTTACTTGATCCTTAACGCCGGCTGTTCGGTATCCCACGCACCGATTCACCCAGCAACATCAGGCAGGTCTTCTGACTCACGGATCTCCCTACTTTCCGAGCCTTCCCATCTCGCTTAAGCGAGAAAGTGGCCTTTTCGGATTTCGTCCCCGTTTACAGCGGCGGGACCGCTCCCGATTTTCACGGGATTCCCTATTAAACCTATTCTGTACCTGATGCTTATTTGAACGTGTCATCCTCTATACGATAATTTTTAAAAACAGTCAAGCACCACTGAGTGCCCCTGAGTGATGTTCGACGGGTTCCGTCCCTATGGGAGCTATCCATTTTTGCTTACGGCCGGTTTATAACGGACGACAGAAGTCGGATGTCGGAAAACAGAGAAAAACATCCCACGGACCGGGAGATCGTGTCAACTTTCTTTTGACGCTTGCTATAAAGGCTTGGCGGAGGCAACGGTCAGTTTGCTTCCCCCGCTTAGATGGGTGGACTGCAGTGTCACAGTTGACAAGCATCCTTCCGCATCACCACCACTGAACCGGAGAAGCCTTGCCTTGGTTTGAATGATTTGGGCGTGGTACAGTATGCAGTGCTGCTCTGCACTCAAGAAAACCGCCCGGAAAAACCTGAGGGCGGTCTTAGAACCCTGATTCACGGAATCTCCATGTTCTCCCTGTGGCGATGCCGGGTGCTCTGTGATATAAACAACCGGCCTTTTTGAAATCCACTTCCTTCTGGTGCAGGAGCCGGTCCAAACGATGTTCTAGCTAAGGATTTGCCCGTGGAGAGGCGGTTCTGGCGACTGCGGGTGATTTATAACTGGCTGTCATGTCCAAATAAGGAAATCTCATGGCATGGGATCGAACGAAGCGTCCTCTTTGGCTTCGCTGCACAATAGGCGTCCTTGTCGCCGTCATTGCCGCTGCCGTCCGGTGGCAGTTTCTCGGCGTTCTTGAGTTCCGCTTCGTCTTTATCACCTTCTACCCCGCCGTGGCGGTTGCAGCGCTGTATGGGGGCCTTGCCGCCGGATTGCTGACCACAGTGGTCTCCGCCGCCCTTGCCAACTATTTTTGGATAGAGCCGGCAGGCCGGTTCGCCATTAGAAATATCTCCAACCTGATAGGCATCTCTGTCTTTTTAACTATGGGCGCTCTGATCTCTTACCTGGCCGAAGCCACATATCGCGCCCAGACGCGGGCACACAAAGCAGAGGAACAGTCAAGGCTTGCTGCCGAGCGTGAAAAGGCGGCCGTAGAACTCCAGCAAACCGAGAGCAAGTACCGTGAACTCGTCCAAAACGCCAACAGCGCCATCATTCGCTGGAAACGCGACGGGACCATCGCTTTCTTTAACGAATACGCTCAGAAGCTCTTCGGCTACGGTTCGGAAGAGGCTGTCGGCAAGCATGTGAGTATGCTGGCGCCCGAACGGGAGTCTACCGGGGGCAGTCTGACCGAGATGGTTCAAAGTATTGTGAGCCATCCTGAAAGGCACCTTAACAACATAAACGAGAATGTTCTTCGGGACGGCAGCAGAGTCTGGATGGCATGGACCAACAAGCCGATATTCAACGTGAATGGAGAGGTGACCGAAATACTCACGGTAGGAACTGACATCACTGAAGCCAAGAAAAGGGAGGAAGAACTCCTGCGCCTCAACCTGATCCTGAGGGCAATCAGCAATACGAATCAGGCGGCGGTCCATGCAAAGGATGAATCTGATTTCTTGCGCGCGGTCTGCCAAATTATCGTCGAGGACTGCGGCCGCTCAATGGTGTGGATCGGTTTTGCCGAGGACGACGAAAACAAGACTGTAAGGCCTGTCGCTCAGGCTGGGTTTGAGGAAGGTTATCTGGAGACGATAAGGATCACCTGGTCGGATATTGAACCGGGGCGTGGTCCCACCGGGACTGCAATACGGACCGGGGCGCCCGACGTTTGCAGGAATATGCAGACGGAACCCAGGATGCAACCGTGGCGTGAACAGGCGATTAAGAGAGGATATGCCTCTTCCGTCGCGCTCCCGCTCAAAGTCGATGGCAAAACGGTGGGGGCGCTTACGATCTATTCGAAAGACATAGACTCTTTTTCAGACGACGAGGTGAAATTGCTCACCGAGCTGGCTGACGACCTTGCTTACGGAATAACTCTGCTCAGGTTGCGCCTTGCCCATCGGCAGTCAGACCAACGGTTACGGGAGAGCCAGGCACGGCTGGATCTGGCTCTGCGATCCGCCGGAATGGGGACGTGGCACTGGGATATCATCGAGAATCGACGCTGCTTGGACGACCAGGCCTGTTATCTTTTGGGGATCGATCCGCAGATGTTCACCGGAGCTGCCGAGCAGTTCTTCAACGCGGTTCATCCGGATGACCGTGAGACGATCAGGGCGGCTCTATCCCGGACCATCGAAAAAGATGTTACATACGAAACCGAGTACAGAGCGGTTTGGCCGGACGGGAGTGTTCATTACATCTCCACCCGCGGCAAATTGGTCCATGATGGTAAAGGGGAGCCGGTGAGGCTCAACGGTCTTATCTGGGACACCACCGAGCGCAGGCAACTGGAGGATGAGATCAGAAGATCGCGCGATGAGCTTGAGATGCGTGTCCGGGAACGCACCGCCGAACTCAGCGCAACAGTGGCTCGACTGGAGCTGTTGAACCAGGAGTTGCAGGAATTTGCCCACGTTGCCTCCCACGACCTCCAGGAACCGCTGCGCAAGATACAAACTTTCTGTGACATGGCCATGAAACGTTTAGCCTCTTCTCTGGACCCGACCGCTCAGCAATACCTGGATAAAGTCGTCAATTCCGCAAGCCGCATGCGGGATCTTTTACATGACCTGCTGGAGTTTTCGAAGGTTGCCACCAGCCCCGAACCGCTTAAAAAAATAGAACTCGATTCCCTGGTGCGGGAGGCTGCAAATGTTTTCGAAGCATCAGTCAAAGAAACGGGTTGCCGAATTGAAATCGAAAGCCTGCCCGCAATTGAGGCTGATGAAAGCCAGATGCTCCAGCTCTTCCAGAATTTGATCGGCAACGCTTTGAAGTTCCATAGTGATCTAAGTCCCCATATCAGGGTCTATGGAAAGTCTGAGAGTAAGGGAACTTGTGAGATCCGCGTGGAAGACAACGGAATCGGGTTTGACCGGCAGTTTGCCGAGCTTATTTTTAGACCTTTTCAGAGACTGCATGGCCGCAGCTTGTATGAGGGAACTGGAATGGGCCTTGCGATTTGCAGAAAAATCGTCGAGCGTCATGGCGGAACTATCAGGGCTGAGGGCAAGCCGGGGAAAGGTTCGACATTCATTATCCGTCTGCCTGTAAAGCAAACCAGGCTGGGGAATGCCGGCAGTGGCGGAAAGCTCTGACAAGACAGTAATGAAGCTCGGATGCATGGCGCCCCACTCGGTGCGTTATTCCGGGGAAATGGGATGGTGTTTTCCGGGTGAAGCATTGTTATGTTATTTTGCAGAAACGTGGAAGGCGCGATCGGGTGGTACGCCCGGCTAAAAAGGGGGAAGGATGTGAAAAACCTTACCAGAAGGGATTTTCTAAAGCTCGGCGGCGCCTGCGCGGCAGGAGTCGCCGCCGCGGCAAATTTTCCGATCCTGGGCCGGGGATTGGCGCTCGCTTCTGCCGGCGCCAATTTTTTCACCATTGCCGTCATCTCCGATACTCAGAACTATGTCGATACGACTCACCTGCAACCGTTCAACATGAACTTTTTTCTATCTCAGACAAAATATCTGGCGGACAACGTGAATAACCTGAATCTGGCGTTCGTCACGCACGTCGGCGATGTTGTCCAGCACGGGGACGGAACTAACGGCGCACCGGGAAACAGGTCATACGGCGTCGGCGAAGAATGGGTTAACGCCGGAGCGGCGATGGACATCCTGGATTCTACAGGCCTGCCCTTCGGCATGAGCATCGGCAACCACGACTACGATAACTTCAGTTACAAGTCCGGCAAACTTCCGCTGGTGAGCAACGTTTCGTGGAAGAAGCACTTCGGCTCCCGCTCGAAGTATTTCGCCGGCAAGTCGTGGTATGGCGGCGCCTCGGACAATCTGACCGTGAACCCGGGGCTGTCCAGCTACCAGACGTTCTCGGCATCCGGCAAGAAATTTTTGCATATTTCCCTCGAGATGGAACCCGGCGACAAGGCAATCGCGTGGGCGCAGGGGGTCATCGATTCCCACCCCCGTTATGCGACCATCATAACTACTCACTCGTACCTG
>DASPQK010000421.1:0-18650 GCA_035624985.1 Syntrophobacteraceae bacterium | reverse complement strand
GCCGCCCACCGGGAAGCCGAATACATTCAGCAGCAGGCTCAAATCGCCATTGAGCAGGAAATCCAGGCAGCCCGCAATACCCTTAAAGACGAAGTCGCCGACCTGGCCATAGCCGCCGCGCAGAATCTTATCCAAAAGAAGATAAAGGGCGAGGATCAGCGGCGTCTGGTTCATGAATTCTTGACCAACGTGGTGGAGGCGAAGTGAAAAATCAAGTGATTGCAAAACGATATTCGAGGGCCCTGTTCAATCTCGCCCGCGAAGAAAAGGCGATCGAACAGTATGGATCCGAACTCGACGGCTTTAGCCAGGTTCTCAAGGACCTCCCTGAACTTGGAAACGCCCTGCGCAATCCTCTTTATCCGGAAACCGTGAAAAAAACCCTGTTCCAAAAAGTGGCTTCTCAGATGGATTTGTCGCCGGTCGTGAAAAGTTTCCTCACTCTTCTGGTCGAAAAAGGCCGTATCCAGCACCTGCCTGAAATTGCCGACTACTACCACAGGTTAATGGACGAACATTCCGGCATCTCGAGGGCAAAGGTCAAGGCCGCCGCAGAACTGGGGGACGGCGAGATCGAGGAGATCGCTGCGGCTTTGCAGAAAAAAATCGGAAAGAAGATTATCGTCGAATTCGAGGTGGATACCTCTCTTATTGGGGGCGTTTTGGCCCAGGTCGGCGATCTTGTCTTGGACGGCAGCGTAAAACGTCAGTTGCTCAATTTTAAAGAATCTTTGAAGAGGGGTGCGGTAGGATAAATGGAAATCAGATCAGAAGAAATCAGCCAGATCATCAGAGAGCAGATCAAGGACTACGAGAAAAAGGTAGATCTCAGCGAGACCGGGCGAGTGCTCTCCGTGGGCGATGGTATTGCCCGCGTTTACGGAGTCGAAAAATGCATGTCCATGGAATTGCTTGAGTTCCCTACGGCGCATGGAACCATTTACGGACTGGCTCTCAACCTCGAGGAAGACAATGTGGGCGTCGCCATCATGGGCGAAGATGTCCACATTAAAGAGGGTGATGAGGTCAGACGCACCGGGCGTATCGCTGAGGTCCCGGTTGGCGAAGGGGTGCTCGGCAGGGTCATAGACTCCGTGGGAAACCCCCAGGACGGCAAAGGACCCATTCCGGCCAGCGAGTTTCGCAGAATCGAAGTCATCGCTCCGGGCGTTATCGCCAGACAGTCCGTTAACCAGCCTATGTACACCGGACTTAAAGCTATCGATGCAATGACTCCGGTTGGCCGCGGCCAGCGCGAACTCATCATCGGGGACCGCCAGATCGGCAAAACCGCTATCGCGGTCGATACCATAATTAATCAGAAACAGGGCGACATAGTCTGTATTTACGTCGCCGTGGGCCAGAAAAAATCCACCGTTGCGCAGGTCGTCGAAACGCTTCGCAAGCATGGCGCAATGGATTATACGATCGTTGTGGCCGCCAATGCCAGCGATCCGGCTGCGCTCCAGTTCATCGCCCCTTATGCCGGAACGGCTATGGGTGAGTACTATCGGGACAAAGGCGGGCATGCCCTCATTATCTACGACGACCTCTCCAAGCAGGCTGCCGCTTATCGGCAGGTTTCACTGCTCTTGCGCCGCCCACCCGCCCGCGAAGCATATCCGGGAGATATTTTCTACAATCATTCCAGGCTCCTGGAGCGCTCCTCCAAACTCAATGACGAACTTGGCGGCGGCTCTCTCACGGGCTTGCCCATCATCGAGACTCAAGCGGGCGACGTTTCGGCTTACATCCCCACCAACGTGATTTCCATTACCGACGGCCAGATTTATCTCGAACCGGGCCTTTTCTTCGCTGGTGTGCGCCCGGCTATTAACGTCGGTCTCTCGGTCTCCCGCGTCGGCGGCGCTGCCCAGACAAAAGCCATGAAACAGGTCGCCGGAAGGCTGCGCCTCGAACTGGCTCAGTACCGCGAACTTGAAGCTTTCGCAAAATTCGGAAGCGATCTGGATAAAGCCACCCAGGCCCAGTTGAATAGAGGTGTGCGCCTGGTCGAACTGCTCAAACAGCCCCAGTATCAACCCATGCCCGCTGAAAAAGAGGTCATGTCCCTGTATTCGGGCACCAGGGGCTTCCTTGATCCGATCCCCGTCGAGAAAGTCGGCCAGTACGAGCAGCAGATGCTGGCTTTCATAGAGCGCAAATACCCGGAAATTTTGGCCGAAATCAAGGAGAAAAACATCATCAGCGATTCTCTTGATGCCAAAATGGCCGCAGCCCTCAACGAATTTGCGGGGGTCTTCCAGGCTTAATGGGCCTCGGAATCAACCGGAGGACGGATCGAACATGGCGACTCTAAGAGACATTAAGAGGAAGATCGACGCTGTCAGGAAAACCTCGCAGATTACCAAGGCCATGAATATGGTGGCGGCGGCCAAACTCCGCGGCGCTCAACAGAACATGGAAAAATTCCACCCATATGCCCTCAAATTTCGAGAGTTTATCGGACGGCTTGCTGTCGGGGTGGAGGATATCCGTTCATATTCGCTGCTTTGCCCCAGGGAGCAGGTGAAAACCGTTGAGCTTCTGCTCATTACCGCAGACCGCGGACTTTGCGGCAGCTTCAACACAAACCTGGTAGTCGCAGCCGAAAAGTTTATCAGGGCCAGAAATGCCGATGGCGTCCAGGTCAGCCTTATCAATGCCGGCAGAAAGGCCAGGGATTTCTTCAGGCGGCGGCCTGTTGCTGTCCGGGAAACTTACATGGGTTTGCTCGCTAAGGTGGCCTACGAGGATGCCCGCCGGATAGGCGGCCAACTCATCGAGTTGTTTGAAACAGGCTCGGCGGACGAGGTTTACATTCTTTACAGTCATTTCATTAACATAGCTAAACAGCGGCCTTCGTTGGTGAGGCTTCTTCCTATCACCCCCGCCGAAGGGCAAAAGGGTGAAAAGGCCTTCGAGTACCTCTTTGAGCCTTCTCATGAGGCGTTGCTGACAGATCTGCTTCCAGAATACGTCTATGTCCAGGTCCTCGAGAGTTTGTACCAGACTTCCGTGGGCGAACATGCCGCTCGAATGGCCGCCATGGATAATGCGACTAACAACTGTAAGGAACTGGTCAAGACTCTGACCCTTACCTACAATAAGGCAAGGCAGGCAGGCATAACCAAGGAATTGATGGATATAGTCGGGGGCGCCGAGGCTCTTAAGAAATAGATCAAGGAGGATAAGGACCCATGAATGTGGGCAAAATCGTGCAGGTTATCGGAAACGTCGTGGACGTCGAATTTGAAGAGGGAAAGCTCCCCGCTCTTTTGACGTCCCTGCTTGTATCTAACCCCGGACTGAACGCCGAGGAAGACAATCTCGTCCTCGAAGTGGCCCAGCACCTTGGCGACAATGTCGTTCGCACCATCGGCATGGATTTGACAGACGGCCTCGTGCGCGGAATGCCCGTAAAAGACTCTGGAAAACCGATCTTGATGCCCGTCGGAAAGCCGGTCCTGGGTCGCGTCATAAACGTCGTGGGCAGGCCTGTGGATGGGCTCGGCCCGGTCGGAGCCGAATCGTTCATGCCGATTCACCGCTCTGCGCCCGCTTTCACCGAACAGGATACCTCGGTCAAAGTCCTCGAGACCGGCGTAAAGGTCATCGACCTGCTCGTACCCTTTCCCCGAGGCGGCAAGATGGGCATGTTTGGCGGCGCTGGGGTGGGTAAAACCGTCGTTATGATGGAGATGATCCACAATATAGCCATGGAACACGGCGGCATCTCCGTTTTTGCCGGCGTTGGAGAACGCACACGCGAAGGAAACGACCTCTATCACGAAATGAAAGCGTCGGGGGTTTTACCTCGCGCCGGGCTGGTTTACGGACAGATGACCGAGCCTCCGGGCGCCCGCGCCCGCGTTGCCCTCTCGGGCCTTACGGTCGCTGAGTATTTTCGCGACATCGAGGGCCAGGATGTGCTTCTGTTCATTGACAACATCTTCCGGTTCACCCAGGCAGGCGCCGAAGTTTCAGCCCTGCTCGGACGCATGCCTTCCGCAGTCGGCTATCAGCCAACCCTTGGCACCGACCTCGGCGAATTGCAGGAACGAATCACTTCCACCAACAAGGGATCGATTACCTCGGTTCAATGCGTCTACGTGCCGGCTGACGACCTCACCGACCCCGCGCCTGCAACCACCTTCGCCCACCTCGACGGCACGGTCGTCCTGTCCCGGCAGATCGCCGAACTTGGAATTTACCCCGCTGTCGACCCTCTGGACTCCACTTCGCGTATCCTCGATCCTAACGTCCTTGGCGCCGATCACTACTATACCGCGCGCGAAGTGCAGCAGATTCTCCAGAAATATAAGGACCTCCAGGATATCATCGCCATCCTCGGCATGGACGAACTCTCCGATGAGGACAAGCTCGTCGTATCGAGGGCCAGAAAAATGCAGCGCTTCCTCTCGCAGCCTTTCCACGTCGCCGAAACCTTCACCGGCACCGCCGGAAAGTACGTCAAGATGGAAGACACCATCAGAGGGTTCAGGGAAATCTGCGATGGAAAGCATGACGATGTTCCGGAGCAGGCTTTCTATATGGTAGGCGGAATCGAGGAAGTGCTTGAAAAAGCCAAACAGATGGCCGCAGCAGCCTAGCGGCTGCCGGCCCTCTTGGATGGGTTGGGCCCCGCTCCGTGCACGACCCGACCCATTGGATCGCCCGGCCCGTAAAGATGGGTCTTTTTCCGATACCTGACATCGGATAGCCGGTATCCGTTAGGATGGTGAAAATATGGCCGAAAAAATCTTGCTCGAAATCGTTACGCCCGAAAGAAAAGTTCTAAGCGAAACCGTCGACATTGTTGTTGCGCCCGGGGAGTTGGGCGAATTTGGCGTCTTGCCCGGCCACATCCCTTTCCTTTGCAAGCTCAAGATCGGCGAGCTCCGATACAGGATCGGCGCGGCTGCGGTGCATGTTGCCGTGATGGGCGGCTACGCCGAAGTCCTTAACAATCAGGTTACCATTCTGGCGCCCGCCGCGGAGGCGGCCACGGAAATCGATGTGATCCGCGCCAAAGCCGCCAGGGAAAGAGCCGAAAGGCGCGTTGCCGATGCCAGGGACAAACTCGAGTTTGCGCGCGCCCAGGCCGCTTTGCGAAGAGCGCTGGCGCGCCTCAAGGTCGCTGAGAGACAGTAGCGCACTGAAACCTCCATTGGAAAAGCCTCCCGTTTCGGGTGGCTTTTTTTATTCAAACTTGACTATTGATCCATTTTTTGTCTAAAATGCTCCTGTGTGCGGATCAGGAAATAACTTCCACCGTCTGAAACTGGAAAAGATGAGATTGGCTTGACCGGTCGTTAATTGCCGGGTTGTTCATCACAGATACCAAAATTTTTACTCCGGCTTGACCCCCGCCCGATAATAATCGGGTTGCCTAAGGAAGAGCCGAAAGAATAAATCGTTTATGCTGTATGCCCCTGCTGTGTTCGTGATTGGCAGAATGTTTCTGAGCCAACATATACTGAAAGGGAGCTCTGCCTGGCTCCGGTGTGCATGTCAGCTTTGACTGAAAGCCTAAAGGGGCCATAGGGCGCCCACCTGAACCGGAAGGTTCAAGACCACCTGCCAACACGGCGCAAAGCGGGGGCTTTTGCCTTTCTTGTCTTTTCCCCGGCTTCGCCTTTGAGTTTCAGGACGGTTTCCCGCGGTCTGGACTCCTCCCGCATCTATCCCTGTCCGCTGCATGTTTTTGATGTGGTCGCATCCATTGTCAAACGGCGATCTTTGGGCCTCCGAAGCCCGAAAGGAAATTCAAAATAATGAATTATATCTACCTGGCGTTGTTATCCATAGCTGTACTTGTGGTGGGTGGGGTCCTGGGGTACCTTTTCAGGTGCTTTTGGACGGAAAAAAGACACCTCGATTTCGAAAATGACGCGCGAAATTTAATCGGCGAGGCGAAAAAAGAAGCCGAAACGATCAAAAAGGAGGCTATCCTCCAGGCCAAGGACAGCCTTTTCCAAATGAAGCTGGAATTCGAGAAGGAATCCAAGGAAAGCAGGAAGGAATTCCAGAATCTCGAAAAACGAATCCTGCAAAAAGAAGAAAACCTCGATCGCAAAGCTGAGGCGCTCGACAAGAAAGAAGTAGGTGTGGCCAAGCGTGAAAAGCAGGTGGCCCAGCAGGAAAAGGACCTTGTCGGCCGCGAAAAGGAGTTGGAGTCGTTGCTTAAGGAGGAGAGAAGAAGGCTCGAAAGTATCGCCATGATGTCGGCGCAGGAGGCCAAAGATTTGCTGCTGACATCCGTTGAGAACGAAGCGCGCCATGATGCCGCCATGCTCATAAAAAAAATCGAGGCCGAAGCCCGCGAAACAGGGGACAGAAAAGCAAAGGATATTATCGCCCTTGCGATCCAGAGATATTCCGGCGACTACATTGCTGAAAAGACGGTCTCCGTGGTAAACCTCCCCAACGAAGAAATGAAGGGACGCATAATAGGAAGGGAAGGCAGGAACATCCGCGCAATCGAAGCTTCAACAGGCGTGGACCTGATCATCGACGATACCCCCGAAGCGGTCATACTGTCGGGCTTTAACCCCGTGCGGCGCGAAGTGGCCAGGGTCTCGCTGGAAAGGCTCATATCCGACGGCAGGATTCATCCCGCCAGGATCGAAGAGATAGTGGAAAAAGTCAATGCCGAGATAGAAACCTCGATTCGTGAGGCGGGCGAGCAGGCGGCCTTCGACGTAGGTGCTCATGGCATTCATCCGGAGCTTATAAGACTCACCGGCAAGCTGAAATTTCGGACAAGCTACGCCCAAAACGTGCTGCAACATTCAAGGGAAGTATCTTTTCTGTGTGGAATAATGGCCGCAGAGCTTGGCCTCAGCGAAAAACACGCCAGGCGCGCGGGTCTTCTGCATGATATCGGAAAGGCCGTGGACCACGAAATGGAAGGCCCTCACGCTGCCATAGGGGCCGACCTCGCCAGAAGATACGGCGAAAGCCCCGCCATAGTCCACGCCATAGCGGCCCACCATGATGATGTTCCGGCCGAAGACGTCCTCGCCGTTCTTGTCCAGGCCTCCGACGCTCTGTCGGGGGCGCGCCCGGGCGCTCGACGCGAATTGCTCGAAACTTACGTAAGGCGCCTGGAAGATTTGGAGCGCATTGCGGCTTCTTTCAACGGAATCAGCAAAGCTTATGCGATTCAGGCAGGCAGGGAGCTCAGGATTATCGTCGAAAGCAGTATAGTTGGAGATGCCGATGTCGTCCTGTTAAGCCGTGATATCGCAAAGAAAATAGAAAGCGAACTCACCTATCCCGGACAGATCAAAGTTACCGTCATTCGGGAAACCAGGGCGGTGGAGTACGCAAAGTGATTAATGTCTTCGACATTCTCTACGAACGCGGGTTTGTGGCCCAGGCCACCGATGTTGACCAGCTGAAGCACTATTTGTCTGAACCCTCTTCGTGCTACATCGGTTTCGACCCCACGGCGGACAGCCTGCACGTCGGCAGCCTCGTCCCCATTATGGCCCTTGCCCACATGCAGCGACAGGGCCACCGCCCGATAATGGTTGTCGGCGGTGGAACCGGCCTTGTGGGAGACCCGAGCGGCAAGAGCGAGATGCGCCGGCTTCTAACCCTTGAACAGATTCAACTCAACGTTGGCGCTCTCAAAAGACAACTCTCGCAATTCCTCGATTTTGGCGATGATAAGGCGCTGATGGTAAACAATGCCGACTGGCTGGTCGATCTGCGCTACATTGAGTTTCTGCGGGATATCGGCAGGCACTTCAGCGTAAACCGCATGCTCGCTGCCGAAAGCTACAAGGTCCGCCTGGAAACCGGCCTCAATTTCATTGAGTTTAATTATATGCTGCTCCAGGCATACGATTTCTACCATCTGGCCCGGCAATTCGACTGCTGCCTTCAGATGGGCGGAGAAGACCAGTGGGGAAATATAATCGCAGGTATTGAACTTATTCGCAAAAAACTCCGCAAGACCGCACATTGCCTCACTTTCCCGCTTCTTGCCACTGCATCGGGCGAAAAGATGGGCAAAACGGCCGAGGGTGCTGTTTGGCTCAGCTCCGAAAAAACTGCTCCCTTCGATTTCTGCCAGTACTGGATAAATACCGATGACCGCGATGTGGAGCGTTTCCTCAAACTCTATACGTTTCTGCCCTTGGAAGAAATAGAGGATGTAAACTCCCTCTCGGGACAGGACCTCAATGCTTGCAAATCCATCCTGGCTTTTGAGGTAACCAGGCTCGTTCACGGCAGCGAAGCCGCCCTGTCGGCCATCGAAGCCGCGTTCTCCGTCTTTGGACAAAGGCGGATTCCGCCCGATCTGCTCCCTTCAAGCGGCATACCGAGACTATCCGGAGAAAAAGCCGATTCCGTTCCTACCACTTTCTTTCAAAGAGAACGCCTCGAAGATGGAATCCCGGCTTTTGAACTCTTTGCCGAAATTGAGCTTTGCGGCTCCAGGAGCGCCGCGCGGCGCCTGATCGAACAGGGCGGCGCTTATGTCAATGAAGACCGCATAAACGCAATCGACTTCCGCATCGGAGCCGCGCACCTCAGGGACGGCGGCATTGTGCTCAAAGCCGGAAAGAAAAAAGTCCACCGGATAAAGGTTGCTTGATCCTCCTGCTCGGTCCTGCCTGGTGATACCAAGTTACGTAGAAAATAGCCATTTTCATGCTTCGCGGGTGACGCAGGCGCCATGGGCAATTGCGTTCAAGATCGATGTGATCGGGAGGGCATACATCGCGCGACGCATTCGCTGCGCTCCCCCTCGCCCGGTAGGGGCGGGGTTTATCCCCGCCCAATCTTGAACGCAACTTGGTATGAGAAGAGAACCTCATCGACGATCTTTGCAAGCTCGGCCTCCATCAAGGGATCGGCTTTCATTCACACCCTCAAAACCAGCAAAAGCGCACGATCTCCCAATCGAACATGCAAGTAACATGAGATTGCGCTTTCTGGTTCGTCTCGCCATTGACCGTTAACCCCCGCTGGCCAAATGGAACTATCCCGGAACAAAAAGAATCAAGGAAGAAAAAGCATGGACAAGAAGACCCTACGCGGAATTTTTGGGAAGAAAACGCAGGGAAGAAGCCGGCACTTTCAGGCCGCCATCTTTAGTGCAGTTCGAGATCGCCGGTGAGACGAATTCAATGCGAAAGACGATGACTCCAGTCTTCCATGCCGCCGGAGTAATTGCGAGCCGGAGGCAGGCCGGCTATGGAGTGGATCGTCCACGAGTAGCCGGAGCGTACGCCTCCGGTGCAGTAATAGACGATCGGTTTGCTCGTATCGACTCCGTGGTCCTCGAGCACCTTTTTGAACGCCGCAGCGTCGAGCGGATGGCGATTTTTTCCTGTGTAGAAGTAAGTCCATTCTATATGGACGGCTTTGGGAAGATGCCCCATAAGCCATTCCTTGGTGGAACGGGTGTCGATCAAAACGATCTCCTCCTTTTCTTGTTCCAGTTCGGAGGCCGAGATGTCGACCTCTCGCCTGATATTTGTCTGATAGTGAACAGTCTTCGATAGCGGGTGTTCGGGCTCCACTCCCACGGGGCCTTTTTGATCCCTCCATGCCCGGATTCCACCCGCAAGGAGGCGAATAGGGCCTTTGTGGCCAAGCCAGCAGAGCACCCAACATGTCCATCCTTCCCCGCCCCAGCTCTTGTCGGCATCTCCATAAACTACCAGGGGCATGTTTTCGTCGATCCCCATCGCGGAGAGCGCCCCGGCCAGTTCTTCTGGAGATCGGAGACAAAACTTTTTCCCATTTTTATCGGTGGTGGTGTAGTCTTCCCAGGAAAAAGAGCGCGCGCCAGCAATGCGCCCGGCTTGCCAATCCGATTTCGGCCTGGCGTCCAGGATTGCCCAGTCCTGTATGGTCCGGCCCAACTCGTCTGCCCCTATGAAACCCAGATCGGGCGCCGATGTTGAAGCGGCTGAACTGGGCAAGGGCGACAGGAATGCCCCGCATACTACGACAGTAAGAATGAGGAACCACCTGCTTGAGTGAAAGACGCCTTTAGCCATTGTGTTCTCCTTTCAAGATCTCATGAAAAATAACCTGCAGGATCTTCAAACCTGCGCGCAAAGAACCAACCAGCGTGCCGCTCACCTTGGATCTCCCTGCTTTTCTCTTCAGGTAAGCAACGGGTAGTTCCCGGGCGTTTAGCCCGATTTTCAAAGCCTTGATCTGCATCTCGACCGTCCATCCGAAATCGGCATCGGCCATATTCAATTTCCGGAGCCCATTCCAGGTAATGGCTCGCATTGGTCCAAGATCTTTATACTCATACCCCCAAAAAAAACGGATCAATCTCGTTGCAAGCCAATTCCCGAATCGTTGCTGAAAACTCATGGCGCCGGATTCGACGGGAATGCGCCTCGACAGAACCAGGTCCGCCTCGCCTTTGGTCAGCAGTCCGATAAACTCGGAGAGCCGGGAGATGTCGTCACTGCCGTCTGCATCGGCAAAAGCCACTATGTCGGGCGGGTCTGCTTCATATGCAGAAATTCCAGCCTGACAGGCCCTGCCGTATCCCTTCCTGGGTTCGCTCACGACCTTTGCGCCGCATTTTTTTGCAATTCGCGGGGTATCGTCTGTCGATCCATTATCGACTACCAGTACATGGTCCACCTCTGCGGGGACGGCGGCGAGAACGCCGGGCAGCGTCAAGGCCTCGTTTCTGGCAGGGATTATGAGCGCTGTTACCTTACCTGGATACAATGCACAACTCCTGACCGCATGCCGACATACGTCGTCGGCCGCACGTTCGAGTCATTTCCGCACTCTCTGGTGCACGACAGGTACGATCGACGCCAAAACAACCGGCGCCGGCCCGATTATGAATAAGAGAGAAATTTTCCCTCGTATTACATCCGGCAGAGAACTCGAAAACACTTCTCCTGAGAAGCGCCCCGGCTGCTTTGGCCGGCGGACCGCGGGCCCCCAGCGGAAAGATTGTCGCGTATATGCATTCTTGTCCCCTTATCACTCATAAGCAGGCCCTCATACCAAGTTCCGTTCAAGATCGATGTGATCTGGAGGGCATACATCGCGCGACGCATTCGCTGCGCTCCCGCTCCCCGAGGTAGGGGCGGGGTTTATCCCCATAAGCGCTCAAATAAGGACGAGGCAGTACAAGGAAAAGGACCGTCATTCCGGCGAAAGCCGGAAACCAGGTCTTTGTTTTTTACTGTAAAATCAATAAGTAATGCACTGGACCCCCGGCTTCCGCCGGGGTGACGAAAATCCTAACCCTGCCATCAGTAAATTCAATAACTTACGCGCTTATTTAAGCGCTTATGGGGTTTATCCCCGCCCAACCTTGAACGCAACTTGGCATCAGACATCCACCGGACATTAGGGCGCTTTGCGCCAACCGGTGTCCGATGGAAGTCGGCGATTAAAATCCGAGCTACCGGTCCTAAACTGAAAACTCCTATGCGTCGCATAGTGGGTTCCTATCTCTTTTACCACAAATGACATGAGGGAAAAGACCTGCCGGCTCTTTTCGATGTACCTGCGCTCCGGTTACTATCTTCGTTGACGAACGCGGAAAAGTTCCATTAAATACCGATATCGCCTGTGACGGATGAGAAGGATGACATCTACCAACTCACAACCCGTGAGGCAGATCCTCTCATGGGGGCTGCCCTCCATCATTGTGGCATCCTATTTGGTCTTAAGGCTGCAGCCGGAGCTTCGTTCAGCCTTTCCAACTCTGATAGGGGCAACGTGCGTCATCGTCATTTCGCTCGGCATCATACTGTATGCCGGAACAAAAGAACTGGTCGGCTGGTCGCCCGGGGTGATTCTCCTCATCTCCATAATTCTCCGCGCACTTTTTCTGTTCAGCCCTCCCCAGCTTTCAGACGATATTTACCGATACCTTTGGGACGGGCTGCAAGTCTTACACGGTCAAAATCCCTACTCGGAAGTTCCATTGAATGCCCCGCCACCGGATGGGGCATCTCTTGAACTGCTCCGTCTCATGAATCATCCCGAACTTGGAACAATCTATCCTCCTGTCGCTCAATTTTTTTTCGCTGCCGGAGCTTATCTCGGCGCAGGCCCCCTGGGTTTCAAGGCATTATTGGCGCTGCTGGATTCAATTTCCTGCATTCTGATTATAAAGATGCTTTTGCGCGCCGGACTTCCTGCATGGCATGCTGCGATTTATGCATGGCACCCTTTGCCGGTTCTCGAAATTGGTTCTTCAGGCCATATCGACGGACTCGGGATCTTTTTCCTGTTTTTCACCCTGTCGTTGCTGCAAACGCTCACATGCATTCCTTCCATAAAAGCGCATCCGCCTTCCCGGTCTGGACAAGGACCGGCAAAGTATCTTCTCATCGCCGTTTCAGCCGGTTTTACATTTGCTTGTGCAATGCTTGTAAAGCTCTTTCCGCTTATTTTTCTTCCGGGCATATTCATGCTCGCGGGAAAGCGTTTCAGATCGCCGTTGTCTGCAGGAATCCTCGCAGGCCTGACCTTGCTGACCGTTCCGTTTCTGCCGCAGATCAAAAACCTCTTCTTCGTCCTGAATATTTATCTTTTGAACTGGGAGTTTGCCGGATTTGCATTTCGAACTCTTCGCAAACTCATATCTTCCGGAAGTTTGGCGAGGCTGATTCTCGCTTCTATCTTCCTTTTCATTTCAGCAGCCGTTTGGCTGAGGCTGTTCGCCATGTTGCATCGTGTTCCCGGCAATTCTCAAGGTTCTTTCCGGGGTCAGGGTTGCGCCCCCTCCAACCGATACTTTCTCGAATGCATGGGAACCTTTTGCTGGATCTGCATGGCATATCTTCTCCTGACCCCGACCCTCCATCCGTGGTATGCCCTCTACCTTGTTTGCCTTCTTCCGTTCGCTCCCGGAGCTGCGGGTCTGGCGCTCACATGGGCGGTCTTTCTATCTTATCGTGTAGTAGCTTTCAAAGCATTTTCCGGTCAATGGGTGGAAAATGACTGGATTCCCCTGCTGATCTGGGTTGCCCCAGTCTTAGCCTTCCTTATTGCCCGTTTTCACTTAAGGATATAGATGAGCGCAACAGTATAGGTGGCGCCCTCAGTGGTGTTCCAGCCGTATATAGCCGGGGTGTAGCAGAGTTCAATTCCGAATGCTTTTGTAATCTTGATTCCAAGGGCGATATCGAGCTTTCCCAGATCGTAATTATAGTAGGCCATAGGATTGGCTGGATTATTGGATTTGGTTCCATTATCCATGCTGAGGATGGAGTCCAGTTTTATCCTGCCGTAAATATTCTTCGTTATGTCGGCGCCGAATTCGATTAGATACCTGATTTCGTCTGAGGGATCGCCAAAGCGCCATCGATAGCCGATTTCGAAATTGCAGTATCCGGGAATGACCGGCCATAAAGATCGCCCGTAGAGCACCCGCAGTTCGAAATCGTATTGAGCGTTTCCGAGCGGGAGCGGATCGTCTTTTCCATACAGCCCGGGAATCTTGATCAATCCCTGTGTGGACAGAACACCCCACGATCCATCGGCTACTTTGTATTTCACTCCTAAATCAATATCTCCCAATCCATTTGAACTCACATCTTCGTACTGGTCTTCCTTCTTGAGAAACTTGTAATAGATGGAATTGATGAGCGTTATTCTGTCTGTGATCCCATATTCGATATAATTACTGATGTCAGTATCTCTGAATGATTTAAGGTGGTCCTGGTTTGCGCCATATTCCGCTCCGGCGTAATAATAGTTGAAAGCCAGCCTTTCATACATCTCCCCGCTTCCCATGACCCAGGCGCCGGCAAGAGACCTGGCCGTTGAAATGAGTATGAAAATGCATGTCATCACTCCAATGCCGAACGCCTTCGAAATAAATGAACTCATTCCTTCCCCTTGCCATCTGTTGAATTGCAGAATTCAAATATCAATTAGACAAAAGCCGCGGTTTCGTGCTATCGGGATACAATCATGTGGACGACCCTTCACTTTACCGCGATGGCTTTGTTGTCTCTTTACGGGCTGCACAGGTTGTGGCTGCTGGCGTGCTGGAGCGTCGAGCGCAAACGGCCCGTGAAGGCCCCTCCATCCGCGGGTTTGGGAAAGGCCCCCCCAATCGTTACGGTTCAGTTGCCTCTCTACAATGAAAGATTTGTGGCGGCCCGTCTGATAAATGCAGTCGCCCGGCTGGATTGGCCCGGGGAAAAACTCGAAATACAGGTGCTGGACGACTCCACCGATGTTACGGGAAAAATAGTCGATGAGCTGGCGGATCACTGGCGCAAAAAGGGGGTAAACATGAAGGTGATCCGGCGCGCACATCGTGCGGGATATAAAGCCGGCGCTCTCAAAAACGGCTTGATGCAGTCCGCAGGCGAGTACGTCGCGATCTTTGATGCCGATTTCGTTCCCCCACGGGATTTCCTGATTCGAACAGCGCCCTGCTTTACCGACGAGCGAATCGGAATGGTGCAGGCTCGATGGGGTTTCCTGAATACTGGACATTCGTGGCTCACTCGCGTTCAATCGCTGCTCCTTGGACCGCATTTCAGCATTGAGCACTGGGTTAGGTTCAGAAAGGGCCTGTTCTTTAATTTCAACGGGACCGCCGGCATATGGCGAAAAAAGGCAATCGATTCCTCTGGAGGATGGCAATCCGATACGGTGACCGAAGACCTCGATTTGAGTTTTCGCGCCCAACTGGCAGGCTGGCGATTCATCTATCTTGAAGATTTGGTGGTCCCATCCGAACTCCCGGTCACTCTTGCCGCCTTTAGAAGTCAACAAAGAAGATGGGCAAAGGGTTCGATGCAGACGGCGAGAAAAATATTGCCGGCTCTGCTCGCTTCACGCTTATCCGTTTCAATCAAGATCGAAGCTGTCGCAACCCTGCTGGCGAATTTTTGCTGGCTTCTGGGTGCTTTGATATCTTTGACCGTCTATCCGACGATAATATCCCGCGTCGGCATCGGACCCTATGACCTGTTCCGGATAGATCTCCCCCTCATTCTCTGCACGAGTGTCGCCATACTTTTTTATTTCCTCATTTATTGGCTGAATTCAGAGTCAAAATTTTCCGGACTCTGTCTTTTGCTTCTGCCCATCTTCAGCATCGGGCTCGCGCCTTGCTTGGCCCTATCGGTGCTTGAAGGCGTCTTCAGCCGAGGCGGGGTGTTCGAGCGGACTCCTAAATTCGGCATGCGCCGGCGGAGCCGCCTTCCATTTTCTCCCCTTGCTTACCGGCAGCATAGATTTTTCTTCATCCTGTTCAACACCGCTTTGCTTGCATACGGTCTAATGCCGATCTTTTTCGCCAGCGACAGGGGAACCTGGGCTGCAATTCCTTTTCTGCTGCTCTTTCCGCTTGGATATCTGACCATGATCGTTAATGACCTGAGAGAATGAGAGCATGATGGCGCGCTGCTCGGGTGAGCGTTGCGCCATGAGTTCGCACCGGGTCAAAACGACCCGCCCCCGCTTGGGATTGCGGCAGCCGAAGCGGCAGGGAAGACCGCTCTACGGTCTTCCCCTTTGTAATCGCGATCAGAAATCGATAAAGCCGGAAGCAACAGGTCTTCCGGAGGGAGTCTGACACCAGTCGGGAGTAATGCTGTTGGCGCAGGTCTTCTTGTTGAACGTATAGGTGGTGCTCCAGTCCTCCCAGCCGCTCGAGTAGTTGCGGATGTTATTGTAGCCCATCATGTAGGCATAGAGAAACGCCAGGGCGGAACGGTATCCGCTTCCACACTGAAAGACCATATCTTTGGAAAAGGTGTCGTATTCAGTCGAGGACTTTATGCCTCTGGACTTCCACATTTCAAGGACTTCCGTATAGCTTCTGAGGGTCCCGTCTATGAGGTCGTTATACTCGGGGGAAGAGCCACCTGCATTGTATAGCCAGATAGAGCCGGGAATCCTGCCCTTCTCGAGGACATAGCTGTAACCGCTTACTGCCCCGATGTGCTCTTCCTCGCTTCGAACGTCGCCAACGTATATGGCGCCGTTATTGTAGTTGCTGTAGACATAAGCGGTTGTGGCCAGAAACCCCGGCTGGGTCCGGGTGTTTGAAGGGAAAGTGGCGGCCGTGGGGTTGTTTATTTTCGTCTCGCCTTCATATCCCGCTGCAAGCCATGCGTTATACCCGCCGTTGAGGAACCGGACGTCCTTTACGCCCAGATAAGTCTGGATCCAAAAAAGGCGTGCCGCAAAAATGTTGCTGTTGCTGTAAACGATGACCGTAGTGTCGGGCGTTATTCCCATTTTGCCGGCGGCAGTCCTGAGCTGTGGGTCTGAGTTGAGAAACCACCTGGGATAACCGTTTTCATATATGTCGGAATCTGAATGGATCGCTCCCGGAATGTGGCCGGCGAGGTAAGGTTGAGTCAAATCGGACAGTGTCCCCCACTGGGTTTCGAATATTACGTAAGGGTGGTTCGCTTTATAATTATATTCCGGCGGGGCCTCGGTGGATTTGCCGGACGCATAGTCCTTGACCGCTTGTATCCACGCAGGATAGACGATAGAGGAGAAGCGGGCCGCCTTCTCCTCGGGAAGTGATGAAATCGATGACCATTCCGCGATGGAACCGTCGTAATTAGCAGCCGTCGGATAGCCCATCAGCCGCAGCAAAAAGTAAGCAAAACCGCTCCTTATTCCGCAAGTGCAGTAGGCTGCGACTTCCTTATCCGGAGTCACTCCCCGCGTTTCAAACATTGCGCTGAGATCGCCATAATTTAAGACTGTCTCATCCGGGTTGAGATACCATGCGTAAGGAATCTGAATCGCGCCGGGGATATGACCGCCGCGTGCTTCTCCGTAGAGCTGCCAGCCGATGTATTCTTCGTCGGTGCGCGTGTCGATAATTGCGAAGCCGGAAGCGCCAAGCTTCCCGTGTATCTGCGGATATGTAATTTTGAGCGGCGTTTGAACATCGGCTGCAAATGTGGCCGCCGGAAGCGTTCTCGTTGTGGTCTCGGTGTTTCGACTGTCGGCAACCCACTTGTCCCAGCCGCCGTCAAGTATATGCACGTCATTGCAGCCCAGGTACTCGAACATCCAGAACAGGCGCCCTGCGGCTCCAAACGACGCCGCCGTGTTGTCATATATGACCAGGGTCATGCCGGTCGTCAGGCCCGCATTGCTCAGCAGGCTGTTCAAGGTCGTGACGGACTTCAGCCCCTTGCCGAAGGTAAAGTAGTCGCCGTAATTGATATTGATGGCGTGCGGAATGTGTGAAGCTGCATAAGCGGTGGAGGATCGCGCATCGATGATAACCAGGTTGGCCTCGCCAATGCTGCTTTCAACAGAGGTGCCGGAGACGAGCAGCGCAGCGTTGGGAAAGTCGCTCTGAGAAGGGCTCAGGGCGGCAAGACCGCAATCGGCGCCCACAAACACTACACACCCCATAATTAAAATGATGACAAACAGGAAATTGCAAGTAGACCTTCTTTTCATGTTTCCTCCTCATTTTGTGGATGTTGGTGAAACTGCATGCCCCTGTCGTATGCGCAGGGAGACAAGACTCCATAATCGCCTCTCGAAACCTGGCGAGTTTGCAAAAATTGTCACATATTTTAGTTCTTGTCAAACATTTAATATAGGTTTTATTGATTTCTCAAATAGGTTATCTCTATGGTGCGGTCTCAAAACGAGACTTATCCGGGGAGCAAAGCGCCTTTTTGGAGGCCGGGCCAGATCGGTCCTGTGAGCAGCTGGGACCTGGTGCATGAGATGTTTGTGTGGAGTAGGGGAGGGCTTTAAGCCCTCCCGATCTGTAGGGGGAGCGCAGCGCTGTAGGCCCTCCCGGTCACGTCCATTTGAAGTAAACCAGGAGCGAGAGATGTTTGTGTGGAGTAGGGGAGGGTTTTACGCCCTCCCGGTCACTGTGGTAAACCCCATAAGCGCTCAAACAAGAATGATGCAGTCCAAGGAAAAGGATCGTCATTCCGGCGGAGCCTGCCCCGGACCCCGATCCGGGGGCCGGAATCCAGGGCTTTTCCGAAAGCCGAACTCCAGCGTGAAAAACTGCGGCTTCAAATTAGATAGCGGTCCCCTCAGTTTTGCCAGTTCTTCTTCCGGTCCGTGAATCTCCAGCCGGGTGAGATCGGCTATCTTTAGCGCTTCATTCAAAATAGGCCCTATATTCTGCAGATGTGTCAGCGCACCTTCTGCATCCGCATAGCCTTCACGACAATGGGCCTGATCTTCGAAAAAGCTAAAGCCGTAATACAGGCATTTTGGCTCAGTCCTGCTCTTCTCGACGAATTGCTCGCATAAACCCTTAAAAGCATCCATTTTGCCGGTGTGGACCTTGAAATACGGTACGATCGAAACACACTTGTCTTTGGTTGCCATTGGGCGCTCCTTTTCTGGGTCTTCCGGCAACCGAGTACCCCCGAGCTTTCTTCGTGGTCTTCATCTTTTGCTTCGTGGCCACGCTGCCCTGTCTCGGTTGGGCCGCCCCGAGCGGCTTCAAGTTGATTTTGGTGTTTGACTTCCCTGTACACGGAAATTCCGTCGGCATGGCGCTCCGGCCGCAACGCCTTGCTGTCTTCTTCCTCTTCGCGGCGATGCTTCTTTCACCACGAAGGACACGAAGAGCTCGAAGAAAGACAAGTGTACATTGTGAAACCGAAGACCGAAAAACGAAATGCTCTACGCTCCATTATCCGGCGTTCTCCTGT